>NZ_QVFL01000011.1:0-148140 GCF_003434225.1 Absiella sp. AM29-15
AATTCTTATATTTTTTTCTGAAATCTTAAAATAAATCATTACTTTTCGCAAAAAAAAGATAGTCATTCACTATCTTTCCTTGTCTAGTTTTCTGTTTTACATTTACCTGCGTCATCTTTTTGTAAATCCATTTTGAGTAACGTACCAGGTTTTGGATAACTTCGATAATCATTTTTCCCACTTTTCACAATGATTCTTTCATTTGAATTTTTCTTATTACTATCCTTCTTTTTAAACAAACTCATAATTCCCTCTCGATTTACTCCTTTCAACAGTTTTTAGCTGTATACTTTCTCCTTTTTTATATATCTAAAGCGACTCTTTTATTATACCTTAAAAGAATATAGAATGGTATTTTAAAGACAAAATTTCAGCCTTTTTTCATAAGAAAACAGCATGGCTATCGAACATTTTAGCTCATGCTGTTTATTTAAATATGTATTTATATACTGCTTACTAATTTTTCTACCAGTTCTTTACTAACGACATCATAATCATCAGCGTGTTCACCTTCTGCATAGGAGTAGCTTACATCCCCTAATGAAGTAGTTGAATCATGTAACCAGTCTTTACAAGAAGAGTGTACTTGATAAATGCCTGTATAATCCATCATTTCTTTTGCATTGCCTGCATTCATTCCACTTCCTGCTAATAATTCAATTTTATCACCATATTTTTCCTGTAGTTCTTTGATTAAATCCTTACCCTGCATTGCTTTAGGTTTTAAACCACTGGTCAATACACGATCTACGCCTAATGCAATTAATGTTTCCATTGCTTTATAAGGATCGCTTGTACAGTCAAATGCACGATGGAAAACAACTTCTCCTCCTGCTTTTTTGATAATATCAATAATTTTCTTTGTCTGTTCTATATGGATGTTTCCCGCTTCATCCAGACAACCAAATGCAATACCATCTGCACCGTTTTCCAGCATGACTTCTGTATCCATAACCATAGCTGCAAAGTCTTCTTCGTTGTAACAGAAGCCTGCACCACGTGGTCTTACCATTGTGATGACTTTAACATCTGTATTTTCTTTTGTTAAACGTAAAGCTGCCACACTTGGTGTTAACCCTCCTAAGTGTAAAGCACTGTTTAATTCTACTCTTTTTGCGCCGCCTTTATATGCCTGTAATGCATCATAATAGCTTCCGCAACAGATTTCTATCATTCTTTCCATAATTTACCTCGCTATTTTGCCAGTTTATAGATACCTAAAGCATAGATTTTGGCATTTGTCATCAAATCTTCGATATCCATCCATTCATTTGGATTATGTCCAATTCCCTTTTGTCCAGGGAAGCTTGGACCGAATGGTACGATATTTGGCATCATTTTTGCGTAAGTTCCACCAGTGGTTGTCACTGGTGTACCATCCATACCGGTTACTTCTTCATAAGCATCTTGTAAACATTTTACCATGAAGCAGTCTTTTTCAAAATGTACCGGATTCATATTGCTTGTTAAGCTTACTTCCAGATTTCCTGCTTTGCTTTGTATCTGCGTAATGATTTCATCGATTGTCACAACACCTGGATAGCTTAATGTCACATCAAAACACACTTTATTTTCTTCCTTGTGCAACTTGTATCCACGCATCTGCATAACACCAAATTCTTTATCTTCAAAATTGATGCCCAAACGATCTCCATTATCTTTACTCTGTAAGAAATATGTATTCACAAAGTCAAAGAATTCTTTCATTTGTGTATCATCTGTAGAGATCATAACGGTTGCACGACCTCTTTCTCCATACACGACAGGATATTTACAGTCTGGTGTCCATCCCATAACAGGAGGTTTTTCTTTACTTAAATAATATTCCAGATCTTTAAATCCTGTTTCTTCATCTGTACCAAACAGAATTCGTACAGGTTTTGATAATTTGATTTGTAATTGTTTAATTGCATATAATGCATATAAACAGCTCATGACAGGGCCTTTATTATCGAGGATTCCTCTTGAGAAAATGCGGCCGTTCTCATCTACGTATCCGCTGAAAGGTGGCTGTTTCCAACCATCCCCGACTGGTACAACATCTAAATGTCCAATGATTCCTACATAGTCTTCCCCTTCACCATATTGTGCATATCCCATGTAGCCATCGATATTCTTTGTTTCAAATCCTAATGTATCCGCAATAGATAGTGCCATGTCTAAAGCTGCAGCCACGCCTTCTCCAAATGGCTTGCCGGGTAATGCTTCACTTTCCACACTGTCAATACGAACAACTTTCAGGATATCTTCAATCATAGAATCACGATTAGATTCTACCTGAGCAATAATCTTTTGTTCCATTATTTTTCCACCAATGGTGCAGTACGTGTAGCCATATAGTTGTCCATCCATTCTTTGCTAGCTACTTCAAAGTGGTTCTTTCCGTTTTCATCACGAGTTACAAGATAAACTGTTGGCGCTTCTTTTTCTGTCGCAACAACAAATGAGAATCCCTCAATGTTTGTTGCACATCCCCATTCACCTTTATTGTTCATAGCAATTAATGATAAGTCACCAGCTTTTCCACGACGACGAATCAATTCTTTGTCTAATTTATTTACAGCTGTTTCACAAGCTTCTTGTGGGTGCATTCCTTCGCCCATTAAACGAACGATTTCATAAGAAATACAGCCTTTCATCAAGTCTTCTCCAAGACCTGTTGCACTTGCACCACCGATTTCACTATCTACATAGAAACCTGAACCACTGATTGGAGAGTCACCAACTCTACCTTTTTTCTTCATGAATAAACCACTTGTACTTGTTGCAGCAGTCATATGTACATTGCTATCTAATGCAACCATACCAACTGTATCATGTCCACTATATGGTTTTAATTCCAATTCTTGTACTTCTTTTACACGGTTTTTATAGTGGATTTTTGCACGGTCAGTTAACATATTTTTACGTTCAAAACCTTCTTTGTGTGCAAATTTTTCAGCACCTTCTCCAACTAACAGATTGTTTACTTTTTCTTTACTTAAACGACGTGCAATACTGATTGGATTAGCAAAATCCTTTACAGCAGCAACTGCACCTAAATCAAATGTTGTTCCATCCATATAAGCAGCATCCAATTCAACTTCCATTTCTTCATTTGGAAGTCCACCATATCCTACTGATTTATAGAATGGGAAGTCCTCTACCTCTTTAATTGCTGTTTCAATAGCGTCACCTGCATCACCATTTTCTTTCAGCAAGTCACATCCTTTTGTAACTCCTTCTAAAGCCATTCTCCAAGTTGCGATCATACCCCACATAGTAAATACCTACCTTTCTTTTATACAGGACATATTCCTGCCTTTACTTACATTGTTATTATAACGCATTTTTCTATGCACCTGTTGAAAAGCATTTCCTAGTCTTAGGAAATGAAGGATAATGATTGTAATATTTATGATCAGCTGATACACTAAAGCTAAGAGGTGTTCTTATGGAATTAGAAAAAATCATACAAGAAAATCAAGCTTATCTGTATCGCTATGCAATGTATTTGTCTGCGCATCCAGATATTGCGAAGGACCTTGTTCAACAAACATGGCTACAGGTGATGAAGCATCAGGATCAATTGGTTAATGTGACCTATCTACATGCCTATTTGAAAAAAATCTGTATCAATGAATATCGTATGATGATGCGTAAAGAAAGGCCAATGGAATCTATTGAGGAACTAGAGGCAGATGGCATATATTTTCATGAGGAAGAAATCGATGGCGTCATGGAAGTTAGTGTATCTAAAGAAATAGAGAACCTTCGTAATGGATGTTTTTTGAGTATGGTAAGGAAATTAACCATACTACAGCGCATGGCTTTTTCTTTATCGGATATGTTTGGCTGCACAATTGAAGAAACTGCATTATTAATGGATATAAGTGAGTCTGCGGTAAAAGGTTTACGCTATCGTGCTAGAATGAATTTATCTTCTTTTTTTGCAAATCATTGTATGTTTATGAAAGAAGAAAATCCTTGTCATTGTCAGGCATGGATTGATTTTGCGCAAAAGCGTTCAAAACTACAGCATCAGTTAAAGATGACCTTCTCTGCTCAGGAATTTCGTGAAAAGGATCACTCCTATCAAAAAGATATTCATGAAAAACTTTTGGCTTATTATCGTCAAATGCCGGTACAATATCCTGAAGATTCCTGGTATACAAATTTGATAGATTTTGTAAAAAACAAATAATTTACTAACTACCCGCATCTTTTTAGCTTCACAATCATCTAAGTATTGAGGAGGTGAGCATATGTTTTCATCAAGATGTGGCGTTCGTTGTGATTTATGTGAACGTAAAGAAGCTGTACATTGTCGAGGATGTATCCATATGGACAAGCCATTTTGGGGCGGTGTTTGTGAAGTGAAATCCTGTGTTGAATCTAAACATCTTGATCATTGTGGTCAATGTGATGTATTTCCATGTACGTTGTTGTCAAACATGGGTGTAAAAGAAGGCTTTGATCCAAGAATCAAGATTGCACAATGTCGTGTATGGCGTAATGAAGAATTAAAAAAAGAATAAATCATAAGTAAAAATGTGTATTTCAAAATGAATTACACATTTTTACTTATAAGGATGTGCTGTGATAATTGTATAAGCACTGGCATTGATGGTAAGGATGCCTTGTTTGATATAGACATACCAGTTTTTTCCTTTTCTTTCAAATCTGGTATCCATGTTCATTATTTGTTGTTTACACCACTCCACAGTATCATCACAGGATATCTGTAAATTCTTTTTGATACGTACTTCTCCCATAGGGGTGGTATGTATCATTTCTAAATGCTCTATTAGTTCATTGTTCATGATCATTACTAATCCTTTCTTCTTATAAATTCAAAGAACGCAAAAATAATAGAAATCACAGTTAATACAGATACAATTAATTCTGACATATTATCTGCGTAATCCGCAAGTTCAGGTTTCATCATTGCCAATACAAGGAAATAAACACACCATATCAGTCCCAATGCCAAGCATGTCAATGTTACATATTTTAAAGTTTGTAGCATGAAAGCTGACATTCGCTTCGCTTTTTCTAAACGCTCTGGTGTATAATGCTTATATCTTGTTTTTCTAAATAATCCTATACAAATACCAATGCATGTCCCAATACTTAAACCCATACATATATCATATACTAGCTTCATTTTTTCTATCTCCCTTTAAGTTTTCCACAATCTCTAAATAATGCTTTGTCGCAAGTTCACTTATTTTACCTTTTTGACAAAAAGATAGCTTTGCCAGTTTTGGTACTACTCGCTGAACAACGATTTTTCCATCTTGTAATGTTGATGACAATGCCTCAAATGCTTCTTTAAAACGCGAATCTTTAATAGCCGTTTCATAAAAAGATAAAATATATACATAATAGAATATATTATATCCACGAAATGGATACTCTACCTGCATAAATAATGTACCAATCCCATAATGACATGGGCTAATTGGTCTTTTTATTTTCCAATGATTTAATAAGAAATCAACTGCTCTATTTACCACCAAAGAATCTATATCATAAAAACGAAGTGCATCTAACACCAAAAGAGTTGTATAAGGCGTAGAAAACATTGTTTCCTCACCTTTGCCAAAGCTATATTTCTTACAAATCCAACCACCATCATCCTCTTGTGTATTTAGGAAATATGTACAAGTTCTTATTAAACGTTCATCACTTGCATATCCCATTCTGCATAATACCTGCCAGGCTAACGCACTTTGACATGGATAGATACCCCCATTGGGCGAAATACGAAATCGGCCATCTTCTTTCCATACAGAAAAAATCAATTCCGCAAGTTGTTTTATGATTTCATCATTCTGTGACATACCTAATTCAATAAGATATGTTGCACATTCCAAGGTTGTAAATGGCGCTCCTTTTAATAATTTATGATCTGGTGTTGTCCATAGATCTGCTCCCTGATCATAGCGATGTGAAAAGATAGCATTTATATCCTCTTGAAAAATCACATGCACCACCTGCCTTACTCTCATAATATCATGGATAGTAAGAAAAAGAAAAAGTTTTTGACATAGAAAATCAAAAACCTTTTATATAAATTATAAAAACATTGCCATGTAAATCGGTAGGTGTACTACACCATCTCTAATCATAAGATCTTTTTGATATAAAATATATGATGTTCCTATACGCTTACCAAACTTAGTTTTAAATTTATCTAATGAACTATGTTTTTTATATATGGAAGATTTTACTTCTATAGGATATATTTTTCTTCCATCACTAATTACAAAATCAATTTCCATATGATTTTCTCGATGATCTACATCCACTCTTGAATAAAAGTATAATTTATGACCATTTGTTCTTAATATTTGAGCAACAACATTTTCCATGAGCATGCCTTCATTGATATTCAATCTATTAAATAAGACAGCTTTATACAAATCATTACTCGTATAATCGTTATCCATGAATGTTTGACTTATCAGCAATCCGGTATCGGCCAAATAACATTTTCTTGTTCTAAAATCAATGCTTAATGCAAACCCCACATTAGGATCTGTACAATTATAACAAGAGTTCACAATCATTGCATCATTTAACCACATAAAAGCATTTTCATAATCGCGAAATCTTGCGCCTTTACGAATAGAAGATATCTTATATTTTTTCTCCTTTTTTGATAATTGACCAGAAATATGATCAAAAATCATCAGTACTTTATTTTCATAACCAGTAGCAAACTTACTTACATCATTTCTATATAAGGTCAAGATATTTTTTTTGATTTTATCTACGTTTGCGAAATTTTTTGATTTCACATATTCATTAACAGCCTGGGGCATTCCACCAACTAATATATATTGTCTAAAATCATTCATAACTTTCCTATGCATAGCCTGTCCTAATGGCTTTTTTTCTTGAAAACAGAGTTTTAAAAATGGAGTGGTCGTTTTATCACCTAATGCCCACAAAAATTCCTCGAAATCTAATGGATATAATCGAATGTGTTCTTCTTCTGATGGTATTATAATGTCTTTCACATTTCGTTTTAATGACAATAAAGAACCTGTTTCAATATAATCATATCGCCCATCTTTTACTAAATATTTAATCAATTGTCTAGCGCGTGGAAATTGTTGTACTTCATCAAATACAATTAGTGTATCTCTTTCATAAAATTGAATACCATAATATGCTGATAGCTTAATAAAGAAAAAATCCAAATTACTACTTTCATTTTCAAATAAATCAATAATTTCATTTGATACATTACCAAAGTCTATTATTAGATAACTTTTATATTCATGTTTATTGTGTTTCGCACATAACTGCAAGTTGTTCAAGTTATTTATAGATCATTCAAATTATCATAGATGAAAAAGGACATTATTACCTTTTGTCCATTGATATGAAATGCATGTTTCTTTTCTCCTCTGCGAATCAATCCTTGATGTTCATAAAAAGGATAGTTACAGCTTGTATCCGTGTACAGAAAGTACTTTTCCACATTTGCGTTTTTCATATATTCTTGAAGTTCAGTAAACAATTGTTTACCAATACCTTTTCCACGATATGCTTCATCCATAACAAAAAAAGCAATTTCTCCATCATATTCCATTTTACTTTCTTTCAATAATTCACTGTCAATTGTGCTGATATCTTTAAACATCATAGCAATTCTTCTTCCTTCTTTATGTAGAAACAAAGACAAGATGGATTGTATCTGTCGGATACGATATTTCAAAGGACAATGATGATGTTTTCTATCATTTCCCATAATAACACCAATTGCCTGATCCTGTGCATTCACCGCAACAGCTGTAAATGTCTGATTACATAAACAACTGCTTAAAAATGCTTTTGCCATATGATCTGCTGTTTTAGGGCTGCTCATTTCTTCGTATTTCCATGCCTGCTTAATCATTTTCTGAATTCTTGAAAAATCTTTTTTCTGTATTGTTCGTAACGTAATTTTGTTCATAAACATACTCCTTTTCTTACATGAAATTATCATGTATACTTATCTTAAAGTATACAGTTACTGTAAAGTCAAGGAGGTACTTTCATGTATCATTCAAACACCTATTATACAACAGCGCAATTTGCGAAACTACATGGCATTAATAAACGCACACTGCATTATTATGATGATATTGGCTTATTTTCTCCAAAACATAAAGGAGATAATCAGTACCGTTATTATACAGAATCGCAAAGCATTGAGCTTCAATTTATATTAATGTTGAAAGATTTACATATGAGTCTTGATGAAATTGCTGATTATCTAAAACACCCTAGTAGTGAAGGATTTAAATCCATCGCTAATGATAAAATTGCCATGATTGATCAACAGATCCAGCAATTAAAACAAACACGGGAAATACTACAAAAACGCTTAAAAATGCTTCTAATCAGTGAACAGATTCATGACAGAGAAATCCGCGTGGAACAAAGAAACAAAGAAATCATACTCACAACACCATTTTCCTTTCGTGACGACCAATTGGATACGATTGCGCAAAAATTATTAGAGTTGAATATTTCCGAAGGAAATTCTATCGGATATGGTAGTTATATTGCATTAAATAAAATAAGAAATCATGAATACGATGCATATGATGGACTTTATCTTCCTATTAAGAAATCCTTAAAATCCAAATCTGTAATGATTCGTCCTAAAGGATATTATCTTTGTGCTTATATCAAAGGTGATTGGAATCAAATTCCAGCTTTTTATGAAGATATCATTGCTTATGCGGATGCTCATCATATCAAACTTGGTAAATATGCTTTTGAAACTGGATTAAATGACTTCGCTATTCATACAATCGAAGATTATGTTAGCGAAATAACCATTGAAATTGAAGATTAATCTTGACTCTACAGTAACTGTATCGTTTATAATAGATATCAATAAGGAAGTGATTTTATGATACGTTTATGTTTCTTGATGTTTGTTTTTATGATAGTGACGCGCTTTTTATTAATTGGCTTTATATTACTGTCATTTTATATAAAGAAAGGTTTGTCCCATATGGATGAAAAAAGCTGGGACCTTTATTTTCAATCTATCACTAATCAAGGTTATTTTTTTAGATTTTTCCTCATTGCGGTAATTACATCCATGATCATATCATGTATTAGTTATTTTGTTTTTACTGCTTTGAATATTTCTCAAGCTTTTTCCATAAGCATTATATTATTCATATTGAATATGCTATTTCTCTATGTGGATATGCGTAAGAACAAAGATGTTTTGATACATAAAATAGAGCGTATAAGAATGGTAAGTGAGTAATGAAAAGCTGATATCAATTAGACATCAGCTTTATTTTATGACTTAATAAACCATCGTATTGAAATATCGTCTGTACTCCTTCAACTGTTTCCGATGTTAACACAATATCATTTATTCCTTGTATTACGTCAAAAGATATAGATACAGTTTTTACCTGTTGATGTGTTGTTTTATCATAAATCACACATACACCATTTATATCCTGTGTATAAATGTAGGAATCATTGACTGCTATCAAACGTACATTTTCTTTTATGATATGTTCAATTTTTCCATCATGATATGTAAAGACACCTTTTTTATTTAATGTCGTGAAATATAATGTATTATTGTATGACGATACTTGTGATACAAAATCTTTTGATATGATCGTCGACTTTCTTTCAGATAAATCATATTTTTTTAAATCCAATGTCGTACTGATGTAATAAAAATTATCACCATCTAAAATTCCATTGCCTGAGTAATCTGAAAGCATAACATTTATCTTTTTAGTATCATTTATATCCACATTCATTAAATGGTTTTCTTCATCAAAGTAATATAACTGGTTATGATATATAAAGATTCCTCTCATACCTGTTAAACGAGGTGCATCTTCTAATCCAACATGGTATTGTTTTACTAATCCAAACAACATTTCTGATTGATAATCTTTACGACTTGTATAGATTGTTTTCACTTTATGCTTGTCTATATCATAACAATCCACATCATATCCCTGACGAATAGAAGAATTTTGTTGGTTCATATAACAGACAACATTTTCTTGCACAATCATTTTTTCTTTTTGTCCTTCAAATACCTGTGGAGAAGTATCTTTGATAAAATCTTCTATTTCTTGGTTCTTTAAATTTATATATTTGATTTTGTTTTGGTCAATAAATAATACACCATCTCGATAAGGTAAGAATGTATCATTAATATTCATCTTTATCGTATCTTTTATTGATACTTTGTTACTACATCCACTCAATAAGCAAATGATGAATAAAGCTATTACCTTTTTCTTAATTTTTATTTTTTTATGTATATTACAAAAGCTTTGATATACCTTGTATAAAGCATATAATATCACAAATATCCATATGATTGCCATGATGATTTCTAATAATTTATTGCCTCCTACATAGGTCTGTACAATGAATTCCCCATCACTGCCTTTATTTAATACAATCTGTTCATTTCCTCTGAAAAAACCAGTAGCTTTCATGAAAGACAGCGAAAATGGCACATAATAGATATATGGTAATGAAATACAAAAGTCCATTAATAAAATTGTGGACAGTAAAATAGAAAACACAGAGATAAACTTTTTCAGGCAAATAGATATAATCCATATCAAAACACTAAAGGATAAATAACCAATGACTTTCATCAATTGTATGATGAGCAGTATTTGTATACAACTAATATTTAAGCTCATGTGCGCAAACGCAGGTACACTGTGAATGGGCGCAAAGATATCTGAAAAATCATAGTGTAAAAAATATGGGATATCATGTAGAAACAAAGCAATTAAAATACACAGGAAACTGCATAATAATCCTGCATAACATTTACTTCTAAACGTATATTTCTTGCCTTTTTTTGTACTAATGGTAAGGCTATGCATTTCATTTTCATATTCCATTGTGAAAAGCGTGATATTGATCAATAACAGGCAAATGATCAAGGGATAGGATAGGCCATCATCTTGTATAACACTCTTCCAACCAATGGGATCGATAACTTCTCTTTCTTTTGGATTTTCTTTTACATAATCTATTTCATCTTTGAGCGTTTGATATGCTTCCATCTTTAGTAAACCAGAATTCACCTGTTCTAAGTTCTGCTTCATTTCTTTCACTGATGCATCAGATAATTCATAAGATTTTTGATGGATAGTATCATATAAATCATCACGTTTTGTTTTTAAATCTATGATTTTCATATACTCCTGATGAAACTGGTTCTTTTTATCTTCTGTCAGTTTTCCACGATATACAGCCAATTGTTCTTCATATATCTCTTGGCTGTTCGACTGTGTAAATCGATGTATTGGATGAAAGGTGATACTTTGTATGAGCATCACAAAAAACATTAAAACCAATAATATCATCATTAATTTCTGTTTACATATTTTTCTTATTTCGTACATCATAGGCTTTTCCTCCTACGTGTGTATCGCGTATATAGGAATATCATAAGTAATATACATACATCCAATAGTAGTGTGATTTGATATGTATAAAAGCTGTGATGGTAAATCGTGATACACGTGACATCATTTACTGTTTTATTCAGATATAGTAATCCACAGGGATTCCATGTTGTAAAGCCTGTTTCCCCCAGCAGCAACAATCCTGATACAAACGCAAATGTAATCATAATTGACATCATAGGATTCTTTATTCTTCTGGATATTGTCAAAATAATAACGCCCATACAGCATAATGCTATTAGTTGAAACAAAACACGATATAACCAATAACCAAGCATTGTGACATTCATTGTGGAAAAGTGATATGCCGCATTTGTATAAACAGGCAGTTGTGCACCATCAAAACCATATATACTAAGTGTAAGGATCGCATCTATCAAAGAAAACAAAACAACCAATACCATCACAAAGCTGATTGTAAAATAAAGCTTCCCTCTCTGAATCTGTTGATTTCCAATCTTTGTGGAATACAGAATCAGTTCCATATCACTTTCTTTTTCACGTGAGTAAACCATAGGTAATGTGATCATCATGATGAGTAAGATAAAAATAACTGATGTTTGATTATCTAATAACTTATCCCATCCTTTTTGATTATCGTAATAAGACAGTGTTCTTCCTTCATATGTTTGATATAACTTTTCATACTTTAAGACCTGTCTTTTTTCATGATGTGTTTCTAAATACACAATATTATCTTTGATATTCTGACAATAATCTTTCATTTGCTGGCTATAGTCAATTTGATTATTCACTTCTGTTTCAATCAAATTTAGATAGATTTTATCAGCTTGTGTGTCATTGGTTTCCCCTTGGGGATTTATCTTTTGTTTCAGTGCATTTATTTTTTCAAATGTTTCACTTGTAATTGGTCCACTCACTTTTTGTTTTAAGCTTTTTTCTATCTGAAGAACCTCTCCATTATTATGATAATCCATTACATATGGCACAAAACTATACAACAAATGCACACCAAATAATACAATAAACGAGAAAATAAATAGTTTGCTTTTTAATAATTTCTTCCATTCATATCGTAATAATTTCATACATGTTCACCTGATTGAAAGTAGTATAAATATACTTCTTCTAATTTTGGTTCTACAGATAAAGCACCTGTTTCTTCTTGATCACTGATATATCGAATGGAAACATATTCATTTTCATGTATGATACTACTAATCATATACTTGTTTTCATAATCTGATAAAGATGATTGCAAGATTTTTCTCAACCATACTTTTCCTTTGATTTCTTCTAGCATATCCTCTGTACGTTTTAAACCCAGCAATTTTCCTTTTTGTATTAAAATTACTTCATTTGCGATACTTTCTACATCTTCCATGATATGAGTTGCTAGAATAACAATACGATCAGTGGATAAATTGGAAATTACATTCCGAAATCGGATGCGCTCTTTGGGATCTAAACCAGCTGTCGGCTCATCTAAAATTAATAATTTAGGATCATTTAAGATTGCCTGCGCAATGCCTAAACGCTGTCGCATACCGCCTGAGAATTCTTTGATTTTTCTATTTTGTACATCCTCTAAATTGCATAACTGCAAGACTTCCTTAACTTTAGAAGCTATTTTACTTTTTTTAATATCTTTTAATACACACATATATTTTAAAAATTCCGCACATGTAAAATCACCATAAAACTTTGGATATTGTGGGAGATACCCTACCTGATCAAGATAACTTTCTATATCATCTTTGATATTTTTTCCATCATAAAAGATATTCCCACCAGAAGGATCTAATACATTTACCAGGATATTGATTAAAGTCGTTTTCCCTGCCCCATTTGGTCCTACAAAGCCATAGACACCATGATGCAAACACAAATTCACATGATCCAAAGCCATATGTTTTTTATAATATTTCGTTATATCTTTAATTTCTACTTCCATATGAAAGCCTCCAGTCATAGGATAAATTTACTCAATTTGTACCAAACGCTCATCTGAGATCTTAAACGCATATACTCCACCAGATCCTTGTGCTTCTTCTGTTTGTGCAATGATTGCATAAAAAGCGTAGTTACCTTTTTCTATATCATCTGGTATTATTAAATCAAAATCCGCTATTCCATAATCATCATTTGGATAAGTCAGTATTGCCGCATCATATCCTCCCACAAGCTTTAAAGGTTTATGATTTAGATAAAAGGAAATCGTTCCATTCGGCGCAAGGCCATTTTTTGTTAAGCTGATATGTAATGTTTCACCTTTTTTCGTTTGTATTGCTTTTCCAGAATTATATGATTTACCGCTGAACATGTCATCAAATACTTTTTTATCCGTATCTAAAAGATAGGATGGCATTAAATTTTTTTCATCTTTTTTACCAGTACTTGTCCATTTTAGATTATTCATTACTTTCGTATCTATATTCTGATTTTGATAATCCTGATCTGCGATAAAGTCTTTTCCATAAGCCTGGATCATAGAATCATTAAACATAATAAAATTTGATACTTCAGGTAAATAATCTGCATTTATCACAATCCCAAAGCCTAAATTAATTTTTTCACCTTTTTTAAAATCCTTTGTTTTCATATACAATGTGATTTGATTTTTTTCATTAGCTGGTTTTATTGTCTGAACAAAAGAAGGCTTTTGAGATTCTTCTAAAGAAAACTCCACAGGAATACCATTTTGAAATGCATATAGTTTATGATTTACATTTGTTGGCCCTACTTCCAAATTTACATGTAAAGCTACACTATCATTTTTTATCTCTATATTTTGAATTTCTGATGTTAAAAATGGTCCCTGATCATTTGTTTCATCTTTTATCTTATTTCCTACATCATCTTCTACATTCTCTTTTTTTACACTACATCCACCTATTATCAATACCAGACTTAATAATATTGTTGCTGATTTTAGATATGTATTCATAATCTTACGCCTCTTTTCCTTATGCCACATTCATAAACTAGCTATTCAACTTCCAAAACCCGCGGTTCTGTATTTTCATAATGATTTCTATTATTACTGTTCGTAAAAATCATTGCATAAAATGTATGATTTCCTTCTTTTACATCCTGAGGTATCTCTAATTCAAAACTTGTCATACCAAATGTTTCATTGGTATAATCTAGTTTTCCTGCCACATAATCACCTTTTATCATGACTGGCTTATGGTCAATATAAAATGTTATGATTGCATTTGCATCTAATCCATCCTTAACGAAAAATATCTTAAACAATTTTCCTTTTTTCGCGTGCATCACCATAAGATCATTCACAGGTTCATTACGCACCACCTGTTCAAGTATTTTTTCATTTGTATCCAGTGCATATGAGCTTATTATATTTTTATCATCCGTGACTTTCATATCCGTCCACTCTAAATCATCTAAAATTTTTTTATCTGATTGATTTCCAATAAAATCTTTATCAACATTAAAATCACGGCAAATAGCACTTACATTAGATTTCATAATATCAAACCTTGTAAACTCTATTATCTCAGGAAAATAATCAGGATTTACGACAACTCCATAACCAAAATTCACTGTATCTCCTTTTTTAAAGCTCCCCGCATTCATATAAAATGTATAACTATTCTTTTCTTTTGTTAATGTTATCTCCTGCGTAATTCTTTTATCCCCATCTTTATCAAAAGAGAATTCTATTGGGACCCCGTTTTGATATGCATGAAAATAATATTTTGTGTTAATTGGTCCCATTGATATATCGGCAGACAAAACAACGCTATCTTTTAAAATCTTAATGTCCTTAATTTCACTTTCAATAAATGGTCCATGACTTTCTACAGCATCTTCTTTAGGATTCTCTACTACTTTATCTATATTATCTTTTTTTACACTGCATCCACTCAAAACCACCATGATCATAAGTATACTCACCATTATTTTTTTCATATGAAAAGACCTCCATCTATCATCATTATTCATCTGATTTCCATTCTTTTCAATTTAAAAACAGTAAGTGGTCAATATTTACAGTAAGCGGTCAATAAAATAATAAAATCCTGCATTCATAAGAATCCTTCAACACCTGATTCATCACACCATGATACTTTTCCACAATCTCATTTATATATTGTAATTCAAAATTTTCTTTTACTAAATTTTCTCTTTCACATTCCATAATAATAGATAATTCATTTTCATGAAGTATCCCCTCTTCCTATAAGTAGCTAATATTCAATACAAATTAAAAAAATAAAACAACCTTTTATAAACACAAGATATATAAAAAACAACTGATTCAAATCGAATCAGCTGTATTTTCATTATTTTAAGAATCCAAAGATATGATCAGGATGTAATTCCATCTGATCAAGAATCATCATTTCATCTTCTGGGATACGTCCAACAAAGTTTCTTTCGCCATCGTTTTCAATATCCTGTAAGATAATTTCACATTCACCTAAATAGTGTTTTAGATTATCATTTACAATAACAACATCTCCTCTGTGGAACATGTGATCATCATGATTTCTTACAGGAATGCTCTTTCCTCTACACGCGAAACGAGGTAAACTACTTCTGATATAATAATCACTTGCATCACTTCTTCCAGCATGTGGCATTTCAAATAAAATCTGTTTTTCAAGATCACTTAAGCCATCTACTGTATCAATACGAATGGTGGTCTTTGTGAAATCTACTTCTGACATTGCCTTTAATTCTTCTTCCGTTGCGTATGCATTGCCAATTAAAATATCATCAATGACTTCACATGATAAGAAGTGACGTACCTGTAAATCAATAGCTTTTCCACGATGTAATTCTACAGTTGGCAATCCTTTATATACTGGCCAAGGACCAAATGTATTGGTATTATTACTGGAAACAAATGCCGCAATAGGTAATCCTAAAGCTGTCCATTTTTTGTTAAAGTTCATGAATACATTCCAGCCTAAACCACTATAACGTTCTGGATAGAAATTATGACAAATTGTCATATTGTGCTTATCAGCACCATGTCTTAATAAATGATCTACACTTGCATCACTGCTTCCATTAAATTCAATTTTAATTTGATATGGATTGTGTGTTAATAATGCATCCTGGAAATCATCAAAATGTCCATCTAAACGGATAATATCCACACCAATTTCATGGAATACAGAAACATCCATTGGTGTAGCACCTAAGTGTTTGAATACCTGTGGATTTGTATCCACACTAACAATAAAGCCTAATTCATGTGCTTTATCCATAAATGTTTTAAATTCTTTTACAATTTCATCCTTTTCTTTATCTACAGATAACAAACATGTAAATATACGAGTAAAGCCATATTTAGCGGCAAGCTCCATATAAGCGAAATCTTTTTCCTGTGTAGAATGTTCTGGATAAATACTAATACCTAATCTATGCATATAATGCCTCCTTGTTTCATGGGATTTTTCCCATTTCCTATGATTCTATTATACTCTGTTTCTATATGTTTTGTTTACGGAAATATTTCCTAGTGTTTAGGAAAGTTTCCTATTTATATAAACTTATGTAGTTTAGGACGTTCACCTATATTTCTTTCCCATGTTTTTTTCTGTTGTTGTAGTATCAGTTGTTTTAATGGTTTCAATGTATCATTTTGATCAAAAGCTTCTAATGCTTGATAATACTGTTTCTTATCTTCATCATAAATAATGACTGGCGCTATCTCATGTATCATAAAATAATAATTCATTAAGGTTCTTCCCACGCGACCATTGCCATCCGCAAAAGCATGAATATTTTCAAACATGGCATGGAAATATACAGTAAAAAAATCATCCCCTTGATATTCATTGACTTCATTTAATAAATCTTGTAAATCAACCTCTACATTTTCAGGATAACTTCCTACTTCATATACTCCTGTAACATAATCATGTTTTTTAAATTCACCAGGTCTTTCATTATTTATGTGATATCTTCTATCATCATAAGTCCCTTTTGTCAATTTATAATGTACTTCTTTTATAAAAGATATATCCATAGGATATTTTTTGATGATAAATTGTTTTAAATATTCAAAACAGTGTACTTGATTTTCTATTTCAAACAATGTTTTCAAATCACCTGTATATCCTGTCACACTACCCTTTTCAAATATTTCTCTTGTAATATCAAGATTTACTTTTTCATTCTCTATTTTGTTTGAATGATATGCAAAGAGTATTTTAAATTCATATAACTGTTTATTCATTTCTTCTTGTGTATCAAGTTTTAGTCTATACATATTTCCTTTACACCTCTTTTAAAATTCATTATAGCACGCTCCTTATGCAAAAAAAGAAAAAGAAGCAAAGATGCTTCTCAAATTTAGATATCTAAAGAATTCTGATCTAAAAGGAATTGCTCAATACCAATATATAAGATTCCAAAATCATCGTACCATGGTATCATTTTATCTTTCACAACAACAATTTTCTTAAAAGAATCATTCACTTTAAGGAAGGAATTGATTTCCTGTTGCCGCTTTTCTTCTAATCCTACAGTTAGCGCTGATTGTATATAATATCGCTTACTGTTTTTACTTGCGACAAAATCAATTTCCAATTGTTGCCGTTTCCTTTTTCCCTGTTCATCATTTGTATAAGCTTCTACCATTCCAACATCCACATCAAATTCTCTGCGCACAAGTTCATTGAAAATGATGTTTTCCATGATATGATTTTCTTCTGTTTGCCTAAAATTCAATCGGGCATTGCGCAATCCTATATCTGTAAAATAATACTTTAGTGGTGTATCTATATATTTTTTTCCTTTTACATCATATCGTATTGCTTTTTCTAAAACAAACGCATCTATGAAATAATCTAAGTATTTACTTATTGTATGATTACCAATAGAAACATGTTTTACACTCCTGAACGTATTCGATAGTTTATTGGGATTTGTAAGTGAACCTACACTTGATGAAACAATGTTTAGTAAATCATCTAAAACATCAATATCATTTGATATTTGATTTCGTTCCACTACATCGCTAATATACGTCTTAGAAAAAAGCTCTTTTAGATATTTACTTTTTTCTTCATGTGTATGAAAGCTCAATAATCGCGGCATTCCTCCATATGTAAAATAATTCATCCATGCCTCTTCTTTTTTATCAAAAGCATTATAAAATTCCTGATAAGATAGTGGAAAAACGCGTACTTCATCACCTCTATCCTTAAATTGCGTTAATATATCTGAAGAAAGCATTTTTGAATTACTGCCTGTTACATAAATATCTAAATTTTCTATTTTCATTAAACCCAATAATACATCCACAAATGTAATTTTAGCTTCTTCATCATCTACATAAGGGTTTTGGATTGCGCTAACCAACTGGATTTCATCTATGAAGATATAATATTTTTCGTTTGGATTCTCACATAAACTGTGTATATATTTATCTAGTTCAAAAGGATTACGATATTGCATATTACTTAATTCATCTAGTGCTATTTTAATGATTTGATTTTCGTTTACACCTATACTTTTTAGATATTTATAATAGATATGAAATAATAAATATGATTTTCCAGACCTTCTTATTCCCGTTATTATTTTAATATAGCCATTATCCTTTTTAGATATTAGCTTATTCAAGTATTTATCTCTTTGAATTTCCATATGTCACCTCGTTACAAAACTGTGCATTTGCACATTTTTCTTTCTTACATATATTATATTCCTAAAACTGAATTTCATCAATCAAAAAAAAGATGAACGATTCAATCTTCGCTCATCCTTTTCTATGTATTAGAAGCAAACGTCTTCTTTTAATTTTGTTGTATCAGCTTTCTCATGCAGTGCTTTTGCAAGTGTACACATGTTTTTCAATGCTTCATTCAAGCCAGTACCACCTTTTTTAGGTGTTTTTACAATCATGACTTTATCTTTATATTCATTGATTGTAGCTTCATTTTCAACTGACATTGCAGCAAATGCTGGAACACTTGTATTCGCATTGATTTCAGTAGCAATATGAGCAGCCATACCTGCATAATCAGCATAGTTGAAAGCAGGTCCGCACATAACCACATCCGGCTGCAGTTTGTTGACCATTGCAACAAGCTTTCTTGTTACTTCTTCTTTGTTTTCCAGATAGTAACCATTACCACAGTATAGACATGCAACTACACGTCCATCGATTTCTTTCAGGAAAGGCTCCATCATAACTGCTGGACCTACTGGTTCTTTCTTTGCAGCAAGTGGTACCATCTTGTCGTCTTTTGTTCCTGCACCAGCCTGAATCTGGTCATAAATCATAATAATTTTCATTTACGAAACACCTCTTTCAACTGTATTATACTACAATTTTAATCTTACAGATCGTCAAATGACAGATCGTCTAAGCTAATATCGTCTTCTTCTTGAGCAGCAACTGCTTTTGCTTCATCTTCCAAGTACTGTTTGTCCATTGTTTTGATGAATGGCATGTAAATGAATACACCAAGTACAAGTAAGAATGCCTGGAATGCAGCACCAACCCAGTTAGTAGCCAAGAAACCAGAAATGATAACTGGAGTTGTCCAAGGAATATTTACACCGTTACATGGTGGGAATAAACCGAAGTCCATAGCGAAGTAAGATAAGATAATGTTTACTGTAGGAACCAATACAAATGGAATAACAATTGTTGGGTTCAATACGATTGGTAAACCGAATACGATTGGTTCGTTGATACCGAAGATACCTGGAACTAATGCTAATTTACCTAATTCTGTAATACGTTTAGATTTACAGAATAATAACATTGCGATCAATAATGATAATGTAGAACCACATCCACCGAATGTTGCGAATAAGTCCTGGAACTGCTGAGAGATAACGTGAGCACCATTTGCTACTGTATATCCACCTGTTGCACCAACTTCTTTAAACAGATTCAAGTTTTCAAGAGATAATGTCTGAAGGATTGGGTTGAATACAGCACCAACAACAGAACCACCGTTAACACCGAAGAACCAGAATAAGTGTAAGAAGATGTATGCGATAATCATAGCACCTAATGTATCACCTAATCCAAGTAATGGAGTCTGTAAGAATGTGAAGATGAATGTAAATGCATCTGTACCACATCCAACGAAAATCATATTTACTACAAAGAATACTGTCATAACGATACCTGCTGGAATTAAAGCAGCGAATGACTGTACAACTGTTGGAGGTACACCAGCTGGCATCTTGATGATCCAACCTTTACGTTCTACCCAAGCATAAATATGAACACTAACTAATGCACAAATGATACCCATGAAGATACCTTTGGCACCTAACCATCCCAAATCAATACCACTAACTGTAGCTTTCATGCCTTCAGCTACTTCCATTGCTGCACCATTTGCATCAAATAATGCTTTGATTGAGTTAGTTAAAGCATATGGCATTAAGATGAACCAAGACATCAATGAAACAGCAGCACCGAAAATTGGTGTAGTTTTCATTTCTTTTGCGAATGAGTAACCAATACCCATAGTTGCAAAGATAGCCATAATTGTAAATGTTGCATCAGATTGTTTTCCTAATAATGCACCTAATGACTGTGATCCAATCATGAAGTTATTGATGAAATCTGTCCATGCATTAATAGGGAAGTTAGCAATCAACAAGAAGATAGAACCTACGATCAACAATGGAGTTGATACTAGGAAACCATCACGAATAGCAATTAAGTACTTGTTTCTGCCAATCATCTCTGCAAGAGGCATCAAGTATTTTTCTAATGTTTTTAACATCTCTTTCTCTCCTTTTTCGTTAGAATCATTATACCCTCTTATGATTCTTCTTTTTTGTTACTTTTCTGCTGTATCAATTTGATAGCCATTGCGAGAACCTTGTTTCCATTCATCATGCCATATGCTTCTGAGTCAATGACTGCCATTGGGATCCCTTCATGGCCAAACTGATCTAACATTTCTTTGTATAAGTGTTTAGATTGTGGACCAAGTAATATGCAGTCAGGACGATCATATTTTATGATGTCACCCATTTGATTGATTGGAAATGCTTCCACGGTGATTGGCAAATCACGTATATCTGCCTCCATCTGCATACTGCTTGCTAACATACTTGTAGACATTCCAGCACTGCAGAACAGGTAGATTTTTCTCATACGACTATCTCCTTTCATAGCATACTCATTATATCTTCTTTCGAAAATGATAATCTTGAAGCGTTTTCCTAGTACTAGGAATTATTTCAATTTCGCTTCTAATTCTGCAATGCGTTTGTAATTATCGATCATTTCCTGAGCAATGATTTTGAATGCTTCTGCACTCATAAGCTGGTCTTCAGCGTGAATCAGCAACAGGTTTGGCTGTACAGGATTTCCACTTGCTTCCTGCTGAATCATGGATGCGTGTGCCTGGTGTCCCTGATTGAAGTTTTGTTCTCCTTCTTTGATCAGTTCCTCAGCACGTTTGAAATCTCCACGTTTTGCCTCCTGAATTGCTTCAATGTAGGTACTTCTTGCTGTTCCTACGGCTGAAATAATCTGAAAGCACTGTAATTCTAAGCCTTCCATAAAAGCGCCCTCCTTTTCTTACAATATCATTATATCGTTTATCTTATATAATTACATGGAAGTATTTACCTAGTCCTAGGAAATTTAAATGCTTTTATTTTCTCCCATATATTCTTCATATTCTACAACTTTTGTTTTCGCAAGGTAATCATGGAACATTCTGCGACTGTTTATTTTAAGAATCATAAAACCACTCAGGATACCTACAGCAAGTCCTGCATACATTAAAATTCCTACCAGATTCAGGTTTAATGCCAAAGATAACATGGAATGCCATACACCAGATACGGTATAAAGACTTCCTTCAATGATCATGACACCAATCACTTCTCTGATCAACAGTGTTTTTAAATCTGCTTTTGAATCATCTTTTTTTACAATTTTAAAGCCCATGGCACGTTTTCCAGGTGTTTGTCCCGGATAGATTTTTAAAGGTATGTATACATAATAGAATAACGCAAACAAAATACTTAAGGTGCCTGCAAGATATGCTTTTCCATCTCCAAGCCTACCTGCAATAACCAATACATTAACGCCTGCCATTGTTTCCATATCTTTTGTCCACATCATCCATAGTAAACACATTGGAAGCAGTGTACAAAGACTTCCTAAAAACCAGTCAATAATATAAGCAAATAATCGCTTTCCATTTGCGACATTGCATTCACTGTGATCTAATTTCATATATAAATTAAAGAAAATATTCATGTTTTCCTCCTTATGATTCCTCTTGAATCTGCATGATAAACTCTTTTTGATTCTTAGCCTCCAACAGACTTGCGAACTTGCTGGAATTGATAACGATACTGCTTAACCAGTCGAAGAATACCCGTAATAATTTTCGATCTTCATTACGTATTGCGAGCAATATGACTAGCTGTACATCAAAATCTCCCCATTTGATTGGATTTTTCAATATGGCAACGGATAAACAAGAGTAGTTTGCGGCAACATTGAAGGTGTGTGGAAGAGCAAATCCATAGGTGAATGATGTCGATGACATAGATTCTCTTTGTAGAACGCTATCCTTAAAACCAACTGGTGTATATCCTTCATTGTCTAATTGTTCACACATATAACTGATTAGTTCTTCTGGTGTAGATACATTTAAATCCGTATAGAAGAATTGTGGTTTAATTAAATGTACAATGCGTTCTTTAAATTCCTTTTTACTCTTTACCTTATCCAATTGATTCAAGGCATGAAAGATTCTGCTTTCATCTTCAAAATTCACGAATAGTGATATTTGAATAGTGGGAATACCAAGGCTGTGCATCAATGGAAGGGTTGTCAGAATCATATCCGGTTGTAAGGCTTCCACCTGTGCTTCTTCAAAGAAACTCATATGATCAATGATTTCCATACGCTCAGAAAACCTTGTTTCTACTTTCTGGGCACACAGTTTACTTAATGCCTGATCATCCGGATATATCATCAATACTTTGTATTTGCCAGAAGCTGAGCTACGATCGTATGCACTTCCCAGATGTAACGCAAAGAAACCTATTTCATTTTCATTAATTTCAAGATTTGTTTGTTCACTTAGGAAATTGCCTGCACGTACACCCATTTCAAATACCAGTGGATATTTCTTTTTGATTTCTTCCAGATACACATTGTCTACTTCTACATTACGTGATTGCCGTTCAATTAAAGATTGTAAATGCATTTGTAAACCCACTTTTAAATCCGTATCATTACGGAAGTCAATATCGAACATGGTATAGATATCTGCCAACAAATCTTCTACAAGTTTTTTCACATTGTAATCGCGATTTTCTATTTTAATATTATCCCCGGTATAATCACTGCTTCGTTTCCCCAGCAGCAATAATGCCAGTAATGCGATTTCATCTTCTACCACTTCAATACGGATTTTTCCAGCAACCTTATGGAAGAATTCTTCTGCGATAATATATTCTACACTTTTTGCCAGTTCCGGATTTTTACGGTCTGTGACAATAAAGTTACGATGAATAATACGTTCAATTGCGATACCTACATGCATCATTAATAATGGCATTGCCATTTCACGAATATGGAAATCATATTTTTGTAAAGTATCATCCAGTATCTGCTTAACTTCCAGTAAATCAAAGTCTTTATATAAGGAAGCAAGCTTGTTCATGTTTAAGAAGTTTCCCTTAGTTTCTTCTGCCAGCATGTCCTTATATAATTTACGTTTGCTTTCTTCGCTTCCTTCTAAATGAATAAAGCTTTTTGATCGCACCAGTTTTAAATCATCATAGGGTTCTACCATCTTTTTGATACGTTTAATATCATTATCGATGGAATATCCACTGACATATACTTTATTCTGCAGGTCTATGATATTTAATTCATTTCTTTGAAATAACAATTCCTGAATAATATATACACAGCGTTCCTGCGGTGTCTGTGGAATTGTATCTTCAATTTTGATATCCAGTGTACGAAATATACTCTGATTCAGATGATATCCATAACGAAGATTACTCTCAATCAATTCATTCTCATATGTACGATTAATGACATCTACATCAGAGCGAATGGTACGATCACTGACATTTAAGAGTTTGCTTAATTCTTTTCCAGTAATCCATTCATTCATATCATTCATCATCGCAATGATTTTCTCCTGCCGCTTGTTTAATGCCATATTCTCACACCCTCTCTATGTACCATTATAAAGTGTTGTCGTAGGATTTATTTGCATAGTTTTTCCTAACTGCTAGGAAATTTTACCATATTTATATATCAATTGAAAAGCAAAGCATTATAATTTAACTATATTAGGAAGAAAATCAATTAGAATATGGAATAATATTTCCTAAAGTATTTATAAACAAAAGGATGATAAGCTTTTTTTATTTATCATCCTTCTATGCCTTATTTATTTACTTTTTTCCACAGCTTTCTTTTATAAGCTAATATCCCAAGAATGCCGATAGACACAAAACATGCCGCAAGCAATAATTCACTTTGTGTTGTATCACTTGTTTGTGCTGTAGTGTTGTTAGTTTTCTTATCATCTGTAGAAGCGTTGTTTTGACTTTCTCCATTTGGTGTTACCGCATCATTTTTCTGATTATCATCATCGGGATTGGCGTCATCATGATGATTTTGATCATTTGTAGTTTCCCCATTGTTTCCTTCTGGATCATCCTTTGGCGTTACACCTGTTTGTGCTAATACATAAGTAGAGAAATGATTGGTTTTAAATTGCGCCATGCCATTTATGACTTCTACCTGAAATACTTCTACTTCCTCCTGATCAACACAATAAACCGCAAGTTTATCATGATCGTATCCTCTTGGTATCGGTAGGCGAACACTTACCAATTTGCCATCTTTTGGCTGAATCAATGTTTGATTATGCGTTAAAGTAATGTCATACACTGTAAACTTTTCACTTAATTCACTTAGCTTTTTCTTAATCGTTTCCAGCTTCTTTTCATCTTTCATTTGTGATATGTTTGCGTTTGTACCTTTAGGAAGAATACCTTCTTCTGCTTCAATTGTTACATTTGTTGTTTTATCAATTACCTGTGCAGCTGGATAACTTACTTCTTCTTTATCGGGTATTTCTTCTTCTGTTTTACTACCAGATACTGATAATTGTGAAGCTGTAAATACCAAACCATTTGATTCATTTAGGGTTTGCGCAAAGGTATCATATACCAGCTTTAGACCTGCTTTATCTGGATTCAAGGAAAGCTTTACGGAAGTATTTTCTTCATTTTCAAAATGTAGATAGGCAAGTGGAAGTTTTTGATCATATGCAAATGCTTGTTTCCCTGTTATATACAGATTTAACGCTTTTGTATCTTCATGATATCGATAGTTAAATTTTGCGCCCTGTTTTAATAAGTCCTCATTTGGTACCACTTCTATCAATTTTGCGTTCGTATCTAGCGTGATATTTAAAGAAAGTGCATTTACGGATTCAATATTTTCAATAGAAAGCACTCCTTCATTCTTATTGTCTGTTGCCTCAAAGCTAACAGTAACTGTATCATTGGCTTTTACTGGCATCATAAACATACTGCATACCATAAACGCCGCAATAAATATTTTCATCTTTTTCATAATCTTACTCCCCATATGCCTGATTGTTTAACGTGATACTTGGAAGCTTTTTTGGCAATGTGACATATAATGTATCACTTACCAATCGTTGTCCTTCACTATTTAGTGCATCATCTACACGATATAATTCTACTTTTACTTTCTCAGGTAATTGTTGTGGCAGGTTTTCTGGTTCTATCCAATAGATCCATGTGCCTTTTGCGATTTCATTCAATGGTGCATTTTCAGGAATCTTTGCCAGCAGGATTGCATCTGCGTTACCATTTTCACCTGTTCCTGCGACAACTTTATTGTTTTCATCAATCACAAGTACAGAATTAAATGCTGGATTTCCACGATATTCTCCTGTGAACAACAAAGAACCTTTTGGAATACTCTTACCTGGTGCGTATGTATACGCTTCTTTTAAAATACCAATTCCAGAATCAGTTAAATCAACGTTATCTCCTGGAGGCGCTAAGATATCAATTTCAGCGGCACTTAACGTTTTCTGTTTCGCAATGATTTTTACATAACGTGCATCAAAGATTTCCAGTTTATTGCTTGTGTAATCTTTATCACTGGAAAAGAACACGGTTTGTGTGATTGGACTTGCCTGTAAACTGCCCAAAGCTACGGTTGTCCACTCTTTACCATCATCGGATAATGCAATTTCATAATTTTTTAGATTATCTTTTGCGTTTTCTACTCCTGTATATTTGAATCCTACAACCTGTTGAGAGGCATTCATATTCAGAATGAATTCTATATTCTTATTCGTTTCACCATGATAAACAGAGGAATAATCCTGATCAATCAAAGTTTTTAATGTGTTGTTGTCCTGTTCATCACCTTCCATGATTTGATCATCGGCAACGTTACTGGAAATTTCCCAGTTGTTTTTCACAATGCTTCCATCATGGCTGATTTTTACCTGATCAAGTGTTACCTTGTTGGTTGGATTTAAATTATAATCGTATGCGATGACTTCATATGTGAATACACGATTGTTTGTTGTGGTAATGGTATCGGTATACGTATCATCATTGGTAAAGGCGATAACTTTTCCATTACGGATAATTTCATATCCTAAAATCTTATCTTGATCTTTATTCACAGACATATGTAAAACTGCACGTTTATCATCATTACCATGCGCAGTATCATGTGTTAATTCAGCGGATAGTACTGTATCTTCTGCCATATCTGCCTGATGCTCGATACGTTTTCTTCTTGCTGTTTCATTCAGATAATAGATTGGTTTTGTTTCAGGTTCTAGTTTTTGTGCCTTTAACCAAGCTTTTGTTTCATCACTTGCACTTAATCCCCAGTGTTCAAAATAGTCCGTTAAATCTTTTTCAGCTGCCAAAGAAGCCATACGAATCAAGAGATTTTGATAATCTACATTTGTTCTGTCCGCATGACGATATGCTTGATACATGCGGGATGTAAACATATTGGTATCATCTGGGCGAATCCATGCATCATCATATGCCAGATGTAACTGCCAATACATGCCTAAAGTTGTAAATACACTTGATGCATAGCCTTTACTGCCACTGGTTACTTTTTGATAAATATTTGTATAGTCGTCTTTATATCCACCGATTCTTGAAAATCTTTCTTCATCCAATGTCATCGCAAACTGTGCCACAACATTGTTGGATACTTCCGCATAAGCACCACCCTGCTGATCTAATTCATGACCAATTTCATGGGCAATACCCCAGCCATATAAAGCACCTGTACTGCATTTTTCACTTGTATCTACAGGACATTTTGCAGGTTTTCCTTTCATCAGACCTGCACCTGAACCAAAAGGAATCCCCACGTGACCGCCGCCTGCGTACATAAATGCATTTTGTACATCCATATAACGGATATTGATTCTTGTATGTGGTTTTTGATCAACTGCATCTTTGGCGTTATCTGAAAAACCTTTTTGCGCATAGGTTAAATCCATCAACTGCTCTGCCGCAAGTTCGTTCTGATATAGATTTTCTATCCATTCTGCTTTTGTGGCTGTCCCATTTTTGATACCAGAAAGTGCCTGCGTTGCTGGTATAGAGAACAGCATTTGATCAGATGCAATCTCTGTGACATTTAATGCCTGATGAGCTGCACTGTATGCACTGTCTTTATATTCCTTATCCAGATATGAAACATAGTTATTTAAATCATCAATATAATCAGATATAAGAGCCTTCATTTCACTTTCTTTATGGATTCCATCAAGTTTTAAATAAGGAATCTTAATGCCTCCACTGACACGTACTCGAATCGGATTCTTTTCCATATCATAGCCTGGTTCTTTTCCTACATACCTTAAATATAAAGAACCTCCATGTTCAATATCCTTAGACGTAATATCTGGAATTGTGATGTCATTTTTACCCGGCTGTAATGTTGAAACAACACTCCATTTATTTGGCGTTGCATATGGCTGTGTCATAACCAGCTGTACATTTCCTGTCGCATTTTTACTTTTACCAAGATATACTGCGATTTGATCACCTGCTCTGGCAGCAATGCCTAATGGTTGTAAATCGCTAATGTTATAAGAGAAACCTTTTCCCACATCATTTTTTGTGGACATTTTTTGATCAACCGTTGTGATTTCCTTACTTAAGTCTTTATCTTGCAGAATCTGTTGGGCATAATCTAAATCTTTCTTCAATGACACATAATCAGGATGTAATTCACTTTGATCCTTTGTTTCTAATCTTTCTGATAATTCATCAATTGTTTTCTGCGTTACATTTTCTTTTAATGTAATTTGTAAATCATCCCCAAACAAATTTTGTATATCTTCTGCTAGTGTATCGTATGTATAATATTTCAATTCACTGATTTTGATATCATTATTACCAGACCAATACTGGGCAAGATTGATTTGAATTTTATCAGATGTGATCGGTGTTTTCAGTTTGATACGATAATAAAGATTCTTATTTGTATCATAACATTTCTGTATCTGCGCATCATTTACAAGTATACCTTTTCCATTTTCATCCCAATACTGAACCTTGACATAGGTCAGATCCCCTACAAAATTATAACTAGGAATCACTACAAATTCTCCAAAGGTATGTGCTTCTTTAAATGTTACGATAGGACTTGGTTTTCCTTTATTGTATCCTCCAGCATCCCAGCTGTTGAACTGCCAATAACTAGTTTGATCATTATCTACGATATCAAATTTGTCATAGCCTTCTGGATTGGCAGATGGATAAGTCACATCTTTGATACCGGCTGTTGTTTTATCTTCGCCTAATGAGAAATTAATTAAATGATAATTAGGTGTAATCGTTGGCGCAAGATTGGTTGTCGTGCCAATAGATACAGCCGATTTTCCACCTTCACCTAAATCATTACTACCACTGACACATACCTGATATGTTGTCGCATCCGCTAAATCATCTATCTTAATAGTTTTATCCTTAATACCTGAAATCTTTTTATAATCTTCTGTACCTTTTATACGATAATATACATTATAGGTTAATGCGTTTTCTGATTTTCCCCATGATACTGTAATATTTCGATATCCACCTTTTACATTCACATTTTCTACCGTTTTCGGTACGCTGGTAGGCTTTGGCATACCAATTACGCTTTCTCCATAGCCACTTGACCAGCCATCATCCGTAATGGATTGTACAGAGATGGTATAACTCATAAAGTTTGTAAGATTGGATAATGTCGTATGATTATCGGTTACATTTACTATTTTTTCTGCAATATCTTTCGTTTTGCTATCATAACCAACATATTTAACTTGATACCCATTCACATTTACAACGTTATCCCAAGCAACATCCAGCGAACTGTCTTTAGATGTTACAGAAACATTTTTTGGATAAGCTGCTTCTGGTACTGGAATCGTATCATATACATCATTTAAAAATTCTACTTTTGTAATTTCCGCTAAATGACGATTTGTTCTGGTTCCTGTAACCTTGATTTTGATATGCTTGACTGCGACTTGTCCACCTAAATCGATCACAATATTTGAATCTTGTGCACGAGCAGAACGATATTGCTTCATCCCAAATGGTTTTTCTATGACAATTTCCGCACCACTTTGTTCATCTATAATCGTAACATCTGCTGTTCCTGATGTGATTGCTGATTCACCCTCACCTGCATCAATTTCAATTTTATTCATTTTCACTGGTGTCGTAAGTGCTAAAGGTATTTCTATTGGGGTATCTTTACTTATGGTTTGTGTTTCATCCTTAAAGCCAAAGGTTAGTGGTTCTTCATTCTCTGGATTTATCAGATTTTCCACAGTACCCTGCAAGGTTACTTCTGGCGTTGTTTCTATTGTGATATTTTCTGGTTTTAATATCGCATTGCCTAAAGATTCTAAAGCATCTTCTGCTTTCATACTTAAAGTCTTATGAATATAGCTTAAATCTAAAATATCCACAATGCCATCCCCATTGATATCATAAGTTAAATCTGTGGAATCCTGATCAATTTGATCTAATTCTAAATTATAGTCCATATCATTGACCATACCATCATCATTTAGATCTCCACATAAAAATACAGAACTGGTATCAATGTATAAATATTTACTGTAGTCCTTAATCTCTACGTCCTGTTCGACAGTATGAAAACCATTTCCTTTCAACTGGAAATGATAAGTATTTAAAGGAAGCCCATCAAATACGATAGAAATACGCCTGATATCATCCTGATCAGTAGTGACCCTTGTATATCCTGTGACTTTTTGATTCTGGATAATACCTTCAAATGTAGTATCCTCACCACCCAAATTCACAGAAACCACTTCATCACCAACATGAATTGAGGCGCTTATGCCTTGTTTTGTTTTCTTGATTGGCTGATGAAATACGATATCCGCACGCAAAGAACCGCTTGTTGTTGTGGTTGTGGTCACATCTTCTGCGGAAATGCTTTTGCTTTTCTGAAATGTATTGATTGGCAATAACATTGCGGCTGCCACCAGCAAACTAACTATTTTTTTCATAAAGTTTCTCCTTCATCCCTCATAAGGTAGGTTACATCTCACAAACTACTTATACCATATTTTACCATATTCTTCCAGAAAGATGCATTTTCGTGTGACAAATTTATGATGTTTTATATCTTTATAATAATTTATGTTGTTATATATGAGGTGAAACTTTATTTTTTCTTTTTTTAAACCAAAAACTGAGAACCTATCTAGTCCTCAGTTTCATACCTAACAATTTTTTGAAGCTTGTATAATCATCAATCTACAATTTCATTACAAACGCATTCATCTTTTGAAAAAATCAAAATCCATTTCACGATATCTTGATTAGCAAACTCTTTTGCTTCTCCATATTTTTTTAACTGAAGATATGCTTCTTTACGTTTTTCCTCTAGCGTAGCTTGATTTAAGTTTTCTTTCTTAATATACTTTAATTCAAACAATGCCGTTATTCCTTGCGTATGATATGGGAATAATACGATATCTACATAGCCTTCCTCTACTGGGTATTCGCTTTTCAATAAGACATACTTATTAGATTGCGCAATTGCTGCAGCTGCTATTTTTACTTTAGATTCTGAAAATCCTCTAAAATCTCGATTATCCAAACTCTTTAAGATACCTTCTATATTAGAAACGAAAAGACTATTATCTTTTTGGTCTATGATTCGATTTATGGATTCTGCATAATTAGAAGTATTCACATGAAAATCCAATTGTATCATTTTTCTAAAATAATCAAAATATATCTTTTTTATGAATGTATTAGGAACTGTAAATTCAATCATATCTCTATATACACTATGAATTGTCAAATATCCTAAATAGTACAAAAGAGAAATGAAATCATCTCTTGTAAACGCAACATCTAAACAAAATGAAGTAGTCAATTCACAGGTTATTTTTTCTTTTGACAAAATTTCAAGTAATATATCCTTATGTTTTTGATCCGAATTTATCATAAGCAAGCTTTCTAACTTGTTATAATCTGAAAGCATATTCGAATCAATCATATCAATAGGTGCTTCGTGATAAATTTGCCGTTGATCAAAATAGTAAAATACCATATTAGGATTAAATAAGCATTCCTTTTTTTTCTTTGTAAAACAATAGCCATCATACATGATTTTCATGTCTTGTAATACTGCCTGTTTGTTTACAATTTCATCAATTTCAAGAATTAATTTATACATTTCATCTTTATCAAATCCCATCATACTATGGTATCGTGGATCTAAAGAAAGATTGGTACTAATATTAAATCCTGAAGTCATAGAATCTAAGGTAATTGGAGAAACACCTGTCATAAAGATACGTTTCACAACACCTTTTGATGTTCCAATTTTCAATGTTTCATAAAACTTCCTAACATATCCGTTTTTTGAAACAATATTTTTAAACCCTTTTAAATCAAATGATATTAACTCATTAGAAAACTGGTCATATTCATCAATGATAGCATAAATCGGAATATCAGTTTTGCTAGGCAATTCATATAGTAATTGAGAAATAATTCCTGCTGCAGATCTTTTTTCCAATTCTATATCAATTTTATATTTGTTTAAAAATTCTTTGCATTGGTCTTCTATCCTTTGTGTAAACTCTCTTTCTAACATATCTGATGATGTATCATTTAAACCCGAAAAATCAAAAGGTAAAATTAGATAACTATTTTTTTCTACTGTTGGATGTTCATGTATATATGTATCCTTGAAATAAACATCAAAATTATCTTTTGTTAAAATATCGTAATAACAAGAAAGCATGGATATAAATAAAGTTTTTCCAAATCTTCTAGGACGAAGAAAATGAACAAACTTGTCATTTCCATTTTCTAACATTTCTATATACTTCGTCTTATCTACATAGACAAACCCTTTTGTAACAATATCGACAAAATTCGAATTTCCTTTTGGTAGTTTCAGCATAAAACTACCTTCTTTCTGTACTTTATTATACCATAAACCATTGCTCATTCATTTGAATCGTGAAATATTTAGTAATTATCTTCTTACTATATCATTTTCTAATTTGCAGTGGTATCAATTATAAAAAGATGTGCACGAAACACATCTTTATTCATAAACTTCTTGTATCATCTTTTCGATAATACAGGTATGTTCCTTATTCTTTTTGTCGTAATTGATTCCTACAAGCAAACACTCTCTTACATTTTTTACTTTTTCAATATAGTTTTTTTCCTTAATTTGATTTATAGCTTCTTGGGCATTTTTGTCATATTTCAGCTCTAATATGATTGCTGGATCACCATAATTCTTTGGTTTAAATAAGAAATCTACATATCCTTTGCCTGATTTATCTTCCCTTGTGACTTCATAATCATCTCTTGCTTTCAAATAACATAATGTTATTAGGCATGACATACTATTTTCATCATTATACTGTATAAACGGTATTTCTTTATCATGCGCTAATTCAATCATTTCAGCAACCTTTTCTGCATTGCCATTTATGGTTTCTTCCAATATTTTCTCAGAGTTTTCTACAACTTCCGCAACACCACCCATACTCTTTCTTTCTAGTGTTGCTTCAAATTTTTCCATCAATTCAAAATTAGGGATACGCAAGTAACCATTATGATAGGACAAAAAGCCAAATACTACCATGGCAGATAATATTTCATCTCGACTGTTTAATCTTAAGTCTGAAGCACTGTATCCTTTTAATTTTACTCTTATTGGAATACCTGCCACCATTTTCACAATGTCTTCTCTTACCGCACCTACATTATGTTCAATATATTCTGCGATTTCATTCATTGGTCCTGTTTCTGTCCAATAATTCTTACATACTCCATCTCTTAATGCGAAGGATACAGAACGTGGATTAAATAAGCTAGTATCATCAGATTTATAGTAACCATCATACCATTCTTTTAATACTTCATATGATGGTTTTGAAAAATGCTGTGTTAATTCTTTTACTTCTTTTTCATCAAAGCCAAAATAATCTTCATAAGTGCTATCATTCATGAAATTATATTCTTTAAACATATTTAATTCTGAACCTGTTGAATATTTTGCGATTGGCAAAACACCCGTCATGTATACTAATTCAACATATGTCTTACTTTTTAATAATCTCTTCAAAAATTTCAGATATTCAAATTTATCTTTTTCCTGCATAAAATCTTCGTAAAAGATACTATCCCATTCATCTATGATGAAGATAAATTTTTCTTGGCTTGCAAGAAAAAAATCACTTAAAGAATCATCAGTTTCATGAACTTCGATATGAAAATAATCTATTAAATCTTTTCTCATTTTTTTATAAATACTATCAATATACTGTTCATAAGAATTACAATTTTGTGGAACATTACTAAAATCAATATAAATCACATGGTGTTTATTGATATGTTCTTCATAAGAGGCTGTTTGTACTATCTTTAAATCTTTAAATAAATCGTGTGTATCATAACCTTGTGTATAATATGCGCCTAGCATATTTGCATTGATTGTTTTTCCAAATCTTCTAGGACGTGTAATACAAAAATAACAATCTTCACTACCAATGAAATCATTCAGTTTATTAATTAACATACTCTTATCAACATAGATTTTATTTTTCAAGACACGTTTAAATAATTCTACAGGATTATTTGTATCCAGGTAATACATATATAAGCACCTCATTTCTTCTCTTTCATTATACCCTAAATTCTTTTATAAAACAGTATAAAAGTTGCTTTTTATACTGTTGCTGGAATGCTCTGATATCATTGATTTGTAATCACACCCCCTACTCGATATGCATACCTTTTTACAAAAAGAAAAGGATGCCGAAGCATCCATGATTTCTTATTTACCGAATGTTTTGATTAGTTTGATAGCTGTCTTTAAAACTTTTTCTCCATCCATCATACCATAAGCAGCAGAATCAATTACTGCAACTGGAGTCTTGTCACCAAATTTTTTGTTAGTTTCTTCGAACAGGTATTTTACCTGTGGTCCAAGAAGGATGCAGTCAGGGTGTAATTCATCAACGATGTCCTGGATTTTTGCATGAGAGAATGCTTTTACTTCAACTGGAAGCTGATGAGCATCTCCTACTTCCTGCATTTTCTGTGCTAACATACTTGTTGACATTCCGGCGCTACAAAACAAATAAATTCTTTTCATTTTAAACTCTCCTCTCTAGTTTTTTTTTATTACTTGCTCTTTGCTTCAAGAGCTGTAATTCTTTCATAATTTGCGATCATTTCTTCCGCAATAATCTTGAATCCTTCAGCACTCATTAGCTGGTCTTCTGCATGAATCAACAATAAACATGGTTCTACTTTCTGACCGCTTGCCTCCTGCTGAATCATAGAAGCATGCACTTCATGTCCCTGAAGAAAACTTTTTTCTCCTTCAGCAATCATGTTCTTTGCTTCTTCAAAATTCCCTTTCTTTGCTTCCTGTATTGCTTCAATATAGCTGGAACGTGCCATTCCAACCGCAGATATGATTTGAAAGCACTGCAGTTCTAAGCCTTCCATTATGTACCCTCCTATCAGTAACCTCTCTATCACGCACTATCATTATACGTTGAAATGAAAGATTTTGTTTTTAACACAACTTCCTAGCCATTAGGAAAAATCTTATGAGTGTCAGTTTATGGAAAACATCTTCCTAATCGCCTAGGAAAGGAATTTGTATTCCAGCAGCCAAGTTTCTCTCTATAATGAGTATAGATAAGAAAGAGGGTAAAGAAATGTTAGAACATACTTGGTCATTGGATTCCTTATATAAAGGATTTCATGATGACAAATTTCAGAAAGATCTAAACGACCTACATCTATTATACGACAATTTTCAGCATTTTTGTAAAGAATTGTCTACATATGATGAACAAATTCAGGTAATTGAAAGTGTAAAGCTGTTAGAAAAGGAATATGATTTATCTTACCGTTTACGTTTATACTGTATTTTACGTCAATCCGTTGATACTACAGATAAAGAAACCTTAAGCTATTTGAATATTGTGAATACACGTATCTCAAGCTTTTCCGTATACAAAGCGCAATTAAAGGATGTGATTGCACATGCAAAACATCTGGATGATATTATCAAAGGAAACGATATGCTGAAAGGTTATTCTTTTATTCTTCATGAAATGCAGGATAAAGCAAGTCACAGTTTAAGTAAAGAAGCAGAAGGTATTTTAGCAAATGTTGCGACAACCAGTGTAAAAGCTTTCTCTGATATGTATTATCACTTAACTTCACATGTGAATGTAGAATGCCTTGGTAAAACAATGACATTAACAGAAGTAAAAAACTTATGTCATTCTACCAGCAAAGAAGTTCGTAAGGAAGCTTTCCTTTGTGAAATGAAAGCTTATGAACAAATCAAAGAACCATTAGCCTTCTCTGTGAATAATATCAAACGTCAGCAGTTGATGGAAGCAAAACTTCGCGGCTACGCTGATCCTTTAGAAAAGATGTTGATAGATTCCCGTATGCAAAGAGAAACACTAGATGCAATGTATGGTGCAGTGGATAAATATCTGCCTAAATTCCATGAATATTTACGTACAAAAGCAAGCATGCTGGGATATGACAATGGTCTTCCATGGTATGATATTTACGCAACCATTGGTGAAAGCAATATGACGTTTACAATAGATGATTGTGAAGCTTATATTTTAAAACATTTCAAAAACTTCTCTGATGATTTATATGGAATGGCAAAACAGGCAATGGATGAACACTGGATTGATTATCCAAGTCACACGGGCAAACAAAGTGGTGCGTTCTGTGAAAATTTAGGATGGATTAAACAAAGCCGTATAATCACAAATTATGCTGATACGTTAAGTGATGTCATCACGGTTGCTCATGAACTTGGACATGCTTACCATGGTATGATGATTGAAGATCAACAGCCTTTGAATCGTGAATATTGTATGCCACTTGCGGAAACTGCGTCTACATTCAATGAAAATATTATGTATAATGCATTGATCAATGATGCTGATCCAAAAAATAAATTATTCCTAATGGATACACAGCTTGCGGCATTATGTCAGAATATCTGTGATATTTATACACGATTTACTTTTGAAAAATCAATCTTCGATAACTGTGAAAGTCGCTTTATGTTCGCTACAGATTTAGAAGAGCTAATGTTAGATGCAGAAAAGAAATGTTTTGGAAATGGTATGGATCATGATTGGTTACACCCATTCCGTTGGATTACCAAAGTGCATTATTACATTCCAGATATCGCATATTACAACTTCCCATATACCTTTGGCGCATTGTTCTCTCGTGGCTTGTATGCAATGTATGAAAAAGAAGGCAAAGACTTCTTACCAAAATATCGTGCGTTGTTAAAAGCATCCACAACCAATACGGTAGAAGATACTGCGATGGTAGCTGGCATTGATCTTACAAAACCTGATTTCTGGGAAGCTTCCTTACAATCTATTACAAATCAGATGGATGCCTTCTTAAACCTGGTAAAGGAGATGAAATAAATGGTAAAGTTTTTTAATCTGCATGATGATATTGGTACAGATATCTTTGATCATCGTGATAGTAAACCAAATCGTTTAGATGATTATCATTATCCAAAAATGAAACAGGGTGGTATTGATACAACTGCGATTGTATGTTGCTTTGCGGATGCAGAAACTACATGGCAAGATATGGTAGATCAGGTGCTTTATGTAAATGAAAAAATCAAAGAAAGCAAACATTATGCCTTCGATTATTCTAAAGATATCCGCGTGTTTATCGCCATAGAAGGGATGTGCGGCATCAAAGAAGGTGCCCGTGAAAAAATACATTGGCTGTATGAGCATAATGTAAGATGTGCAAGTTTATGCTGGAATGATCACAATGCCCTTGCATGTGGTGCAAAAAGTGGAAATATGCCATTAACACCCCTTGGAATTGAATGTGTAAAGGCAATGAATGAAGTACATATGGCTGTGGATGTTTCTCATTGCTGTGAATGGAATTTTTATGATATCCAGCGTATTTCCACAACACCAATCTTAGCAACACACAGTAATGTGAAAGGCTTATTTAATCACTATCGCAACTTAAGTGATCCTCAAATTCAAATGATTATGGAACATGGTGGTGTGATTGGTGGTTTGCCTGTTCGCTGGTTTGTGACAAGAGATGAAAGTAAACAAACATTAGATGAATTTATCAATATCATTGATTATATAAAAGAGAAATATGGCACAAAACAGATTGCCCTAGGATTTGATTTTATGGATTACATGGATGATCCTACCTGCATGGTAAAAGGATTAGACAGTGTTGCCCATATACAAAATCTTGCGAACAGACTTATTGAGCGTGGATATAGTCAGGAAGAAGTTGAAGATATTTGTTTCTATAATGCAAATCGTTATATGGAAACATATCTTAAATATTAGAAATGAACCAGAAGTAATACACAGATATCGCTTCTGGTTTTTTCTATCAAGTTTTTTTAAATAACAACGGAAAAGTCGTTGTTATTTTTCAAATTATCGTCTACACTGCTCATATTTGATAATTATTAACATGATATCTGTAGATAATCACAAAAAGGTGTATTCAAATGTTTTAAAAATAAAATTACATTATAAGGATTTTAGAAAAAAAACAAATATAATGAATATAAGAAATCAGGAAAGAAACGCAGTATTTTCTGCAAAGATTTTTTAAAATTAAAAAACGTGAAAAGCTATGATTTCGTATATAATTATTTCCAAAATTCTGAGGATTTGATACGTTCTATAAAAGAGTATACAAGAATTTCTAAAATTAGTTCTAATGAATATACATTGAATGACCTACTGAAGTAGAAAAAGAGCAGAAATTTAAATCTGCTCTTTTTATGTGCTTTTTCATCCTTTTGCATCCTTACGATATACACTGATTCTAGGAAGATCCAAATCATATTTTTTAGCAATTTCTCGATAATGTTCATTCATATATTGGTAGTATCCATCTTCTTCTTTTATCGTTTTCAACAAAATTTGAACAATTCCATATGGATCATCAATGGCGATTCCTTTTTTATGAATTGCAGATATTAAGTAAAGCACATAATCTGTATCCTTTGTTTCGATTAGCATATCCAAAACTTTTGTTTTCAAATGTAAAACAATCAATTGCTGTACATGTGGAATACTATATATTCGTTCACATGCACTCACTTTTACATACGTCAATTCTTTATAATCTATAGTCGCATACGTTTCATTGCTAAAAAAATCAGATATCACCATTTCATCTTGGTCAAAAACAATATTCACTTTGATATTATGGGTAATCGTTGTCAAAGAATATTGTATAAACAAAGGATTTTGATATATTTTATGTTCTCCTTTAGGCAGAATATTTGCGAGAATAATACTGCGTTTCGCTTCTTGTATAAATTCATTGATGTTCATCATCATTTCCTCCCTTCGATACGCTCTATATACATATCAAAGCGTATATAATTTTGAAGCAAACATAAATAAATTTGATATGGATCGTTTACATATTTCATTTTTTCATTCAATATTCTTAATAATTCCCGCATTTTTGTTTCACTTAATTTTGCAGGATTTAATACTATAATCTTTGATCTATTTTCCAGATATAGTATTAATTGTACACTATATCCATATTTAGATTTTTTATGATTTCTACAATATCCGATATCACACTTCACGATATCTTTGTAAGGTATCATTTCTATTTCATTTCTATAATCAAAATACAGCCAATCTGAGTATTTTATGAATTTGATTTTCTCTTCATCAAATTCATATATCACTTTATTTTGCCGATGCTGTTTAATTAAAACGCCTCCTATCATAACACTTATGAAAAGTATCCAGAAACAATAGATTGGAAGCGGAAATACGAGGCTGTAAAATACATAGAACATCGATAAAGCTAGTATTTCAATTCCACTTTGCATTAAAATATCACTATGTATTTTTTTCTTAGATGGTACAGTTCCATAAATGATGGGTCTCATTTCTTCCACCTCCTGGCACATTCATCACTAATTTGTTTCTTTCGTCTTCTTGATAAAGTGACTTTTTTCTGATTGGATAATGTGATACTAACAGCATCAATTGCAGTAATGAATCCTACTTGTATAATCGTATTACGGTTTGCGAAAAGAAAGCTGTCATCCAACTGCTTCTTTATTTTTTCTAATGATGTATATTGTGTAGTATAGCGTTCATGTTCCATATCAATATAGACGATTCCATCTTCATATTGGATATCATAGATTTCTTTAATTTTGATATACATGATTTCTCCATGTTGGTGTACACATATGGTAGAAACATTCATTAGAAAGGCTGAGATACTTTCTAAACAGGAAGGAAGCCTTTGTTCTATCTGATCATGTAGGATATATTGATATACATATAAACCCATTATATCCAAAAGTTTTGCGCTATCATCAGCAAAAAGTATATATATCGTTTTTCCATTTAATTTTTCTAAAATTGGAAGAACTTGATTTGGCGTATGTGTGGTATCCGCAATATCTACCAGTAAAACATCACACCTTTTATCGGAATCTAGTACTCGAAATATTTCAATGGATGATATAATTTTTCTCATTTGTTGATAGCGTTCCTTATGGTCACACCAAATCCTTATGGTAAACATATAGCCTCCCTCCTTTCTTCTACAGAAAGTATAACAGAAATATAGAAAGATAACGCATAAAATACCTATCAGTGGTAGATAATTTCCAACAAGTGGTTTCTATTGTATCTTGTACATCCCGCCTGTATTTTGTACAATCGCTATTTTAAATATAAAACATATAGTGTAAGATACTTATAGAAGTACTTCAAACACAAGATATAAAGCTTATTACAAAAGAGATTTAAAAGAAATGAAAAGGTGAACAACATGAAAAAACATAAAAAGTATATCCTGATCATTGGGATCATTATCATTTTAATAGGTGGAACGGGTGGCTATTATGTATGGTGTGCATATCATCCGGAAATTGATATTCAGGTCACTGATTTTGGCAAAGGCGATGAGTATAAAATTCAAATGCCTTCTATTGTAATTGCGCCGCGAGGAACACCTAAAATCGCATCTGCTGTAGATGTGAAGTTGCTTCAATTTAAAAGTCAATACGAAAAGATTTATCATGATATCATTGAGAACTACAAAGGTTCTGATGTAAAACTAGCAATAGAAGTAACAGACAAGCAAACAATTTTAAAATACACAGGTACCGTTACAACATTTGAGGGAGAAACAATTGCTTTTGATAGAGATATCGCTTGTGATTTTGTACTAGATGCGAATATAATAAATTAACAACATGGGGAGTGGTATGAATGCTAAGAATTGCGATTTGTGATGATGAAATCAAAGATATAAAAATCATAAAAGAACTGACAGTAAATTTGTTAGACGCTTTACAATTGACATATGAAATTGAAGAGTTTTTAGATGGTTCTCTTTTATTAGATTCTGTCATCAGCTTTGATATCATTTTATTAGATATCGAAATGGAAAAGATGAATGGCATTGAAGTCGCTCGTAAATTAAGAGTATATAATCGTGATTCTAAGATTATTTTCATTACCAATTCCCCGAAATATATGCGCACTGGATATAGTGTGAAAGCAGATGGTTATTTCTTAAAACCAATAGATAAAATTGAATTTAATTATGAACTAACAAACATTCTAAAAGAGGATATGATAGATAGTAAGTTTATTTTAGATAAACGAATTAGTCCTTATAAAATATATATCAATGCAATTTTATATATTGAATATCGTGATAGAAAAACCATCATTCACTTCAAAGATCATGAAATCGCTACGACTTTAACTTTAAAGGAATGGGAATCTTTATTGGGTAATTATTATTTTTCTCAATGCCATAAAGCTTATATTGTTAATCTTCGCATGATTCGTAAACTAAATAGTGATTCAATCATTCTATCTAATGATGAAGAACTAATATTAAGTAGAAAATATAAAATAGAATTTAAAGCGGATTATTTTAATTCTATTGGAGAGAGGTTTTAATTATGTTAATCACGAATTTCATAGACAATTTACTGTTCGCATTGATATTTTATTGGTACGGTAAAAAATTATTTACACAGGTATCTTCAAATAAAACAGATTATGTATTTCTTATTGCGTTTGTATTGTTAAAGACTTTTGCGGGTATATTTCATTTAACACTCGTCAATTTTGTATTTAGTATTTTGACTTATATAGGTATTATTTATCTTTTCTTTCATGATACCTTAAAAAAAGAAATATTTTTCATTATTTTATTCTTAATCTCAACTTTCCTTGCAGATATCAATTCTTATGTTTTAATAGAGATATCTTACAAATTCATCAGTTCTTATAATGATATCTTACAATCGCTCTTGATCATCGTTTATAATAAAACGATACTTGGCGTACTAGCTTATTTAATTGCGAAATTAAGCAATGTGAAGAGGAACGATGATAAGATTCATTATGGATATTTTCTATCTATTCCTACCATATCTGTATTTATCATCTATACGATGATGCAATCTAATCTATTTGATATGGAACCAATGCTTTCTATTATCTGTAGAATTATTTCTTGTATTATCGTTGTCCTCAATGTTTTAATCAGTATCAAATTCACGCATGTAATGCAATCTAAAGATCGACAAATTAAAGATGAAGAACAAAAAAGTCAGGAATTACATTATATGTTATTGGAAGAGAAAGTAGAAAGCTCAAAGAAATTTATTCATGATTTTAAGAAACATATCAATATGATCAATGCATATGTGTATGATGAAGATTGGGATAAATTAAAAGTATATCTGAATGAGTTATCCACAGAAATAAAAAAAGATGAAAGTTTCGTTTTAACAGGCAATAAGTTAATCGATTTATGTTTACATGCAAATAAGGATGCATTGACAACAAACACAATAGAAATTAAGCATGATATAAAGATTAAGGATGTATCTCCAGTTACTGAATTTGATTTCAACATTGTATTTTCTAACATATTGGACAATGCTATAGAAAGCTGTATCCGTACAAATGGTCATTTTATCAAAATCAAGCTTGATAAAACCAATGATCTGGTTGTGTTAAAAGTCATCAATCCCTGCCTTGAAGTAAAAGAAAACTTTGAAACATTAAAGGATGAAAACGAACATGGTTATGGTATTTCAAATATAAAGAAAATTGTAGAAAAATATGATGGAAGTGCTACATTTAAATTTGATAAAGAGCAGAGTGTATTCATATCTACAATCATCTTCAACAATAGCTAAAGAAAAGCAACATTCGTTGCTTTTTCTTTTCGTCTATTCTTGCTTATTGAACTTTCTAGCTTTCCTTGTAATATCAATTGTTGGATTTTCCAAGCCATATGTTTTTGCCATTTCCGTGAAATGTTTTATCATATAATTATAAAACCCATGGTTCTCATCTTTTGTCATCATCATGATTTTCACAATCTTATATGGATCCACAATTGGAATATCCCTGCTATGTATGTAATGAAGGATCTGTAAAGCGTGATCTTCATCACATGTTTCTATTTCAAAATCCCCCTGATCACATATAATTCTTAATACAACATGAAACTGTTGCCCAGGTAAGTGTCCAGTATTCACGATTCTTGCTGTCGCAAAAACACCGACTTTTTTGATTTCAGAATAATCAATTGTGATATATGGTTCTTTTCCACCATAATCATATAAAATCATTTCCTGTTCATCATATGTAATCCTTGACATCAAAACAAAGCGCATCGTATTTACTGTATATTGAATCATAAGTGGCGTCGTATACAAACGATGTTGCCCTTTTGGCAAAATATTAGCATAGATAATATATTTCTTTGCTTTTTGTAAAAAATCTGTAGTTTTCATGCGAATTCCTCCTCAATCCGATGGATATATGTATCAATCTGTACATGCTCTTGTGTTAGACATAATTGTAACTGATAAGGATCTTCAAAATTTTTATTCTTGCTTGATAGTAACAGCAGTAAATATTTCAGATTGGTTTTTGATAAATATCCTGGCAATAACCGTATAGGTTGTTTACCCTCAAATTCAATACGAATGCTGTAATCATTATGATGATGGTTGTCTGCTTTTTCATAAGATAATTTACAATACGTACTCTCATCATAACGATGATATTCTTGCTTCGGTTCTCTCTTTTGGAATATCGCTAAATACAATTGATTAGGATATCGATAAATGGTATACCCTTCTTCATCAAATTCAATCACCTGTTTATTTTCTTTATGCTGTTTATAGAAATATATAAATGGACATCCAATCACAATAAGCAATGCCAATGCACTTGAATATGGAAAATAGTTTTCAAATAATCCCCAGATCAATATCAAGAACATATCACCTACAAATAATAATATCGCAGTTGAAACGAATAAACTATGACGTATTTTTTCTTTTGTTGGTATCTCACCATATGAAATCTTTTTCATTTAAGCTCACCTCTTTTTTCCCATTGCGCAATCACTTGTGATTTTCTTCTTCTACTTAAACCAAATGATTCTCCATTGTTTAATATCACACGATCTTTTTGAATCAAATCTATTTTTGGCAGTGATACAATTGTCTGCCGGCTGACAAATACGAAATCACTATTCAATAGATTCATGGCTTTTTCCAAAGAAGTAAATTGTGTTGATATTTTTTTATTTTGAAGATAAAGATAGACGAATCCCTCTTCATATGTAAATGCATAAATATCATGAATTGCGATATATTGTTTTCCCTGTGCATGATGTATACAAACAGACGTAATATTCATCAGATAGGATTGAATGCTGTTTAAACAGGAAGGAAGCCGTTCGACAAGCTGTTCATGGAGGATATATTGATATACATATAAACCCATAATATCTAATAATGGTGCGCTGTCTTTTGCTAGTAACACCAAAATCGTTTTACCATTCATTTCTTGAAGAATCGAGGAAATCTTCGCTAATGAATAGTTTTCATCAGATATATTAATGATGAGAATATCAAAACGTGCTGTTTCATTTTGAATACGAAAATCTTCAAATGCTTCCACCTGTGCGTTGATTTCAGCTTTTAAATTTTCATCATCACACCATATCCCTATATCAAACATGGTATCCTCCTCCCTTCCTGACTTAAGTATATCAGATTTTTAAGCTTGTAAATATATTTTCTAATGAGCGGTATTTTCTTGTACCTGAATGGCAAAAAAATAATGGCAAATCGCCATTATTAATCTCTTAAACAACCAATTGGTATCACGTAAACACCATCTTCTCTCTTGTATGCATACTTTCCACCTGTCAACACCATACAAACACTTGGTGGTGTTAATCCATTATCATTTATTAGTGTTGAAAGTTTTAATAAATGTGAAGCCCCTTCCTCAATCTCACGACTTCCTAATTTCATTTCAATTAATATATATCTTCCATCACGCATATGAATAACAGCATCACATTCTAAACCATATCGATCATGATAATAAGATATTTCTCCTCCTAGCTTTTGTGAATAAATTCGTAAATCTCTAATACATAATGATTCAAACATAAAGCCAAGTGTATTCATATCATTCAATAATTGATCAGGAGATAACCCCAATGCAGCTACTGCCAATGATGGATCCACAAAACCCTTCTTTGTATTAGAACGTATAGCAGTTTTTGAACGTATTGAAGGACACCATGCCTCAATATCCTTTATGATATATAGTCGTTGTAATGCTGTTATATAATTAAAAAATGTTGTTTCTGAAATGTTTATATCATTCGCAATTACATCTTTTCTTATAGAGGTTTTAGATGCCAATGTTGATATATTCCTTGCATATGAGCGTAAAATCGCCCGTATCCTTGTAGGATTTTTTAATTCTTCTTGTATTCTTGAAACATCACTTTCACATACAGCATCAATATATGCTTGAGGTATTAACAATGCAGCTTGTTTTGATATACCCATGGATGCAGGCCATCCTCCCCGACATATCGCATAAACCAAACTTTCAATATCTAATTGTGATTCAATACCATTCACATCGATATTTCCATTCAGTAAATTTACTAATGAAATTTTACCATTTGATTCTTTTGATTCAAATAAACTCATAGGATGCATGACAATCCTTGCAATTCTTCCTGTACCAGTATGATGCATGCCATCATCTTTAGGTACTGCCGATCCTGTTAATATAAATTGACCTGGTTCTCCTCTGGCATCTACTTCATTTCTTACTGCATCCCATAAAACCGGAGCCATTTGCCATTCATCAATCAAATGTGGAGGTTCTCCAGCTAGCAGTCTTTTTGGTGCTAATTCAGCTAACTTCAAGTAATCGTTTGACTTCTCCACATCTTGCATTTTGATATCACTTTTCGCAAATCGCATTGCTGTTGTTGTCTTCCCACACCATTTTGGGCCTACAATTAAAACTGCACCAAAAGCCTCAAGGTAATTAGGAAGAATATCGTCAATTATTCTTGGTAAATATACTTTTTCTTTCATGATGATATCCTCCATTCTTAGCTTTATTTTATTCTTTTATTAAAGGCATGTCAACAGTAATCAAAGTACTTTGTGGCATTTCATTAAAGTACTTTGTGGTATTTCACTAAAGTATTTTGTGGCATTTCATTAAAGTACTTTGTGGTATTTCATTAAAGTGTTTTGTGGTATTTCACTAAAGTACTTTGTGATGTTTCATTAAAACATGCAAAATCGTGAATATGAATACTATATCAGAAGATGATTTAAATTCAGAATCAGAAATAGGCTATAAAGATATGATCGAAGGTCGAACAAAACCAGCGAAAGATGCTTTTGATAAAAACGATTACAACATATGATTCCTATATAAAGCCAAAAGGTGACAAACTTCATTGCCACCTTTTCTTTTATTCTATTTAACGAATGCCCTGATTCATTTCTTTGATTTTATCCCAGTTGACTCTGCGACAGAATTCTGCGATTGCTTCTACTGTCTGCACATAGTCTTTACGATGGATAATCAAACGATGAGAGTGCATATAACGTGTTGGAATACTCAAAGTCATTGTAATGATTCCAGCATGTGCTTTATGAATATTATCCGCATCTGTACCACCAACAGTCATCATATCATAATTGATATCTAAATTTAAATCACGGCAGATATCTTCCATTTCATGAAGTAATGCTTTATGTCCAATAATACCGGCGTCCATAACACTTAATACAACACCGCCGCCAAGTTTGATATCGCCTTGATCTACTGGTGTATCCATAGCCGTTGTGACATCTAATGCAATCGCAACATCAGGATGAATCATATTACCCGCTGTTCTTGCGCCACGCAAACCAACTTCCTCCTGCACAGTACCTACCGCATATACATTGGCATCATGTGCATCCTTTTGAATACGATATAATACATCTACAGCAAGTGCTGCACACAAGCGGTCATCCCATGCTTTTCCCATCAGATAGTTTGGATTATTCATGACTTCAAATTTGGTATCTGGTGTGATCATATCACCAATCTGAATACCTAATTCTAATACTTCCTCACGGCTTTCTACACCTAGATCTAAGAACATATCGATTGGTTTGATGACCTTTTCTTTTACTTCCGCAGGTAATCCATGAGGTGCACTAGAACCTACCACACCATGGTATCGTTTACCTTCTTTGGTGGTAACATATAATGTTTGTGCAGGTAATACATGTCCCCACCAGCCACCAACTGGAAGCATTCTGATAAAGCCGTTTTCATCAATTTCTCTTACCAGGAACCCTACTTCATCCATGTGTCCACAAATCATTACTTTTGGTCCATTTTCTTTTCCTTTTTGTAGACCAATGATAGAACCAATGTTATCATAAGTGATTTCATCTGCGACAGGCTCCAGCCATTTTTTCATAACACGGCTGACTTCTTTTTCACATCCAGAAATACCATGAGCTTCGCTCAGCTCTTTGATCATTTCTAGATTCATTTCTCCATAAGCTTCTTTCATTGCACTCACCTCTTATCGGTTTTCTGCTTTGAACGCATTGATTTTTTCTTCATCCAAAGATTTGATGATAGAAAGTACAGCAGCTTTTGCACTTTCATAATCACGTACATCAATCATAGAGTTTCCTGTATGTACATTTCTTCCACAGATACATGCACTTAAAGTAGGGCATCCTGCAAATAATTTGTGTACCCATGCAGCATCCGTTTGTCCCATATTATAGAAGTACTGATATGGCAGATTTTCTTTTTCACATGTTTCTACCAATGTATCCAACAACATACGATTTGGCATCATTCCTTTATCATAATAACGAACAAGGATACCTTTACCCATTTGTCCAACGGCATTTTCTTTACCTGTTACATCATTAGCAAAGGAGCAATCCATCACAATTCCCATATCTGGATGAATTAATCCAGTAGCAGTTGTTCCTCCACGCATACCTACTTCTTCCATAACGGTAGCACCGATATATAAATCAACATCTAATTCTACATCTTTTAATGCCTGTAGCAGCTCAATTGCCATAATGCAGCCATAACGATCATCCCATGCTTTAGAAAGGATACGATTACCACCAGGCAACACAGTGAAAGGTCCATCTAATACTGCACTATCTCCTACATGGATTCCCCATTCACTTACCATTTCATCACTTTCTGCGCCTAAATCAATCAGCATTTTCTTGATATCACATGCTTTAATATCATCATTATCCGCAACGATGGTACCTACATATTCTTTTCCATTGCTTGCTTTGATTCTTACTCTTTGTGAGTGAAGACTTTGGGCATCAATTCCACCAATGGTGATAAAACCAAGCAGCCCGTTTTTCTTGATGCTTGTGATCATAAATCCTACTTCATCCATATGTCCACATACCATTACTTTTGGTGCGTTTGTTTTCTTAGATTTTTTTATTGCGAATATTGATCCTAAATTATCATAAATGATTTCATCTGCATATGCCTCCATATGTTTTTTCATTGCCTGAGATACTGCTCTTTCATCCCCTGCAATACCAATCAGTTGTGTTAATTCTTCCATTAAATCCAGTGTTTGTTTTTCTAACATATCATGTTACCTTCTTTCCTTTTACATATGTATTATACGACCTTTTTCAGGGGCGTATTTGAATATCGTTTCCTAAAGATTAGGAAGTGAAAACAAAAAGAAAAACAGCTTTTAGCAGCTGTCCTTCCTTGGTTAAATTGGATACGATTAGTGATATGCGTGTTCTGCGATAATTGCACTTGTATCTGTTTTTTCTACTAATGCTTTTGCTAATTCACACATTACTGTTAATGCCTGAGGCAAGCCTGTGCCACCTTTTTTAGGCATTTTCAGAATTGTTACTTTATCTTTAAATTCGTTGATTGCTTTTTCACATTCCTGTGACATGATTGCAAATGCAGGAACATCTAAGTGAGCATTGATGGTTTCAGCTGTTTTTGCTGCCATCATTGCATAATTACCATAGTTGAAGCAAGGTCCACAGATAACAACATCTGGGTTGATTTTCTTAACCATTGCGGCAAATTTCTTAGCATTTGTGTCTGGATCTTCCGCAAAAGTTCCATCTCCACACCATAATGTTGCACAGATTGTACCACCCATATCTTTTAAAGTTTTTTCAAACATGTTGCAAGAACCGATAGGCATTGGTTTACCACCCATTTTTAGATCTGGACTTTCTTTTCCACCTAATCCAGCCTGTGTCTGGTCAAATATCATTAATACTTTCATTTTTCCTGTTCTCCTTGTTCTTTTCTCTTTTTCAATAGAAGCAATGCCTTCTTCAGCACTTTTTCTCCATCCATCATGCCATAATCATCCTGATCAATCAGCATAACTGGCGTTTCTTTGTCATATTTATCAACAACCTGCTGAAACATGTATTTTACCTGCGGTCCAAGTAAAATAACATCTGGATGTTTTTCATCCACAATCTTTTGTATTTTCTTATTGGAAAATGCTAAGATTTCAATTGGCAGCAAATGTGTATTTGCGACATCCTGCATACGACTGGCCAATAGGCTTGTTGACATTCCCTGATCACAGAATAGATAGATACGTTTCATGTGATGAGGCACCTCCTTTTTACATTATCATTATAACCCTTTTTTTAAGGGATAACTTCAATTATGTTTCCTAATACTTAGGAAGTCATATTTTACATCAAAACGATGTACTTTCATAAGAAAGACAGGCAGCAAGCACTACCTGTCTCATAAAGTATAGGTTTGTATACACGTTCATTTTTCAGATAAATGGATGTTTTTTTTACTTAAACGCACATTTTTAAGCAAATTTCCAAAATTTATCGATAACTCAAATCGTATACGTTTTTATCTTATAGATCGTCTAGTGACAGATCATCAAATGAGAAGTCATCTTCTTCTTCAGTATTTTCCATTTCAGCTTCTTCAGCAAGGTATGTCTTATCAAGTGCCTTGATGAATGGATAGTAGATACAGCATCCTAAGAATAACAGAATGAACTGCCATACAGATGCGATCCAGCTACCTGTTGATAACCATCCAGAGAATCCAATTGGAGTAGTCCAAGGAAGGTTAACACCAGTTGTCTTAGGTACGATACCCCAGCTGACAACTAAGTAAGATAAGATCAGGTTCATCATTGGAACAACGATGAATGGTACGATAATAACTGGGTTTAATACGATAGGAAGACCGAAGATGATTGGTTCATTGATACCGAAAATACCAGGAACGATACTTAATTTTCCAAGTTTTGTGATACGTTCTGATTTACAGAACAACAACATACAGATAACTAGTGACAAGGTACTTCCTCCACCACCGAAGTTACAGAAGAAGTTAGAGAATGGGTTTGTAAAGATATATGGTAATTTTTCATTTGGTACACCAGCTTCAAATGCTAATAACTGATCAGCAGTTAATACGTTACCAATGAAGTATACAGAGTTCATTACAGCTGGACCATTGATACCGAAGAACCATAAGAATGTACACATGAAGGAATATAATGCGTTCGCACCTAATGTGTCACCTAAGCCCTTCATAGGTGTCTGTAATACTGTAAATACAAATCCCTGAACAGTTTCAAATGGAGTCATTTCGAATAAGATACGTACTAAGAAGCATACGATCATAACAACAGCACTTGGAACTAAAGCAGCAAATGAATCAGCTACTGCAGGTGGTACACCTTTTGGCATTTTGATTGTCCATCCCTTTTTGTATACCCAGATGAACAATAATACACACAGAATAGAACATACCAGTGCCATGAAGATTCCATCAGGTCCGATGTAATCAAATGACAGACCAGCGAAAGCACCTTCTAATACAACTTTTCCATCGTCATTTACAGCATCTAATACAGTAGGCATCATGATGAAGTAAGATACTAAGGCAACAGCAGCACCCTGAATTTTATCTCCACCAAATTCTCTGGCCATAGCATAACCAGTACCTAAACATGTTAATAAACCAGTACAGTTGAATGTTGCACGTGATACGGCTTTAAACCACTGTTCCCAACCAGCACCCAATACGCCATTCCAGAAGTTTTCCCATCCTGGAATTGGGAAGTTAGCAATCAGCAAGAAGATAGAACCAACGATCAATAATGGAGTAGCAATCAAGAAACCATCACGGATAGCGATCAGGACACGATTCTTACTCAAAACATCGGACATTGGCATTAATAGTTTTTCTAGCTTGTCGAACATTTTATTTCCTCCTCGTTTTGTTTGTTTAAAAAATTTATTTACGCGCGTTAAATTTTTTACACTCCTATTATAATCGGTAAATACCTTCCGTGGGATGAAAAACATTTCCTAACTTATAGGAAATCATTTTTTCTTTCTTATTATATATTTTATATACCTATTTTATCGGTTATATATGAAATCATATAATATAAGGCTGCCAAAAATTTTCCTAATAAAAAGACAGCACGGAAATGCTGCCTTAGGATTAAAATGCTTTATAGTTTCCTGTTTTATGCTCTAACTGATAGACTTTTGTACCGCCGATAAAATCATGCAGCATTCTACGGTTAGGATTTGTCCATGTTACAACAATAGATAACAATGTCATGAAGTAACATACATAAGAAATAAATTTAGGATAATCGATACCAGCAGTCAAAACTACCAGCTGGATCACATAAGTTGTGGTAAATGCAGCACCTTCGACAAATGTCATAGCGAATACATTACGTAATAACAATGCTTTTAATGTGACATCACTACCATCCATCATCACAATTTTATAATTCAATAAACGTTTTGCGGGTGTCTGGCCTGGCCATACCTTTAAAGGAATGACAACATAATACAGGATATACAATAAGAATACCAATGCAGTTATCAGATAAACGTATGGTAATGGCAACCCAGCAAGTACCTGTGTGGTTTCTGTAGAGCCTGTTACTCTTGATTCAATAAATACAAGAGGAATAACAGCCAGTACATTCGCTAAAAAGAAATCCATCAGATAGCCAAAGAAACGGCGAAGATTACCAACAGGTGGAAAGTTTTCATCCAGTTTAGAGCCTTGTTTACTCATTAACTTTACAGTTAAACGATCAATGAAGCCCAGCTTTGGTTCATTATATACTTTCTTGCTTTTGCCTTTTGGCTCGTTATATATTTTGTTTGCTTTCTTTGTATTTGTCATCATCGCATATCCTCCTTATTCTACGATACGATTGATAAAATCATTGTAGTCTTTACTTTCTAACAGTGTCGCAAAGCGATTGGCATCTGATACTGCATTAGACAGCCAGTCGAAAAACATCTTTAACATATAGCGGTCTTCTTCATTGATTGCCAACAGAATAACCAGTTTCACATCAAATGCACCCCATGGTATCGGTTTTTTCAGTACCGCTACGGAGATATTTGATTTTTTACTCAAGACATCAAAGCTGTGTGGTACCGCAAAGGAATAGGTAAAGGAAGTTGGTGACATAGATTCCCTTTTTAATACGGATTCTTTAAAATCCTTTGGTGTATAGCCTGCTTCATATAAGTTATCACACATAAAATTGATGACATCTTCACTGCTGGCTGCTTCTAAATCAGTATAAAAGAACTTTGGATCGATCATACCTTTGATTCCTTCCTGAAATTCTTTTTGGAATCGTTTTTTATCTAATAAGTTTAATGCCTGAAAAATACGACTTTCATCTTCTAGATTCACGAATAGTGAAATCTGAATGGTTGTGATATCTAAGTCATGTTTTAATGGCAGGGTGGTTAAAATCAAATCTGGTTTGATACGCAGAATGGCTTTTTCTTCAAAGAAATTCAAGCATTCCACAATTCCCATTCGTTCCCCAAAGCGAGTTTCTACCTTACGCACACACATATTGCTAAGTGCCTGATCATGTGGATATATCATAACAACACGGTATTTCCCTGATAAGTTTGCTCTTTCAAAAGCAGAACCTAAATGCAAAGATAAGAAACCAATTTCATTTTCATTAATTTCTTCACCCAGCTGTTCTTCCAGATAACGGGCAACACGTACCCCCATTTCAAATACCAGAGGATATTTACGTTTGATTTCCTGTAAATATACATTGGATACTTCCACATGCTTCATCTGGCGTTCCATCAATGACTGCATATGCATTTTTAAGCCTATCTTTAAATCTGAATCCTGACAAAAATCGATGTCAAAATCATTATGGATAATCTCCAACATACCTTCTACGATTTCATCACTGCTCATAGAATGACTCATGGAAACCAAGTCTTTGGTATAATTGGTTCCTTTCTTTCCCATCAGTAATAATGCCAATAAGGCAACTTCATCATCTACGATTTCTATACGGATTTTCTTAGCCACACTGTGGAAAAATTCTTCTGCAATTTTGTATTCTTGACTTTGTTTTAATTCTTCATTTTTGCGATCCGTCTGTATGTAGTTTCTTCGGATAATTCGTTCTATCGCAATGCCTACATGAATCATCAACATTGGAAATGCCATTTCTCTGACATGATAGTTATGTTTATCTAATGTCTGTTCTAGGATATCTTTGATCAATAATAAATCAAAATCCTTATATAATGCCGCAAGGTTATTTAAATTCAGGAAATTTCCCTGTGTTTCTTCTGCCAGCAAGTCTTTATATAATTTACGTTTACTTTCCTCCGCACCTTCTAAATGGATAAAATTCTTGCTTCTTACCAATTTCAGCTGTGGATATGGTTCTATCATTTTTTTGATACGTTTAATGTCATTATCAATCGAGTATTCACTCACAAAAACTTTATCTTGTAACGATGTGATATTTAATTCATTCTTTTCAAACAACAACTCCTGTATGATATATACACAGCGTTCATGCGGTGTTTGAGGAATGGGTTCAGCTAATTCAATATCTAATGTACGAAATACTTCTGTGTTCAGATGATATCCATAGCGTAAATTGCTTTCTATCAGGTTTTCATCATAGTATCGGTTGATAGCGTCCATGTCACTGCGAATGGTACGATCACTTACATTCAAAAGTTTACTCAATTCTTTTCCTGTAATCCATTCATTCGCGTCATTCATCATCGCAATGATTCTCTCTTGTCGTTTATTCAATGCCATTGTATGCACGCCCCTTCCATTTATATTATAATGAAATTTAAAAGGGAAAAGCCCAACTTGGTTTCCTAACTGCTAGGAAATTTCCGTAGTAAGAATTTCCTAGGACTAGGAAGATGTTTTCGACTTGTTTTGCGTTTCAACGATTATAATGGTACATGAAAAAGAAGAGGAGAATAGAAGATGAAAAATAAAAAAATTCGATTTCTGCTGTGTTTAGGAGGGGTATTGCTGAGTTCTCTGCTTCAGACATATGTCATCAAAGCATTCATTCAGCCCAGCAATTTACTAAGCAGCGGTTTCACAGGTGTAGCGATCCTGATTGATAAAATAGCAAGCTTATACGGACATTCTATTTCTACATCTGTATGTATTCTGGTACTAAATATCCCAGTTGCGCTGGCTTGTTATAAAAGTATATCCAAGAAGTTTACTTTATTATCCACAATACAGTTCTTTATGACATCTTTATTATTGAAAGTATGTGAATTTAATCCTTTGTTCAATGATTTGATTCTAAATGTTGTATTCGGTGGATTCTTATATGGTATCAGTGTAGTACTGGCATTAAAATCCAATGCAAGTACCGGGGGTACTGACTTTATCGCACTTTATGTATCCAATAAGATCAATCGTTCTATCTGGGAACAGGTATTTATCTTCAATGCCTTGATTCTGTGTATCTTTGGCTATATGTTTGGATGGATTTATGCTGGTTATTCTATCGTATTCCAGTTTATTTCCACTAAGACGATTTCTACCTTCCATCACCGTTATGAACGTGTAACCTTGCAGATTACAACACAAGATCCTGAAAATGTTGTGGATAACTATGTTGACCATTTCCGTCATGGTATCTCTTGTATCCAGGGATATGGTGGGTTTAGTAAGAAAAAAATGTACCTATTGATTACCGTTATTTCTTCTTATGAAATATCTGATGCTGTTCATTGTATACAGGAAGTAGATCCACACGCAATCGTCAATGTCTTACGTACAGAACAGTTCTATGGAGGATTTTATCAACAGCCAATGGATTAGAAACAGCAAATCGCTGTTTCTTTTTTTATAACGGAAAAGGGCAGTTTTTCTGCCCTATCGTTTCTTCTGTATTTGATTTATAAAATCTTCATTTCTTTTAAGGACACATAGAAATCCATACCCTTTGTGATAATAGGAATACGGTCTAAAGAATTTGCGGAGGAAGCGATCGCACTTCTGCTTTTTTCTATCTTTTGATATTTGAAATCTGAATGACTAGTTTAGAAAATCCATAATAGAAAATTATATGTGTCATATAATTCTATCCGGTTTCTGTTGAAAGTATCCAAAAGATATTCAATGCATAAATCAAAACCAGCATAACAACGCAAAAAAGGTGTAATTTTTATATGTGTCAATCATAGTAAAAGATTATAAACAAGAAAAATAAGTATCAACCACCATGCTGTTTTTCCCTGATAGATTTTCATATGTCATTACTCCTAAAGATATGAAAAATCTTTTTTCATACATTCCACACCCAATTTTTACCTTCTTTGATATTATCTGAATGTGTAGTTGTTCGTTTATCTTCTTCATACATATGAATCCAAATATCTTCCACTTCTTCAAGTGGCATATGCATTTGTTCACTGATTTCATAAGCTCCCATTTCCTTTTGTAGAAGCGTTCTTACCTGGTCGATTTTTCCATGCAGCCAGTCATGTGCCATCATCCATTGCTTCACATTCTTCATGAATGCTTCCTGTTGGTGTGTAGTTGCGACCTTGGGATATTTCTTTATGCTTTCTTCCATATAAGAGAAGATGCGCCTGCCTAAATATTCCCGTTGTTCATTTTTAGACATCACACGAAATAATTCATCTTCTTCACGTATATCCAAAGTAAGGACCTGATCTTTATTCTCAAAACGTTGAAATGTTTTCCCAACATTTTTTCCACATCTGATACAAATCATGATATTGTATGGAAAATCCCAGGATTGTGCTTGTTTTTCTAATGGTGATAATTCATGTATCAAAGAGGATACACAATTGGTGCCCTGTGCTGTAACACTTGTGATAAAAAGCTTCATACAACTATATTTCCTCTCCTTCTAATTTTATTTTCCTTCATTTATCATTTTTTTGCGCTAATGAATTCATAAATATGTCATATAACTGGTTTAATTCATCTATTTTATTTGAAATCATTTTCAAATAAGTTTCCTGTGTATATCCTTCTTCTAAATTTTTTTGTGAGCATTTTTGAAATTGTGACAACATATGGACAATCGTTGGAATATTCTGCATATACGATATCAATTCGTGATCATATGGCTTATCTTCGTATTCTTGCATGATAGCATAAATCAATTGTTTTAATTTAGAAAAAGATGCTTCATTCCATTCCGCATGCATACGAATATCATACATCAATTCTTCATCTGATGATAGGTAATCGTAAAATTCTTTTAAGCTGTCTTTTTCATCCTTCCATATTTGAAGCTCTGTAGCACACCATCCAACTACATAATCCATCAAATCACATATAAAATCATAGGAAAGACCATCCTTTAATACTGCCTGACAGGAAAGCAGTGCCTGATAGACTTCATCTTTTGTATATCCTGCATCATGAAGCTTTCTTATTAAATCATATGCTTGCTTCATTGACTTCTCATAAGTATGTTTTACAACTGATAAACAAATTGTCTTGATTTGATTTATGATATTTTCAAATTCATCCATATTGTATTCTCTATCTTCTATAAAATGGTCAGGGTTCCTACAGGGCATAAAACGGTTTTTCCTTTCGTGCGTGTTTCTTCTGAAATCGTAAATGTACTACCACTTTTCAACAATTCATCATATACATATTTATATAGAACGCTTACTCGACAATACTTGTGTGAGGAATCAAATTCTACATATAAATGACATATGCTTCCATCATCTAATTCGATTAGCGGATAATATTCTTTGCCTATTTTTTGAGCTTGTATTTCATTCTCCCACTTAATTTTCGCTTGTTTTGATCTGGTAAGATAGCCAATATTGAAATTGTATCGTTCATCATTTCTTGGATCCTGAGCCATCTTAAAGACCTCTACTTGATTGAGTGTAAATAAGAATCCATATTCTGGATTTTGATAGGTGGAAGCATGTCCATTCGCCTCTTTTCGCACATATCCTTCTACACGTAATTGATATTTACCTGAAGCTGTTTCATATGTATGCCCTTTGTATAAGATATTGCCTTCCATATCTTGATAACGCATTTCCTGATTTGTTTGAAATGGCTCTAGCAAATGGATATCCCCAATACAAAGTGTATCTTTGATTTCTATTTGAAATTCTTCATACGAAAACTTCTGTATCCATGTATCATCAAATGGTTCATCAACACCGTTCAATTTTATCACATAACTGCCTGCGTCAATTTTCACAATTGGCATCCAGATTCCTTCTTTTAGAGTTTTCAGATACACATCTTTATCCTTTTCAAATTTACTCAGCAATTTCTTTGATCTGATTTTTTCTTTCTTCAGGAAATTCTGCAGAATTGTTGGCGAAAATAAAGCAATGCCATAGTTTGTGATGTCCAATACGTTATTCATATCTTATGCCTCCAATCACCTTACATCAATATCTCCATAAAACCATAATTCGTTTTGATATATATCTTCATCTCGAATGGTTTGTTGATAGCCAGCTTCCTTCAGCGGTGTTTGTATCTGTTTACGTTTAAGAAAAGAATCGTTTTTAATTTTTATCCACGTTTGATAAGCACAATCACGTTTAAAAAAAGCTTCATAATACTCCTGATCATAGAAAATGATGATTTCTGAACACCATACATCAGGGATAGATATCATTCCTACAATTTTACAAAACACGATATCCTGTGGCTTTTCTTTCATCAATCTTTCCACAGTCGCAAGCCATTTTTCATAAAACTTTTTCTTATTTTGATTTGTAGTTTTTTCACTTTCGATAAACGGATCACTTGGCACATGAAAATGTTCATATCGCTCATCGTTATTCCAATCTGGTTGAAATTTATCAATATCATCGAACATACGTTTTAATTTTCTATTTTGCCCACGTTGCTTTTTTCTGATTGTATCCATTCTGATTCCTCTTTTCTAATTGATAAATGTTGTTGAAAATCATTTTCCATATTTGACCAATGAATATCTCCATAATCCAAAACGAATGTATGTTCAATTCTTGTAATGATATCCACATATTTGATCTTTGATACCTCAAAAATTCTTGAACGATCCAGCTTTAATGCTTTGATGATAGACTCCACATCATCACGCATACTCATAGATATTCTCCAAAATATTCATTCACTGCCACTTGATCATAGCCATCTTCTCCACGCCAGTATTCCACAAATGTCCAGTCGTTTTTCCCTTGAATTTTACGTTCATATGATTGGGGTTTTAATACCCCAATGCATGCGAGAATCTCAACCAGCGAGGACCTTTCATTTTTGTTTGATTTAAAATCAGGAATATCTTTGAATCTATCGCATAATATACCTGGATGATCATTGGCTGCACTGCTCATAATTATCTTTAATATATCTTTTAAAATATGTATATCCGCATCTGTTGGTTCTGGTATTTCCTCTTTGATGAATTGTTGAAGATCAAATAAGATATAAATTAATTCACCATGGCGTACACCACCCCATTTAATACGTTCAAAGTTTAATATATTGACATCCACATCTTTATAATCTTCTTTCCCAATCACACCGTATTTCAAATCTTTGCATATAGAACAGGTACATGATGTATAAACCACCTTGCCGTTTTCATATGACTTTCCGGATATGACAGGTGTATAAGTATGCATTGGCAGCATTTTCGCTATGTAGTAAGAGCTGATACCTGAGCGCCAGTCTAAACGTCTGGTTGAAAGACTGCTTATAAAAGCTTTCACTATCTGTTGGGGCGTGATTTTTTCCACAATCGCTTTGATTTGTTTTACACATTCATCATGCGATATACTAACTGCATCAAACATCAAACCTTTTTCTTTCGCATAAGTAAAATCTTTCGGAGTAATTGTATATTCATCTTTCCAACCAGAAGCAGACCAATAGGTTTTCATTAATATATTTTTTGCTTTTTTATCCATACGACACCCCTTTTCTATTCTATGATGGTATCTGGCAATTCTTTTTGTAATGTTTCTAATCGATGATTGCGATAATAGCGTGGCAACATTGTTAGATATTTTAAATTTTTCAAAGATAATATTGGTGAAATATCATAGTTTTTATGTTCTACAGTCAACGCAAAATGTAAGTATTGTAATTGCTTTAGATTAGATAATGGCGCCATGCTTTTCACTGGCTTACCCACGCCGCTCATTCCCCCATTTGATAAAAACAATTCTTGTAAGTTTGTCATATTTGATAGAAAAGACAAATCATATAACTGTTTTACATCACGTAAATAAAGCGTTTTGAGATAATCTAATCCAAATAAGAAGCTAAAATCCGTGACCTTTGTGATATCAGATAGGATCAATACCTCCAAATGTCGTAATGGTGTTAAATCTAATATTGTTTCTTGTTTATTATTAGAAATTTTAAGATATTTTAAGTTAGGAAGCGTTGATAAAAGCTTTACGTTTTCCACATTTACTTCACTTAAACAAACACCTTCTATACATTTATTTCCATAAAGACTTTCATCATGAGAATATGTTAAATGATACTTTTTTAATGGCATGGTCAAGGATAATATCTGTGTATCTTTAGGGACAAGTGCTAAATCATAAATACCACTTACCATACCCTCCATAACGCCTAAATCCGCATAAGGATGATGAGGACTTTTTTCTTCCAACAAATAATGATTCCAATCCATATCGTATCACCTCTTAAGAAATCTTATACATTACAAACATTATCACATTTCATGGGTGTAATATCAAGTGCTTATAAATGAAGAAAAGACAGTTGATTATGTTTCAACTGTCGTATTACATCTTATGATTTGTTCTCTATTTCACCTAAATCAAAAAGTACCTTTTGATAATCTTTCACAAAATATTTTATATTTGTTCTGTGTTCTGCCTTTTTGTATAATGGTATGTCCTTCTGCTTCTAACTTCTCTTTTTGTGCTTCTATTCCGCCTGGATACTTCGCATTCAACTCCCCATTTGCCTTTAATGTTCGCCAATAGGGTGTTTCATCTTCTGTTCTTTGATAACTTGCCCACGCCGCAATAGACACAAAAATCCCAGCTGTGATTGGTTCTGTAAAATCAGCATGATGAATTCTCGCAAAATACTCGCGAATTTCTCCAATAGTAATTACCTTTCCATAAGGCACCTGTTTCATTACATGATCATAATCGATTGGTGGAGCGAAATACATATGATTTCCTCCATACTTTTCAATACTTTTTTGATCGGTAATGATTTGAATTTTTGGCATATCTTTAGCATCATGCAACATTGCGTTAAAGTCTTTCTTATCTTCATTAGCCATGTCTGCCACCTCCTACTTAAAGGATAGCTTGTTTCTATATACAATGCAATGAGGCTGTTTTCAAAAAAGTATTAAATTTTACTTATTTCTTTGAAGATCGTTCACGTTCTTCTAACATATCTTAACTTTCTTTATTCTTTTTCGTATCCATTACGTTTATATATCAAAACAAATAATGCTATGGAAACTACCGCCTCGATGATCATCGCAAGGATACCGCCAATATTTAACGCAGGTGATACTTGCTCTGCCATATGCATGACCATATCCATAATTGCTCCTGTGAAAATGAATGGAGATATCATCTTTAATTCTTCGATATAAGAAGAAAACATTGGTACCAGCATCATCAATAGTAAAATAGGCGAAGTGAGTGTACTGGTACTGACCTGATTTTTCGCAAAGATTCCCAACAGCATCCCAATAATACAGCTGATCAATGTCCCAATCATTGTGACAATACTAAACAATATAAGATTTGATCCTGTGATGGTATACCCACTGATTGGCATAAGTAAATAATTAACGATAACTGTCACAAGGAATACTGGCAGCACACTTCCGATAAAGAATTCCAAAGCATTCACGGAGGATGTCATCAACACGCGCAATGTCTTTTTTTCTTTTTCTTCCGCAAGCATTAAACTTGTACAATATAAGCCAGTCATACCAATATTCATGACCAATCCCATTGCTAATGCATACGCATTTAAATATTCTTCACTGGCTCCATCTCCTGACATATTTTGATATAGAAAACGCATCATCATTGTAAATCCTATCGCAAATATTGGCATAATGATACAGTTTTTTCCACATAGTGCACGAAACTTTACTTCCGCTATCGCCATTACTTTATGTATATGTAGTGTTTTCATAATAACCTTCCCTTCTCCTATAAAAAATATATTTTCCAAATGACAGCTCCTATCACAAATACTGGTATGATGATACAACAACTTCCAAATAATGCACAAACGGGTGCATTTCTCCACGTTATGATATGGGGAAGATGAAATATCTTCATGATAGTTTTCTTCCTGTCACTTCCAAAAAAACGCTTTCTAGCGTTGGCTCACAAGAGTGAATTGTTTCTATCTGATCTTGTTTTAGCCATGCATTTATTTTCTCTACATTTTCATCATTCTGTTGTAAAAGATACTGTTTTCCATCACGTAATCGTATGTCATATTTTTTTACTTTATGATATTTTAAACATATATCGTTTGGTGTTCCATATTCTACAATCACACCTTCATTTAATAATGCCACATGATCGCATAATTTTGTGGCTTCTTCCATATTGTGCGTTGTAAGAAAAATTGCCATGCCTTCTTCTTTTAATTGAAACAACATATTGTGTATCTGTAAAGCGGTCGATGGATCTAAACCAGAAGTTGGTTCATCTAGAAATAATACTTGTGGTTTATGCAGTACCGCTCTTGCGAGAATTAATCGCTGTGTCTGCCCTTTGGATAATTTTCCTGCCAGTTTTTTACGATGTTCATAAAGTCCTACCTGATGTAACACATCTTCGACCCTTTGTTTCTCCACTTTTAGGATTTTTGCGAAGTATTCCAGATTTTTTTCCACACTGAGATATTCATAAATACCACTGCTATCTGTGACAATACCTATTTGTTCATAGATGGTTTCATCAATTTGATTGGCGTTGATTCCCAAGATATAGGCCTCTCCTGATGATGGAAAAAGCTGTCCTGTAAGAATTTTAATCGTTGTTGTCTTGCCTGCGCCACTTGGTCCTAAAAAGCCAAGAATTTCTCCTTTTCTTAGAGTTGCGTGAATATCTTTTAACACGCAGACATTATCAAATGTTTTTGATATATGATCTAAACGTATGATTTCCTGCATCATATATGTATCCTCCTTTTTACGTTTTTCACTATAACATTTTAAGGATTGAAAATGGTGGCTTGTTCCTGAATGGTAAGGATTGTTTCCTAAATAACAAAAAATCTCATTTCTTGATTTTTTCAAGTAAACGAGATTTTTCTTTACGAGATATACTACATACCCCACCTCTTACAATTACTTCATTATGTTTAAGATCAATGGAATCGATTTTATCTAAGGCAATTAAATAAGAACGATGAATTTTTAAAAAGCCTTCTTTCAATTCTTTTTCTATATCTGTAAGGTTTCCCAGAAATTCTATCCGTTGATTTTTCCCATGTAAGATCACATGGTGAGAACGTGCTGATGTTTCAAAGTAATAAATATCATCGATGGGAATATGGCGCAGTTTATCTCCACTTTTACACGTAAAGCATGCAACAGGATCTTTTGTTTCATCTTTTAGACGTTGAATAATAGATTGCAGGCACTCACTGATGGATGTATGCAACTGTTCTTGTGTATCTTTCACAATATAATCAAAGGCTTCAATATGATATTGGAAGGTTTTATAAGCTAAATCTTTGAAACTCGTGATATAAACGATTGTGCCATTTGGATCAATTTTGCGTATTTCTCTCCCCAACAAAAAGCCATCATATTCTGGATGTTTTAGTTCAACATCTAAAAAATAAATATTACGTTTGGTTTGTTGCTTCGCTAACGCATCTAACATTGCACAAGGATCACGATATACCTGCTTTACTTTCATATCATATTCATGAATCAGAATTTGTTTTTCAATTGCCTGCTGTATAAAATTTAACGTCGAAACTTCATCATCACATACATATATTTCTAACATGTTATCACTTCCTATACAATGGTTATTTCCTGAATGAAACGATTATCCACAATTTGTGTAGCTATCGTCACATTTGAATATTTATCAATTATCTTTTGTAAAGAAATCAATCCCATCCCTCGCTGTGTACCTTTGGTGGAATATCCTTCTTGATAGATTTTTTCAATATCTACATCATGGAATAATGAATTTTCCACAATCATATGAAAGGCATCTTCCTGATTGGATAATACCAGGTTCATATCACCTTCATGATCTTTAACTTCATCTATTGCATTATCCAAAAGAATCCCCAAAACACGACATGCATCCATAATATTCATTTTTATTGTTTGCACTGGATATAATACTTCCATATGTAATGAGATATGCTGATGATTGATTTCTGTGATTTTTGAATATAAAAGGCTTTTCATTTCATTGATTTGGATATTTGCTAATTGATTGGTTAGATTCATTTTCTTATCAATATCTTCATCAAATTCATCCATTAATTTTGAAATTGTAGATTCTATTTCCTGCATGTTTCCTTCTTTGCTTTGTAGGTAAATACTGGACATCATATTCTTATAATCATGTTTGAAGGTACGCATATTTTGTTGTATTTTTTCTAAATCTTGAATATAAAGATTTTGTTGCTTCAATAACATATCACTGTATTTTTTCTTATCTTTTAAACTGACCATTTGAATGTAATATATCATAGTCAATATCATAATGAACATCAAAAAAAGTGGTATCAAGAATTGTTCTTTTGATTTTACAGGTATCATTTGTAAACAATAAGATAATAGATCATATATGAATAATACAATAATCGTCATTCCTAAAATTTGTATGAAAGAAAAATTTTTATACTCAAATTCTCGATAGATTCTGGCAATATTCAACTTTTCCACAATCAGATAAATCGTAAAAAACAACAGTGCTATCATTGGCAAATTTAATAAATAATAGATTTGTACATTTCCATTTGATAAAAACCAAAGCATTTCATTTAGAATAAAGAACGTCTGCTGGCATACTGAGCATATGCATGCGATGAGAAAAATTGAACGTTTTAGATTTTTGTCAAATAGTGTATATGCGATGATCCAGCACCAAACAAATATTTCAAGTTCCAAAAAAAAGAATATATCAATTCCAGTTAAATCTGATAAGTAATAAGGAATCTCTCCTGTATGCAATACTTCCTCAACAAGTCCTATCCCAAAGTAAAAAATGGCGACATAGCACATTTTTTTGAAACTGACTTTTTGATATATGATTTTCTGATAAGCCCAAAAGATGGACAAAACCCAACACAAGTTTCCAAATATAGATATAAAAACTTTCATTCATATCTCTCCTCCACTCGCTTTTAAAGCATATTAATTATACTATGGTTTTCATCGTATCGACATAAAAATGAACAGGTTTTTTCTTCATCCTGTTCACTTTATTTTTACATACTCCTCCATGCAATACAATCTGGTCTTTGTAAAGTATCAAAGAATAATCGCATACACTGTATTGCTTGATCAAGTGTGATTACAGCATTTTCTGGTGTAAAATCAGGGGCACCATTGCCACTTACAAAGCTTACTACTCTTTCGCAAGTTCCTACTGATTGCCAGAAATCACCATCACCATTTAGAAAATAATGCAAACAGGCATCTGCTCCATTTAATGTTATCGTCAAACATGGATACTCATATTCCCCAGAAAGCCAGATATCATCATATGGAATTTGGGTGCTTTGTCTTATGATTGTTTCAATTTCATCTTTACTACGACAATCAAATTCCCCTTGATTACTTACTACATGCATTAACATCACTATGATTTTTCTCCTTTCTTTGTCATTTTTCTTAATTATACCAGATTTTAAAAACTCTTTTCATCTTTTCTGGTCATCTGATATCTATACAAAAAAAATCCCGATAAGCGATAACCTATCGAGATTCGTTTTAAATTTTGGTGGAGCTTATCGGGATCGAACCGATGACCCCCTGCGTGCAAGGCAGGTGCTCTCCCAGCTGAGCTAAAACCCCATGTATATTTAAATTCGATGGTGGGCCTGAATGGACTTGAACCAACGACCTCACCCTTATCAGGGGTGCGCTCTAACCACCTGAGCTACAGGCCCATGTTCCATCGAATGCTTGATTATAATACCACGATGTTTTTTATATGTCAACACTATTTTTTTAATTTTAATAATTTTTTGAAAAATTTTATAATAAGCGATTTATCGTTCTATTTCAATGTCTGGTCATCGAATTATCGAACAAAAAAAATCCCGATAAGCGATAACCTATCGAGATTCGTTTTAAATTTGGTGGAGCTTATCGGGATCGAACCGATGACCCCCTGCGTGCAAGGCAGGTGCTCTCCCAGCTGAGCTAAAACCCCATGTATATTTAAATTCGATGGTGGGCCTGAATGGACTTGAACCAACGACCTCACCCTTATCAGGGGTGCGCTCTAACCACCTGAGCTACAGGCCCATTTCCACCGAATGCTTGTACATAATACCATAGGAGTTTTTGTTTGTCAACATTTATTTTTACTATTTTGAAATTTTAACTATTTTAGGTGAAGTTATTCTTTTATAAATTTTAAAAGTCCTTGTTCATCCATCACTAAATAGCCATCTTTATATTTTGTATAAATGTTACCCTCTATGGACACTTGTTGTTTCTTTTCTAAATCAACATATATTTCTTTTACAAACTTGTTATCTTTCACACATGTAATACGCATGAGTCCAAAAGGATCATTTACACCAGAATCCAATGTGCAACCATCTGTATGAGCCTGACAGACATCTGCTTCTTCCTTCGTTTTTAAATCTAATTTTTTAATTTGTTGATTATCATTACTATAAATACTTCCTTTGTACAAAAAAGCATTCAAAGTTGACATATTATCTAAAAATACCTTATTTTCTTTTCCATCTTCTGATAAGCTCATTAATACACCTTTCACATTATCGTTTTCTTCTTTTATTGTCATATACATCACTTGCTTATCCCAAACACCTTCAAAATTCACAATACTGTCTTCATCTAAATCTAATTGCGTGAGTTTTCCATTAGTTAAATCTCCAATATATGTAAGATAATTTTCTGCAAGTCTTCCGATTCTTCCATTTTCATCATGTTCAAATGTTTCTAAACAAATATAGGCTTTATTCTTATAAATCATCAAAGATGCAATCGCCCCATCTGTAAGTTTTAATATCTCTTTTCGATCACTTCCATCTTCTTCCATAGAACATAAATAATTATTTCCTGTCTGCATATTCATATAAACACCATAAAGTTTTCCTTCATAAGGCATTGGCGGATAATTCATGACTGTATCTTTATATTGTGTAATCAGGTATGCTTCACATTGATTATTATTATGGTCACAATTAGGTTTTGCGCAAAGTGGTACATCTTGATTCGTTTCTCCATCATAAAAATATAGTTGATTTCCTATTTTTCCTTTTACAATATGATAGACGCCTTGTTCAGATACAGAAGGAAATGCATCAATTACATAAGCTTCACTATCCTTCTTTTCCTTATTTGAACATCCACAGCAAACCAATAACAAACACAATACACATAATATTTTACGCATGAATATCCCTCACTTTCTTTATTCTGCATAGTATAAATACAATAAGTATGAATATATAAGCAATAAATGCTTTTTTAATATTTAAAAACGGATAAAAAAGGCACATGAACAGTGGTGCTTGATAAACCTCATTGATACAAAGCAATAATGGTACACTTAACAAAAGAAACAGTACAATCGCTGTGACTTTTTCAGATTTAATACGTGAAAACAAATATAAAACACAATACAGTAGTGCTTGAATTACAAGGATTTCTAATATAAATTGCATAACTAAATACTGCATAATCGTCATTGTAAATGGCGATGTAAAGAACTGTTGTAAATCATGCATTGCGACATTCAACATAACGTCTGGATACATTTGCTTATTATGCAGGAAGATCATTATACTGATGAAACACCATAGAAGTGTAAAGCCAACACTTAATTGTATATATTTTAACGTATGTGTTTTTCTAATACCAATCATTGTTGTTTTATAGTAAAGTGTAACTCCACTTTCTTTTTCCTTTGCGTATGTATGCATACACATCAGCACCATCATCAGTATATAGAATACCAGTAATTTTGCGAATTCTTTTGATTGATCAAAAAACATTCTAGTATGATCTTCTTTTAATACCTGTCTTGACTCATCATTTTTTATCATTTCTATTTTTTGACAATATTCTTGAAACGTACGCTGAGTGGAAAGTTCTTTAGAAAGAAGCGTTTTTTCTGTTTCGTTATTTGATAAAAGTAGTTTTTGTTCAATATCCGCAAAACGCTGTTTTTCTTTTTCGATGTTTTGATATGTTTCTTTTGTTGGTGATGCACCAAATTCATCAATATAGTAATTTATAATTCGATCATCTTGATAGGATAATGTATGTATATTAGAAAGATCAAATGATACAAGCATAAGCAGCAGGCATGCAAACAAGACGCCAGCGCCTTTTAGCCAAGACTTCTTTGCTTCATAAAATAACAAAGAATGAAAATGTTTATCATATACTGGTATCTCTATCATTTTTTGTTTATATTCTTTTGTAATATATGCATAATAAGAACCAGCAAAAATCAAACAAATCAATAGAGCTAAACAAATCAACAGCCAGGTGTAATATATTGCGTGTGAAAAAATAGAAATATAGCTCACACGAATAAAATCTAGTTCTGGATGTAAAATATGTGATAATGAAAGATATGCAAGTAAGCTGTTTTTATCTGCAGTAAAATTAGATAACAATGTGCTGATACATACACATATCGCAATCAAACCACTGCCAATCATTGTTTTTCTAAAGAACGTCGAAACACCAAGCAGTAACATTTCCACAAATGCAAATGCCAATATGCGCATGATCAACATCAGTAATAAAAACTGTATAATCGTACATTTGATTGGTGTTGTAGCGCACATCATAACACTTTGTATTGGCTGTTGTATATTCACAAACCCATATTGTATTCCACGAATCACATACATTCCAAGGTAGGAAAGTGCCATGAATACAATCATTGATATTGTCAAAGAAGCATATTTACTTAAGTAATTCCATAACCCTCCCTTAGAGGTAGCTTTGATATAAGACATCCTGCCTGACTGATATTCTTTATCTACTTGTATATATGTTATATAAATCATGAATACCGCGATGAAGATATCTACAAAATAATCATTTAATATTAATTCTATTCCATATGTTCCTTTTGTGGAAGTACCCGCCTCTAATTTCTTACCTTCATAACGTTTTTTGATTGCGACCTGCCGTTCTTTTATGAAATGATTATCCTTACGGAAAAGAGAGATTTCTTCTTTTTGATTCTGAACAATGCTTTGATAATATGCAGGATATCGTATTAGATAATTCACTTCATCCTGCAGTCGCTGGATTGTTCTTAAATCATATGTTTCTTTCCCTAATTGAGAAAGCACATCATTTCCATATTGTGACACTGCCTCTTTCCATTCTTGATCACTTATACGATCTCCATTCAGCTTTGACTGTAGTTCCATCTTTTTTAAATAATCAGCAGCATCTGACAAAGGCATGCCTTTTATATTTTCCTGTAGTGTCTGATAATCTTTCTGATAAATGGATGAGGATTGCTGAACAGTAACGAATAGTACAAATTGAAATATCAAAAGCAAACATATCAGACATAAACTTTTCTTATTCAGGAGTGTTTTCTTTAAATCATAATACAGCATCTTTTTCATCCCTGAACAAGTAAAAATATACATCACTGATTTCTGGTGTGATCACTTCTCCTGAATATTCATCATGATCGTCAATGATTCTGGCAAACAATTTATCATGACGATAATAGATAGAGCTGACGATATTTGCCTGTTTATATTTCTGATATTCTTCTATTGTTATTTCTCTTTCCTTTACCTTTTGATCTAAGCACTCTAATATACTAATACGATCTCCCTGTAAAATAATATGTCCTTCTTTTAGGAAGATGAATTTACTAGATATGAATTCTACATCACTGACAACATGCGTCGCAATTAAAACGATTTTATCTTTCGCAAAACTCGCAATCATATTTTGCATTTCCATTCGTTTCATTGGATCTAACCCAGCTGTTGGCTCATCTAGAATTAAAATCTTTGGGTCATTGATCAAGGTTGCCGCAAGCATTGCACGCTGTTTCATTCCTCCAGAAAAGGCTGATAGCTTTTTATAGAAAACATCTTCTAGTTTTACTTCTTTTACCAAATATTGACTACGGGAAATGATTTCCTGTTTCTTCATGCCTTTTAAATTGCCAATATAGTACATAAAATCCTTTAATGTAAAATCTTCGTATAAACATTGTTGTTGTGGCATATAGCCTAACATATTTAAAAAACTCTTTTTCTGTTTCACTAAAGGTTTTCCATCTAATATGATTTCTCCTTGTGTTTCTTTCAGCAGCATTGCCAGAATATTCATAAACGTCGATTTTCCTGCGCCATTTGGGCCTAGCAATGCATAAATTCCATTTTCAAAGGTATACGATATGTGATCCAATGCAGTAAATGATCCATAATTTTTTACCAATTGTTTAATTTCCAGTTTCATTTTGAAGCCATTCATCTAATTGTTTTTGTAGTTCTTGTATAACTTGATCAATTCCTGCATTCTTTAGTTTCTGATTTACTTCTTCTACATCCTTCATCAATGTATCTGTATCTTTTACAGTATCTCCCTTATTACATGCAATACATCCAATGACATCTGCATCTCCATCTGCTGTAGCCATTCTAATATTATCAAATTGATCCAGTTTATCACTAACATTTGATAAATCAAAGAAGCTTGGCAATAATTCTTCTTTGGTAATATTTGCCTCTTCTTCCAGTTTTTTAAAGTATTCTAATTTATTATCTACTTCATTTTCAGAAGATTCTATAATCATGTTATTACCAAAGTTATTCCAACTAATATTTGTATAATGTGCATGATCTATGATTTTTCCTGAAGCATTACGCTCTGGTTTTGTACCAAATTGTAAAATTGTTGAACACTCTTTATCTGTATTTAATATCGCCATTAATCGAAATGCATCTTCTTTTTGTTTACTGTCCTTTAATATAGAAAATCCTGATACGTATGCATAATATTCTTTTGTCATATCCAAACGAACATCTTTTTCTTTCTGTTTAAGGCGTTGTGTAAATCCACGAGAGCCATCCATAACAACTTGATCTTTTGATATAATATCGTTTAAATCCTCCTGTCTTAAATCTGCACCAGTAAAACCTTTCCATCTCATATCAGAAATCAATTTTATAGTATCTAAAATATATGGTTCTTCATAAGGATTCACAACTTTATGATCTTTTTTTCTTATAAATAGACCCGTATTATTAATATTTTGATATTTATCCGCGATATATGTTTCTAAATTAAAACGCTGACTTAATATCCAATCCTTTTTATTCTGATAATTTTCATTAAAATATTTTAACACTTCTAAAGGTTGATGTATGACATGATCTATCGCTTCTTTATGAGCTTGATAATAGTCTTTATTTATAAATAAGTAAAAGGTTTCCAAAGGGTAGACTATTTTCGGCACTAAATATATTTGATTATTAAGCTTTTCTGTATCTAACTGATTTTGTGAATAATATTGTGATAAATCCTTGCCTTCTTTTGTGTCAAATAAAGTATCTAATGGTTCTAGTGCTGAGATATATGTTTGATTAAAAGGTACGATATCCACATTTTCATCCTTAGATATTATATTACTTACTAACTTTTTCTGATTATTCAAAGAAAAACCTTCCAGACTTTCTGGTCTTGGATATTGCTTTATCACTAATTTCAAGCCTGTTTTCATTTCTTTTAATCGTTCATTAACAGCATCAATTCTCTCATTAGATATTGCTTTATATGTTTCTTCAGAATCAATCCATGATTCACTGCCTTGTTCTATGTACCATACGATTTCTTTTGTCTTATCTTTACCTGCACATCCATTCAGCGCTATTAAGATTAATAATATCAATAAGACTTTTCCTGCTTTTACAGTTTTCATAATATTCACCCTCTTCATACTGTCCCTATTATCAAAAGCTAGTAAATGAAACCTGTTTACTTTTATATTCAAACAGGCTTCATTTACAATTACACGTTGTGAGAGTTCATGATTAATAAAAGTATAAATCATTTAACACTTACAGTGTAACCTCTTTCATATACAGTATGACTCTTATCTATGAAAAAGTAAATATAATTTGTTGCTTAAATGATATATTATGCTAATAAAACTTAACATTTTTACGATAGAAAACTGAAATATTCTAAAACACTGTTGCATAAACATTCTGCAATATCTTGTTGATATTCATCAGTTACTAGTTTTGTTCGATCTTCATCATTCGATAGAAATCCACATTCCACAAGTGAACCGATTTTATTTGCATTATTCAGGATATAATAATCACCTGTTTTACTTGTCATATTAGTTCCTGTTAATTTTTTGAAATTCTTTTGTATGATATCTGCGAATACTTTGGATACTTCATTATCTTTTTCATAAAATGCCTGTGCCCCTTTTACGGATGTATTGGGATATGCATTTAAATGAATGCTTAGAAATAAGTCTGTTTTATCTGCATTGATGATTTCCATGCGTTTTTTCATATCTTCTCTTTTACGATTGGTGGCATTTGCACTGGCTAAATCATAGGCGCCAGTTCTTGTAAGAGTGACACTGGCACCGTTGTTTTTTAAGAGTGTTTCCAGTTTCTTTGCGATTTTTAGATTAATTTCCTGTTCCTTGACATTGCCTGCTCTAGCACCATCGTCTTTTCCACCGTGTCCGGGGTCCAAAATGATACTGACGCCTGATAAAGAATGATAGGTTCTTGATGCATTGATGCTTTGGATATGTGACAACATACAGGCTGATGCCAATATGGTTGCGATCATGGCGATGCCTAGGATATAATGTTTTCTTTTCATTTTCTCACCAGTTACAGTATATGAAATGCTTGTTTATATCATGCGATAAACAGAAGAAAATCCTGCTGAATCAGCAGGATTATTAGAAGGTATCAATTTGTGATTTGTTTAAGCGATTTACGATTTCATATGCCAGTTTTACACTGTTTTCAAAGTCTTGATAAGTGGTAAATCCATGGTGGGAATGGATATATCGAACAGGTACACCAATGATAATCGTAGGTGTGCCGTTATTTGACACATGCAACATAGCACCATTGGTACCGCCACCGCTTCTGACACTTTCCTGACATGGGATGCCTAATTGTTTCGCTAAGTCTAATGCATAGCGTTGAAATCTTGGATTGGTGATCATACTTTTATCAAAGTGACGTAGCATTGGCCCTTTACGAAGTGCTGTTTGTATCATCCAATCCTCCTGAAAGGTATCATCCGCAGGACAGCCTTCAAAACAAATGGCGATATCTGGATGAATGGTTTTTGTGACTAAATCCATGCCTCGTTCACCAACTTCTTCCTGAGCAGATAGTGTACCAATGACTTCTACATCATCATTTTGGATATGGGCTAATGTTTCCATCACACACGCACATCCTATACGACAATCAAATGCTTTACCTAAAAATAAGTCACGTTCTTCCTCATAGGTACAGCTGACATCTGGTACGACAGGAGCACCGATATGAATATGTAATTGATTAATCACTTCTTCTTTGCTTGTGGCGCCAACATCAATGACCATTTCCTGCATAGACAAGCTTTCTGGATGTTCCCGGTCTTTCATGAAATGTGGTGGTTTTGCGGCTACAATACCACTGATATATTTACCTTCTGCATTTTTTACACGTACTTTTGAGGCAGGAATGGTGTCTGGCACCCATCCTCCCAATGGTAAAAATACCATCGTACCATTGGGTTTTATCGCCTGTATGATAAAACCTACTTCATCACTATGTGCATCAATTAAGACAAGCGGTTTTTTCTGTGTTTGTTTTGTTTGATAGATATATGTGTTTCTTAAATGGTCTTCTTTTACAACACTGTTCTGTGGCGCATATTTTTTTGCGAGTGATACTACTTCATCTTCAAAGCCACTAACACCATTGGCATTTGAAAACTGTTTGATCATTTCAATATTTTCAGCTTTTGTTCTCATATTCCTTTTCCTTTCGATCTAATAAATAAAGCTTACCAGCTTTTTCTCCTCCTGTTTGTGGATGAAAGATCACATCCCGTTGATAATGAAATCCCATTTTTTCAATCAGTCGTTCTGATTGAGGATTGTCTTTGAAATGGCCACAACACATGTAATCACATTGTAGCTGTTGGAAACAATAATCAACCACCAAATCAGTAGCTTCTACCATAATGTTATTACCCCAGTAATCTTGATGCAGGATACATCCAACATCTTTTCCATAGGCATTTTTGTATGCTTCACCGAAATCAAATTGTGGCGTTTCTAAATCAAGTGAACCGATTACTTTGCCATTTTCTTTCCAGACAAGGGCAAATACTTTATTCATATCCTGAAACATCTTCATTAACGTCTGTGCTTCTTCCATGGAGGATATGGTGGGACATCCAGACATTTCTGAGATGGCAGGATCTGTGAATATCTGATATAAATCATCAAGATCTTCTTTTTGCCATCCTCTTAAGATCAATCGTTTGGATTCTAAAATGGTATTTTTTACATCTAATTCTTTTGGCATGTCATCCCCTCACATTCAGCAGTTTTATTTTAGCATACTATCACAATCAAATACATGTATATTTTTTATGTTGTAAAATGAAAAGCATCCCTTGTGGTACCTTATAAAAAGTTGTACCATAATAGTGTAGAAGGGCTTATTCATGATAAAAAGCATATAGATGTGATGACGTATGCCTTAAGTGCATATGTGTTGTGTATCTTAGGATTACATGATCAAAAGAAAGATGGTACACCAGATATGATGGTATATATTCATGCGATAAAAAAAGGATTTGGCATGATAGGACATATTGATTTCAGTATTGATCATAAGGTATACTCATATGGGAACTATGATTATCGTAGCTTTCAAATGATGGAGGCTATAGGAGATGGTGTGATGTTTATCTTTGATGAAGCTTTCTATCTGCCTTTTTGTATTGAACATGAAAAGAACACAATTTTTGCGTTTGGACTTTGATTAGAAGCACATCAGATTAAAGAAATACATGCCAGAATTTCAACACTTTATGAAAACAGCATTCCACGGTATCCTGATATTATAAATGATCCAGATCATGATGATTCTCAATTTACTAATCAATTGTATCTAGCGACAAAAGTTTCTTTCTATAAATATACAAAGGATTATCGTAAATATTTCATATTAGGCAGTAATTGTGTAAAATTCGTTGATCAGGTATTGGGTGCTTTTAGCAGTGATATCTTAAATTTAAGAGGATTTGTGACATCAGGTACGTATTTGGATTACCTGCAAAGGGAATATAAGAAAGTAAAGAAAGGAATCAAATGACATGAACGTATATAGTATTATTTTATGTATCCTATTGATATTTTTTATCATATGTATGGGGATCGGGTTATATTTTTTCCATCAGGCAATTGATGCGAAATCAGAAAAGCCTTTTATATCGGTGAACCCTCACGACACTTTAACAAGTGATGACCACTGGTATCTTCAAAATAAGTTTGTGCGTCATATCACAATGGAAAAAGATGGTTTAAAGCTTCATGCCAGCACCATCTCAAATAAAGGAAATGCATGGGTTGTCATTGTTCATGGCTATATGGGGCGTTTGGAAGATATGATTTCTCAGGCACGACAGTTTTATGAGCGTGGATATAATGTATTATTGCCAGATTTAAGAGGGCATGGAAGAAGTGATGGCAACATTATAGGATTTGGCTATTTGGATGGTTTGGATATTTTAGATTGGTGTAAAGAATTAGAGAAACAAGGCGCCAGCGATATTTTATTATATGGTGTTTCCATGGGTGCTGCCAGTGTAATGATGTGTGCGGATGTGGAAGGTTATCCGATTCGTGCCATTATCGAAGATTGTGGTTTTTCCACATTGAAAGGACAATTAACCCATATTGTGAAACGTATGGTCCCAAAAGTTCCCAGTGGATTTTTAATCTTTTGTTTATCCTTAGTGTTAAAAATCAAGGCGGGCTATCGTATATCTGATGTGGATTGTATGAAACATATATCACATGCAAGGGTACCGATGTTATTTTTACATGGGGATCATGACAGCTTTATTTCCATGCATATGATGGAGGATTTGTATGCTGTATGCCCGGGTCAAAAGGAAAAAATGATTATCAAAGGTGGTCGTCATGCGAGCAATGATAAACTACGCCCTGAAGAATATTGGCAATGCATAAATGATTTTTTAGATAAATATGTAAAAATATAAGGTGGTTTTCCTCATCAGAAAATCACTTTTTTCTTATGTGTTGGTGTATAATAAAATCATCAGAGAGGGGTCCTGGATATGAAAATCAATATTCGGTTTCATTTGTTTCTATGTCTGATTGGCGGTGTCGTTGGAGCTTGTGAAGCATACTTATTTTCTCAAAGTGCACCATATATGGATACGCTCACTATCTTAGATGTATTAGCGCCTGTCATTGTCATGGGTGGATTAGTGAATGGGTATTATCTATTCTTCAACTGGATACGTATCAGAGAATTTACTGGAAAATCTATTATGAGCGCATGCATTGCTTTTCTAGGATTTCCTGTCATTGTCTTTTTAGGTGTATTAAGCTTAGTTCCATTATTATTAGTGGATTTCTTTTTGATGCTGATTAGAAAATGGGATACGTATAAGCTATCTACGATTGGTGGTGGCGGCATTATCAAGGCAGATGATGAGGCACTTGCTTTTGATGAGATTGAAGATCTCACATGTAAAGAAAAGATACGTGGATATAGTCAATATGTCAATCGATTAAGAATCGTTTTATTACTTCTTTTTTTAGGGGTAAATATCCTTTGTTGGATGGTATTTGAAAATGACTTGTTGTCGCTTGGATTGGCGATGGTATCCATTATCCTGTATCGCTTTTTGTTTACGTTGAAGATCAATGCTTATATTCATCATATGGCAGAGGATTTATTATATAAACAATGTGATCCTTATCGTATGACTTTGATCATGGATCATCTATTGGATCATCATAAAATAGAAACAATGTTTGGAGAATATATACTAATGACTTCTTTACGTGAACAGGATAATCATGAAAGAATCAAAGATTTGATAAAGCATAAAAATACGTATTTAAATAATGCGAACTTACGAGTGGTCTATCATTATGCAAGTATGAGTAAACATGAACGTGAGGCATATTTCCCACAGTTTTATGAAGAGGATAAAGCTGTGATTGACGCCTATGCGAAAAAATATCCAAAGTATCAGGATGATGCACAAAAACTATTGATATCTTTAGAAGCAGATAAGTATATTCATCGGATGGAATATGAAAAAGCATTAGCACAGATTCATTCTCTATCTATGAAAACAACACTGGATACCATTCGTTTATTAAGCAAGGAAGCGTATTGTTACTACATGTTGCAGGATGAGGAAAAGGCAAAAATGCTATTTGATGAAATCATTGAAAAAGGAAATAGTACGTATTATGTTGAAAGCGCAAGGGAATATTTAGAGGAAATGCATAAACAAAAAGGCTGAAAATCAGCCTTTTCTTTTGTTCATAGGATGTGTAATCATCTGCGATGTGGATGTTCGCTATTAGGAATACTATGATTCACACAAGTTTTAATGAAATGTTACTTTTCCATCACGTGAATTTCATGCTGGAAATATTTTTCCTGAAATTCTAATAATTTTTCTAATTCTTCTTTTGTATATTCACTGCCTGCTTGTGCGACAACCCATTTTTCTTCACAATCGTTAAAGCGTTCTACTACCGCAATGACTTCTCCTGTGAATGAATCTAATGGTGTATCTACCCCAACGATATAGGCATCCTGTTCCTCACCATCACCACCCATGATTCCTTTGATATATCCATAATTGACGGGATAGATCATATCAAAGTGCGGGTGTTTACTGCCTAGTTTTCGATCAATCGTAACGGTCACAATTTTTCTTTCCATATGTCCTCCTTAGCTGCTCTTCTGCCATGCGTGCTGATGTTTTGATAGTAACACATCTGCGGCTTGTGGTCCACTGCTGTAGGAAAGATAATCATATATTGGCAAGTTTTCTTTATGATATCGTTGTTTTAGTTCTTCAACATATTGCCAGCTTGCTTCAATCTGATCCCATTTAGAAAACCATGAGCTGTCTTGTTGCATTACAGCAAGCAACAGGCGTTCATAGGCTTCTGGTGTATTGATACGATTGATATCTAAACAACTCTGACAAAAATCCATACTAGCTGGCACGATGTCTTCACTATTGCCTGGCTTCTTGATATTAAATCTTACATAGACGCCTTCATTGGGCTGTATCTTAATGATTAATATATTAGGATCTACATCTGGCATGACACGTTTGAATGTAATGATGACTTCCATTTCTCTTCGATCCAGTTTCTTTCCTGTACGAATATAGAATGGTGTATCCTGCCAGCGTTGGTTATCAATAAATAAACGTAGTGCTGCATATGTTTCCGTTTGGGAATCACTTGCCACAGATGGTTCTTTCTGATAATCAAAATATTGTCCCAATACCATAGTATCTTCGATATTCAAGTTAGAAACAGGACGAAGGTGTTTTAATACCTGTAGCTGACGAGCATGCATTTCATCCCGTGTGTAAAGATTCATTGGCTCCATCGCTATGATACTCAAAATCTGAAAGAGATGATTTTGTACCATATCTTTTAAAGCACCGCTGTGATCATAATAGGATCCACGATTCTCCACACCAACTTCTTCCATGGCATTGATTTGTACATGTTCAATATATTCATGGCTCCATATATTTGAAAATATAGGATTCGTAAAACGAATGGCCTGAATATTTCGTACCATTTCTTTGCCCAGATAGTGATCGATATGATAGACACGATCCTTTGTGAAGAATGCTTCCAGCTCTTTATTTAAAGCTTTGGCAGAAATTAGATCTTCACCAAAAGGTTTTTCAATAACAACACTTCCCATATTTGCATTTGTGACATGGTGTAAGCCTTTTGCGATGATATCAAAGAAACGAGGTGCCACCGCAAGGTAGAAAATATGATGATTCATCTGATGTTTTTGATAGAACGCTTGTAAAGGCAAATATGCTTGTTCATCTGTAAAATCCATCTGATAATAGGAAAGCTGATCACAGAACATTTGAAATGCCTGGTCACGATATGGTAAACGAACAAACTGTTTGATCCATGGTTTTATCACTTCACAATAGCTCTCATGATCATACGCTCTTCTTCCAACAATGACAATTCGTATATTCACTACCTGTTTCGATACATATAGATTATATAATGCCGGCAGCAGTTTTCGATAGGTCAGATCTCCGGTTCCTCCAAAGATGGTAAGCGTCAGATCATTCATGATCATGTCCCCATGCATGGTGGAAAGATCCCACCTGATCAATTCTTTCATACGTATGTGCGCCAAAGTAATCACGCTGTGCCTGAATCAAATTAGCACCCATATGTGTAGATGAAAACATATCCAGATAGGAAATTGCATTGCTCATAGCCGGTACTGCATTTCCTTTTTCTATCGCCAGTGAAGTGATACGTCGCAGACTTTCCTGATGCTTTTGTATCTGTGATGAGAAGAATTCATCCATCATTAAATGGGATAATTTTGTATCTCTTGCGTATGCTTTCATAATATCATTTAAAAACTGTGCCCGAATGATACATCCTGCCCGAAATATCGATGCAATTTCACCAAAGGAAAGATTCCATTGATACGTGTTGGACGCATGTTTTAAAAGGTCAAAGCCTTGCGCATAAGCAATAATCTTAGCGGTATATAAGCCCTCTTTTACATCATCCACAAAACTTTGATCATGCTGTATAGCAATCTTTTGTGTTGGATATACAACATGTGCCTGTTGGCGTTGTTTCAATTGATTCGACATGATACGTGCATTACATGATGCCGTAATCATTGAGATATCCACACCTTGTTTTAAAGCTTCTATGCTAGTCCATCGCCCCGTACCCTTTTGGGCTGCACTGTCAACGATTTTATCCAACAGCTCACCACTACCTAGATCATCTTTTTCCTTAAAGATATCCGCTGTAATCTGAATCAAGAAACTGTTTAATTCACTATCATTCCATGCTTCAAAGATTTGATGAATTTCTTTATTATCAAATCCACCTGCATGTTTCAATAACAAATAAGCCTCGGCAATCAGCTGCATATCTGCATATTCAATTCCATTGTGTACCATTTTCACATAATGACCTGCGCCATTTTCTCCGATATATGTACAACAGGCTTTGCCATCTTCTGCCTTTGCACAGATATCTTCTAATATATGTCGTATTTCTTCATATGCTTTCTGATTTCCTCCAGGCATGATACTTGGGCCAAAACGTGCACCATCTTCTCCACCAGAGATACCAACGCCAAAGAAATGCAGCCCTTTTTCTTTTAGATATGCTTCTCTTCGAATGGTATCCTCAAAGAAAGAATTACCACCATCAATGATGATATCGCCTTCCTCCAACAAGGGTATAAGTTGTTCAATCACCATATCCACTGGTTTTCCCGCTTTTACCATCAACATGACTTTACGCGGTTTCATAAGTGAATGGATACATTCTTTCAAATCCTGATAGGCATGTACATGTTCATGAGGATATTTTTCCATCATTTCCTGTGTTAAAGCATAGCTTCGATTATATGCGGCAACTTCATATCCATGGTCTGCCATATTTAAGGCAAGACTTCTACCCATGACCGCAAGTCCAATCATTGCGATATCATTCATACTGTTGCCTCCTGTTCTTCAAATACAATACTTACAGCTTCCACTGCTTTCATTTCATTCAAACAAAGCGTCAATAATCCAGATTCTTTATCACGTTTACATACCACCAAAGTGTTAGTAAAACGATTCGCAATAAACAGATAAGCATCATCAGGTGATAAAGCGATATCTCTTGGATGATCACCACGTGCTTCCATTCGCTGTATGACTGCGCCTTGTTTTATGTCAAATACAAGAATCTGATTGATGTCCCGTATAGATATATAAAGGAAACGTCCATCTTTACTCATACGAATGGCTGCCGCAGCCGCTTTTTCTTTTTCTGGCACTAAATCAATCGTCTTTAACAATTCCATATGGAGTTCCTCATCCAAATGGAAGATAAACAATTGATTGCTTAATTCACTGACCAAATATAAATGATTATTTGTATCCATCACTCCATGTCGTGGTCCACTGCCTTTTGGAAAATCTATTTCCTTTACAAGCTGATCATCATGAAGACGATCAAAAATCATTATCTTATCTATCAACAGACATGGCACAAGCAAATACTGCTTATACAAAATCACCTGATGACATCCTGCATGCTTCTTGATCAATATACGTTTTTGTAAATGCAGATGCTCCTTTTTCACATAGATAGAAAGTGTTCCTTCATGATAATTTGCTGTATAAATATAATCCTGATCCTGTGTCACATAACAAGAAGTGATTTCTTCATCCAAGACTTCTTCACTTTCTTTACAATCCATATGCCAAAGGCCAATTCCAGCCTTATCTTTCTTTAAAATTGACACAAAATCATTTCCTAGGACAGACAAATATTTACTGTCTTTCCATGGCAGGATATTTTTTATCTCTGTAAATGCTTCTGTTTGCTCATCAAAGGTAAAACGTATGACGCTTGTAGAATCCTTTGACGCATAGCTTCCAATATAACCGATCATTGTATCAGCACCTTTCTTTGAAAAACCAAATGGTTTTACATTCCTAGCTTAGCATGAACGAAGAAAAACTGTTAACTATTTGCCTCTATTTATTTATAGCTTTTCGCAATTTCGATTAAGGAGTACATCGCATCATTGAGATGTTTATGCTTTAGATAAACGATATGATTGACATTCTCCAAGCCAAAATCATCCACGATTACAGTTTCTAAGCGCTTTTGTTTTTGTTTCTTGTAAATCATCTTTTCTGGTAAAAAAGCTACTCCAAAGCCTTCCACCGCTGCCTTTAGTAATACTGTGGAATTGGTAGATGTCCAACAAGGAGTGACATGTGTATCATGTAATAAAAAGGCACTGTCCACCACAGAGCGTATGGCACTTCCCTCTTCTCGTAAAAGTAATGGCTGTAGTGATAACTGTTGCACATTTTGGATTGGATGTTCTTTGAGAAATGCAGGACTTGCGACAGGTAAAATGCGATAGGTGGATACAGGAATACATATCACATCCTCTTGCGCAATGACACCCTCCACAAATGCAATATCCAATTTTTGCTGTCTTACTTTCTCCATAATCTGTGCACTTGATGCAATCTCCACCTGTATCTGCATGTCAGGAAATCGCTTATTTAATTCTTCAATCATGGCTGGTAAAGCATCATTACCAACGGTGATGCCTGAGCCAATGCGTAAACAAGACGCTTCTTTGATGGTTGCGGCCTGTGTAATGACATCATCATAGTGGGTCAATAAGCCATTGATTCGTTCCAAGAATACTGTACCTTCAGGTGTCAATACAACCTTTTTAGGGAAACGTTCAAATAAGGGAGTTCCCAGTTCTTCCTCTAATTCCATAATGGCCTTTGAAACAGCAGGCTGTGTCATATACAATTCATTTGCGGCTTTTGTGAAGCTTTTCAATTCCGCTGCCTTTTGAAAAATACGAAAACGTCGGATATCCATAAGCACCTCCATAACCTACAGGTTATCTATCTGATAAAATATTATAATTTTATTTATGGATTGTCAAATGGTATCCTTATACTGTAAGAGGTGATACTTATGAATAAAATGAAAGATCTGGTATGGCTGTTTGGCATCAATATGTTTATCAGTGCCTTTACCTTTGGTGGTGGATATGTTGTCATACCTATGATAAAAAAATATTATGTAGAAAAGAAAGGCTATTTTGATGAAGATGAATTAATGAAAATTGCGGCTATTTCTCAATCCTCTCCTGGTGCGATTGCCATCAATATGAGTGCTTTATCCGGCTATCGTGTTGCGGGCGTAAAAGGACTGCTGGTAAGTTGTATCGCAGCGATTTTACCACCATTATTTATCTTGGCGATTGTATCTGCTATCTATTCCCTGATTCGTGACAATGTGATTGTGAATGCGGTATTAAAAGGGATGGAAGCAGGTGTTGCGGCATTGATTGTGGATTTGATTGTGGATATGTATGCGATGATCATTAAAGAAAAACAATGGTTTTTCACCCTGATGACACCTGCGGTATTCTTATTAAATTATATCTTTAATATCAATGTTGCGATCTTGATTATTCTTTGTGCATTGATATGTGTTGGTAAAGTGTTGGTAGAAAGAAGGAGGATTTCCTTATGATGTTACTACAATTATTCCTTGCGTTTTTCCAGATCGGATTGTTTAGTATAGGGGGAGGCTACGCCATCATTCCCATGATTTCTGATCAGGTGGTTGTGCATCAGCACTGGTTGACAGCACAGGAATTCACAGATATCATTACCATTTCTCAAATGACGCCAGGTCCTTTGGCCGTCAATACTTCTACCTTTGTGGGTATGCGTGTTGCTGGTATTGCTGGTGCCCTGTGTGCCACCATTGGCTGTATCTGTATGGGGGTGTTGATTGCTTATGGTATCTATCATATCTTTCAAAAGTTTTCCACATCGAAGATATTTATGGAAGTATTAAAAGGTTTAAAAGCTGGTTCTTTAGGTTTAATCATGGCCGCTGCTGCGATAATTTTATCGCTTGCCTTCTTTAAGGAGGGTGTGATTTCCACATCAAATCTACAGATTCCCGCTATCATTATCTTTACGATTATCTTGTTTATCGCAAGAAAATGGAAAATCAATCCCATTGCGCTGATGGTATTATCAGGTGTTATGGGCGTATTCATCTATCGATAACAAAAAAAACGCGAATTTGCGTTTTTTTATGCATAAATGATCAATAAGCCTACCATGACACCCAATATCGTAAAAAAGGCAGGTCGTTTACTGCGATACATCAGAATGGACTGTGGAAATATTTCCCCAAATACAACATACAGCATCGCACCACTCGCAAAACCAAGACTAATGGCCAGTCCTAAATCACCAATATCACCTAACCAGTATCCAAATAATGCGCCAATAATTGTAGGAGCACCACTTAAAGCGGTAATCAAAACCGCTTTTGCTTTATGCATGCCTCCACTGATCAATGGCACCGATACTGCCATGCCTTCTGGAATGTTATGTAGACCAATCAAAATTGCCAACATAAGCGCAGCACTTCCCATCACACCATCATTACTTGCATAAGATGCACCAATCGTCATACCTTCTGGTACATTATGCAGCGCTATCGCACTGGCCATGACGATCCCTGCGATAAATAAAGAAAATCCTTTATCTTTCTTTTTATAATGCTGTTCCAGATGATCACTATGTATCAATTCATCCAGGTTGTCAGCTGTCTGTGGATGCTCCTTATTGATATGTGGAACTTCTGGATTGGTTCTTTTATCAATCAAATAATTTAATATATAGATAATGGCTACACCTGTCAAAATAGATGTAATAACGATAAAAATATGTGTACCTGTTGCGATTGCTTCCTGTATCAAATCAAAACAAACAACACTCAGCATGACACCACCCGCAAAACTCAATAATAAACTTACGGTCTTATTGGAGTCTTTGCGAAACAATGCGCCTATCAAACCACCAAGTCCTGTGCCAACAACACCGGAAATCGCCGTTGTTAAAATTAATGTTCCTAATATCCCCATAATAACATTGCTTCCTTCTTTCTATTTCTACAGCAAGTTTACCATTCCTTAGCGCTTTAATCAAGAAAAACACAAGTGAGAAAAAGCCATGCTTATCGCATGACCTGTTTATATATTGTTTCTGCCTCTTTTAAAATGGCGGTTTCATCTAATGTTAGAACTTCACGATTTTTCATGAGCCATTTCCCATGCACCATACTGTGCATCACATCATTTACATTCACACATTCCACAAGTGTATTACGCATATTGCCACTTGGATAAAGATGTGGCTGATGATAATAGATAAAGATGGCATCCGCAAGTGCTCCTTCTTTGATATATCCCAAATCTTTTTCCATCATAAAAGATGCGGTATTGCCTGTGGCCATCTGAAGCAGTTTCTTAGATGTAAGAATACGTGTATCTTGTAAAGCAATGCCATGGGTTACATTCATCATACAACGAAGATTTCGCATTTCGTTCCAAATACTTAATCCTCCATGTGCTGCCCCATCACTGCCAATCGCAAGGGGAATATCCGCTTGTTTTAATTTGGGATATGGCAATAAAGCCTTGGCACAGTTACTAAATGGACATAACACGATATGACTGCCTGCTTCTTTGATCAATTGTATTTCATGCTCATCCACCAACAAGCTGTGTGCACCTAAGAAATGATCATCTAACACACCACATGCCTGAAGATATTCATAAGGGCGCATACCAAATTTTTGTATGACACCTTCCACTTCTTTGGGATATTCATTCATATGTGCCTGTAAAATCGTATTTCTTTCATGGGCATGCTGATAAGCATTTTGGATGAGTGTTTCACTGACAGACAATAACGTTCTTAATGAATATCCAACCTTGATATTTCCAACACCATGATAGTGATCATATAATTCATCGTTATGTTTTAAGGCACTTTCCCATGTATCTTGTATCTGATCAGGCAATGCAGGATCATCATCCATGGTTGAATATGTTAATAATCCACGTAAACCGCTTTGTACATATACACTAGCTGCTTCTTCCATAAAGTAGCTGCCAGCCTCCACAAATGAGGTGGTTCCACCTTTGATCATCTCCAAAGCCGCAAGCTGTGCATTGATACGCATAATATCTTTTGTGAGTGTACTCTCAAATGGCAACATGATTTCTTTCCAAATCATCCCTTGCGCATCTAATATCCGTCCTTTTAAAAGCTGTTGCCCCGTATGCATATGGGCATCACAAAGTCCCGGCATCATCAATAGAGAAGAAGCATCCATCCATTCTTCATTTTCCACAGGATGTAAGGTCCCATGAGCTTTGATTTCTTTGATATAAGCACCTTCGATACGGATATCCTGATGATACACAACTTCCATGCTTTCATTGAGATATGCAATATCTTTTAGTAACATATTAAATGGCTCCTGTTAAGGATAACATCACCTGCGCAACCACTGCAGAACCTAAGAATGTACCTGTCATAACCAATAATCCTACAATGATCATTTTCCATCCCTGACTGGCAAATTCTTTTAACTGGTCACTGATAGAAATACCCGCAAATGCACCCACCATGGTAAGTGGTGCTGTAAAATTAATCTGATTTACTGATTGAATCACAAAGTCACGACATGGGGATAAGGGACATGCGGCAAACAGTCCCAATAAGGAACAATATGCCACAATTGGTAAACGAAATGGTAATACTTTATTGATCAATACACCACATAAAGAAAGGATCAATAAGATGGCAATCCCTGGTAAAGACTGCATCAATCCTACTTGAAAACCTACAAAATTAGCCAGCGCAATTCCACATCCAGCTACAATAAATAAGAAAGCCCACTCACGTAATCTCATACCTTATTCTCCTCTTCTTCTGGATATACGAGGTTCCAGAACACTATATAATTTCTTCGTTAACGGAATACCGATAAATATCGCAACATAAATGCCTGTGATTCCTGATATCGTTTCACTTGCACTTGCTAAAGCAGATATTTGATCTGCCATTGCTGGATAAATAGCGGATAAAGACGCTGTTGCACTTGCCATCATGATTCCAGCTCCAACACCGGATGCCATTCCTAACGCAAATGGATGAAAGATACCCGTCGCAGCACTCATAGATGCTAAAAAGCCAAAGTAGATCGTACCAATCATTCCACCAACAATATAAATCGATAGACTACCTCTTGTTTCAGGTGAATCCGGACCAAACATATCCGTTACCAATGCCAGATTGCTTTCACGGTTAATGGAATGTGTTGCGCCGATTGCTTCACGTTTTAAGCCTAATAATAATGCTACAGGAAGAGCTAAGAAAATAGTACCCAAGTTGCCGATTTCCTGAAACAACAAGGCAGGTCCTGCGGATATGACTGTTTCAATACTTGCCCCTGCATTGATACCAAGCTTTACGATAAATGGACAGATTGCCACAATCACCAATTTACTGGCAGCTTTTACTTCTTTACGTTTCACGATCTTCAATACATTTGGGCCACAACAGATTCCCATTAAAATCGCATAGAATATTGGAAACAGGATAAAGGTTCCCTTCCAGACAGGAATCTTGATTTGTCCGATACTGTCCGCAATCAGGATGAATACAAATGCCAACAGGTACAGTTTATATTCTCCTAAAATCCTTTCCTTTAACGAGTGATACACATACGTTTCTTTCTCTTTTTTCATAAAATCCTTCTTTCTCTCTTTTTGTTCAGTGTAATGTTACCAAAAGTATAAGCCTCAAAAAAAGGACAATTGGGCTATTTTCAAGGAAAATTTTACTAATTTCATGATACAATCAAAGTGGAGTGTGATACCATGACATTAGATGAAGTTTTAAAGAAGGTACCTGCCTTAAAAGACTACCTTCGCCATATGCCAGAAGAATATAAAAACAGGATGAACATCAAGGTGCATCCACCAGGATATATCATCCATCAAAAAGATAGTCCATTAGATTATTTTGGCATTGTCGCAAGTGGTGAACACCGTGTAATCAATGAATTTGAAAATGGTAATATTTTTATGATCGAAAAAAATGAACCCATTGATTTTATAGGCGAGGTAACCATTCTTGCCGGTATGCCTAAGACCAGTGTCACGATTGAAACAATTAGTGAAAGTATCATTTTATATATTTCAAGAGCTGACTTTGAAGCATGGATTGCACAGGATATTCATTTCTTACGTCTAGTATCCGCAAAAGTTGCGTTAAAATTATATCGTTCCTCTTATAATCGAGGGGCCAAGCTGTTTTATCCACCACAGTTCTTGTTGCTGGATTATTTAATCAGTTATGTGGAACCTTTACTCAGCCACACAAAAGAACCATTCATCACGGTAAAAAAGACACGAAATGATTTATATGAAGAAATTGGTATCAGTGTCAAAACATTGAACCGTACCATATCAAAGCTAAAAGACGAAGGTCTGATCAATATATATAAAGGAAAGATCACCATGAGTCAGCATCAATTAGATACCGCAAAACAGCGGATTGTTTATTATCGTCAAATGAGCGTAAAATCATCAGAATGATTGAAGCATCGTAATGAAATATACATAATTCATAACACTTCGTCAATGTTAGCTAACACATAGACATAACATTCTTGACATATTATTTTTTCATGCCTGCTTTCAACATGGAACATGCGGTATAAATAACAACCACAACGACACCCCAGCGAAGAACCTGTAAAGGTAATGATTTTACGATAAATGCGGCTAACAACACACCAACAGATCCTGCGATTGTTGATGATACTGCTGCTTTTCGATTATACATGCCACTTTTGATAAATTTTACACCACATACAGGCATTAAGAATGCACAAGATCCCATCATGATAGGAAAAGCAATGGTTGGGGACATGCCTAATAATGAAACAAGTGCCATACATGGTGAATATAATCCCACACCAACAGTCATGAGTGCGCCAAGTAAAAAATTGACTACTATGGCAATGATTAGTTTCATACCACTTAATCCATCAGCATTACCTCCAATATCCATAAGCCCAACTGCGCTTAGAAACATGAATAATGCGGTAATCAATAAGGCGACTCCCATGCTTAATCTGATTTTTTGCTCATCCATTTTTGAAACAATAGAAGCACCAAGATAAGAACCGATGACAGATGCCATAAGCATACTGACAAGCGTTATCGTATCTACCTTCACAAGATGGATAAAAATAAGTGCCTGAATAATGGTAGGAATTGCATTGCCCACATTTAAGGTACCAGGAATTAAATAATCTTTTACCTGATGAAATCGATGATAAAGGGTCGTATGAGGCGCAAAAGCTCCAATGCCAAGTACATCAAAAAATAAACAAATAAAGCCAAAGCATCCGGCTTTTACACAAGATGTTTCTGCTTCAAGTTCATCACGATGTGTGTATACATCATATCCATAATAAAGAATATATAATACCATAACAATAACCAGCAATAACAAAATCAATGTTGCGACCATAAACAATACCCCTTTTTTCCATCCTTTATATTACCATATCGATAAAATTTACATAAGCTATCCACAATTAAATCCTTGTATTAAACGATTAACAGCTAAAAAAGAATGGGATATCTTCATGTGGAAATATTCCCATTCTTATAATGATTATTTAAAATCTAATGCATATATTATGGATTCATCAGTTTTGGATTATTTTCAAGAAGTTCTTCAAAGCTTGAAATCGGTAATGGCTTAGAGAATACATATCCCTGCACAATATCGCATTTTAGAGCCTTTAATAACTCTACTTGCGGTATGGTTTCTACCCCCTCCGCAATGGTTTCCATGCCAAGATGATTAGCAAGATCTATGACGGATTCAATAATATATTCTGCTTTTTTATCATCTTCATATTCAAAGAATACTTTATCCAGTTTTAAAATATCCACAGGAATTTCTTTTAAAACATTCAAGGAAGAATAGCCACTGCCAAAATCATCCATAGAACATAAATATCCAAATTCATGAATTTCATCAATGACATTCTTCAAAAGCTCCAAGTTTTCAAATACAACGGTTTCTGTTAATTCGATTTCAATCAAATGTGAAGGAATATCATAACGTTCCTGAATATACTTATATTCTTTAAGGAAATTGTTGTAGCGTAAATGGTTACGTGATAAGTTCACAGAAATCGGTAATGCCTCTTTTCCACTATCTATCCATTCTTTTAGTGTTTGACAGACTTTTTCAAATACATATAAATCCAATTTGATAATAAAATCATTCTTTTCAAACAGTGGTATAAAATCATTTGGCAAGATCATACCATCTGTTGGACTATCCCAGCGGACAAGCGCTTCTGAACCAATCACATGACCGGTTTTCAAGCTTACTTTTGGTTGAAGATATACAACAAATTCTTCTTCCTTTAAAGCTTTTTCCATCATATTTTCCAAACGTTTTTCCTTAATCATCTGTTCATGTTCCATATCATTGTAAAAGTTGATTGTACATAAATGATGGGCACTGTTTTCCTTATCTTTCTTTCTGGCAATATTTGCTTTATCACGGATAACTACAATTTCCTGTGATTCATCTTTTACAACATAACAGCCGCAAGATATAGGCATATAGTAAGGTTTATCTGAATTTATGTTATAGACATTGATATTTTGTGCGATATCCTGTAGTCGTTCTTCAATTTCTTTTTCATCTGTGGAATTGAATACAATATTAAAATTATCTGCGTTGATTCTTGCGACAAACTCTCCAGCGTGCAACTTGTTTTGGATGGTTTTATAAACATGTGCCAACACTTGATTGCCTGCATCGGCGCCAAAGGTATCATTGATCAATTTGAATTTACGTAAGTCCAGCGAAACAAATGTATAAGGATGAAAATTCTTCAACTTCTTCTTTAATTCAATCTCCAGCATAATCTGTGAAATACCTTCGGTGACTGAATCTTTATATGCAAGATCTGAGATTTCTTTATTTGCTTTATAAGTACGATACGTTAAAATGAAAATGAATCCTATGAATAATACAAATAATGATCCTACTAATACAAAGATTGTCATGTTTATATATTCTAATAAATTTCGTGCATAGATGGTGGAAGGTACAATGGATAAAAGATACCAGCTTGTGCCTTCTAATGGCTTATATGTTAAAGTACGCTTTTTTTGTCCATCAACTCTGAACTCAAAACTGCCGCTTTTGCCATCTTTCATATCAGCTTTCATCTGTGCAAGGGAATAGCCAGACTCCATAACTGCCCGTTCTTCAAAACTTGTAAAGAAATTGGAACCATCTAGTAAGGCATTCTCATTAGTAGAACGCTTGATATAATTTCCTTCATAAGAAATGATATGTGAAAATCCCGTTCCTGAAAAGGTGTCGGTATTCATTAACAGTTTCATTGTATCCACAGGAATATATCCAATGATGGCTGTATAATCATCGTTATCAAGATAAGGAACTGCATATATCAGACCCTTTTCTCCCTTATATAATGAAACAAGTTCATCACTGATGTACACATCGCTTGTTTTCAATTTTTCTGTGATATGTAAGGCATCAATATGGATAGGCTCTCTCCCCTCAACATGCAGGATATCTTTGTTGTCCATAAATCCAAACCATTCAAACGCACTGCTTGATAGACTATCATTTACAAATGCTTCATATTTGGTTTCGCTTATATATTTTAATTCATTTGCGATATTACTGATGTAAGATACATTTGTTTCTACACGCTGTTCTACTTTAAAGGAAGTTTGTTGGGATAATTCATTTAGATAGCTGTTGACTTCTTTACCAACAATATTTTCTCCCTTTTTGATCAATCCCCATGAAAGTACGGATATAATCGCAATAATCATGCAGATCAGTCCTAAAAACAGGCGTTTCTGCTTTCCATCCATAAAAAACATTTGTTTCATAAATTTTTTCTCCTTATTGTGCCTAATATATTTATTTTACCATACTTTTTATGATATATGGCTTTTTCATCATACTTATTGTATAAATAAATGGATATTTTGCATAAAAATATCTTATATGAGAAAAACTTTAAAATATATTAGAAAATATATGAAAAATACTAGGAATAAAATATAAAAAGTATTAAAATTAACAGAAAAGAAGTACTTTTTATTATTTTTCTCAAATAAAATACTTTCTTCACAAATATTAGTGTAAGATATATATGTGACATAAAGGAGTCTTATATGAAAATAGAGCTGCAGAGAACATTTGATGAATATTTTAAACAATTTGAAGTTGATGAAGACGTCAATGTGAAATTAAAACGATTGATTCTGAATAATATAGGATTATCAGATGAACTATACCCTATCCTAAAACGTTTTTTAACGATCGCAAAAGAACAGCACTATGCCTATTCTACAGCTCTTGGCTACTCTATGATCTTTTATTTTTTATACTCTAATGATGTCGATCTGGCGATTGAATATAATGAAAAAGCCCGTACTCTTTTTAAACAGATTCCTGGATATGAGAACACCGAGGGTATCTTGACAGTTGCGAATAATGCGGTTCTTGGTAATATTTTAAAAGAAGATTATGGAGCTGCTTATGATGAAATCTTGCAGGCTATGCCAATGGCAGAAAAAAGCGAGCGCATGTCTTATTACTCTGCTTTCTTAAACAATGGCGCAATCATACTATCAGAATTTGGTCTGTATGGAAAAGCAATTCAACAGGTAGAAGAAACTCTACAAAAAAGAGAATTTATTGGAGAAAGCAATTTTATCGTTACCATATTCCTTTATGGCAATTTATGTGTCAGTTCAGGAAATATCGAGAAACTGCGTTCTATCATTGAAACTTATGCAAATCATATACAAACGACAGAGTTATTTGACACATCTCTGTTTAATAAATTCTATCTGGAAGCTGCCATGATGGAAAAAGATTATGAAGAAGCAAAACGGGCATTTCACTATTTACAAGATACCTACAATTTTGAAACCAACGATATGATTGATAATATGGAAGTATATCTTGCGTATGCACGTTACTTTATGTTTATCCATGCGTATGATCAAGCTGAAGTCTATTATGAAATCGTATTAAAAAACGTCAATAATATGCTGGGGCATAAACGTCAGATACATGAAGAAATCGCACTGTTAAAAGCTAGAAAAAAACAATACGAAGAGGCATATACTTCTTTGAAAGAAGCACATGATCGAAGTATTAAATATGTAAACTTCATTGATGATATGTATCGCCATGAAATTGAAGACGTATGGGAACGTAACCGTATGCTTTCCTATGAGGTATTGTATCAGCGTTTATTAGATATCACTACTTTTGGGAAAACGGTAACTTCTACACTTACAAGAAGCCAGCTGATTGAAATCATTCAAGAACGTCTGCCTCAGATATTTAAATTTGATGTTAGTAGACTGCTTCTGTATAATGAAAAGAAAAATCAATTCCAATCTTTAGATATGACCATTTTTCTATCTGCCACACACCCAGTACTTCAACAGTGTATCAATGACAAGGAAGCCATTGTCAATGCCAATATTCAGGAAGGCGATGCAATCTGTGGACAGCTTGGTTCTTTATATGAGAAAAGTTTACGTTCGATTTTATTACAACCTGTAACTTATCAGAATAATCTATTGGCAATTATCTATTTTGGTTCTTATCAGATTAATTTCTTTAGTCAAACCGATCAGGGATTACTACAGGTATTTGCTGATTATGTAGCAATTGCGTTACATAATATCTATCAATTTGAAAGTGCTTTGGATAAATCCAGTTATGATTATCTAACAGGAACATATAATCGAAGTGCATTGATGCAGCATGGAGAACAGATGCTTTTACAGGCTAAAGAAAATCATGAAGCTTTGGGTGCTTTGATGATCGATATCGATAACTTTAAAAATATCAATGATACCTATGGACATATTCAGGGGGATGAAGTCATTCGCCAGGTAACAAATGTTATGGATCAGTTTAAACAGCATGGCATCATTGCCCGATTTGGCGGCGAAGAATTCATCCTGTTGATTAACAATGTTTCTCAACAAGAGTTGTATCAAATAGCGGAGCATATCCGTTATACTTGTGAATCCTGTATAGTAAAATGTGGTGATAACCAGATCACATTTACCATCAGTATTGGATGTTGTCATCAGACACAAATCAATACTACTTTGAAAGCTATTTTTGAAGAAGCTGATCAGCGTTTATATGTCGCAAAACGAAATGGAAAGAACTGTGTACAAATGTAAAAGATGGAAACTGATTCCATCTTTTTTATATATGTGATAACTTATTACCTGAAATTATTCCTATCATACTTCACTCAATAGTCCACTAATTATAATTATATGTAGATGTTTCCACCATAACATTTTGTGATATAATACCACCATGAGCAATTTTAAAATGAAGCTTTTGATTTATTTCGCAGCGATTTCAGCTGGTACGCTGCTGATTTCAAACCTATCAGCTGTTAAGTTATGGAACCTTTTTGGCATTGCAGTAGATGGAGGTGTCGTCTTATTCCCAATCACCTATATTATGGGCGATTTGATTGTGGAATTTTATGGAAAGAAAATTGCCAAAAGTATTATATTTGCAGGTTTTTTCGTTAATATATTAGCGATTCTCGTGTTTTATATCGTCATCGCCTTACCAGCTTATGATGGCTGGAATATGCAAGAAGCTTACGCAAGTGTTCTTGGCTTTACACCACGAATCATTATTGGTTCGCTAATCGCCTATCTTTGTTCAAATATCTTTAATAACTTTATCTTCACAAAGCTGAAGAACGGTAATGGAATTTTCGCATCAAGCTTTATCGCAAGAGCACTTGGCTCTTCTGCATTTGCACATATTATTGATTCATTTATCTTTGAAACAATTGCCTTCTTTGGTGTACTGGCATTTCAGGAATTCCTAGCACAAGCAATTTTTGCTTATGTACTTGGCATTGGATTTGAAATAGTATTATCACCAATAGAAGCATTCATAGCAAAGAAATTAGGAGGAAAACTGGAACATGACAACATATAAAAACAACAACACATTCAGTTTTGAAATCACAAAAAGAATCCCAGGAAAACTTGGTCGTGCTGGAATTATCCACACCCCACATGGGGATATAAAAACACCAGCCTTCATGGCAGTAGGTACCAATGGCGCTGTGCGTTTTATGTCAATGGAAGATTTAAATGCAGTAAATGCACAGGCAATGTTAAGCAATGGTTATCACTTAAGAAATATATCTCCTGAAATTGCAGAAAAAGGCGGTCTTGCCGCATGGTCTGGCTGGGATGGTCCAACGCTTACTGATTCTGGTGGATTTCAGGTTATGTCTTTAGGATCTGGCTGTGGAAAAGTTGTCAGTATGAAACGGGAACAAGGGGTTGTGAATGCTGATCCAAAAGAGCGTTTGGCACATGTTAGTGAAGATGGCGTACAATTCCATGATCCTTTCACTGATCAGGAAGATTTCATTGGTCCAGAAGAATCTATGCAGATACAATGCAGAATTGGTGCAGATATTCATATGGCATATGATGAATTAACCTCACTTGCGGATAGCTATGAATATAATGTAGAAGCACTTGCACGTACAGAACGCTGGGCACAAAGGAGTTTGGATGAACATAAAAAACTATGTGATCAGCTGGGTTATCATCAATCTTTGTACGGAGTTTTACAAGGTGGTCGATGGGAAGATTTACGTCGATCTACAGCAAAAAAATTTGCGGAAATGGACTTTGATGGTTATGGACTTGGTGGTGCGTTCTTAAAGGAAAGTCTTGGAGAAATCTTACGCTGGTGTTGTGAAGAGTTACCTGAAAATAAACCACGCCATTTGCTTGGCCTTTCACATCCTGATGATATCTTAATAGGTACAGAAATGGGTGCTGATACATTTGATTGCGTAGCACCTACACGTGAGGCAAGACATGGAAAGTTATACACCAAATATGGCCCTTTCAATCTGGCAAAATTCTCTAATAGCACCGAATTAATTGATGAACATTGTGATTGTCCTACATGTAAAGCAGGATGGACACGTGGCGCATTGCGTGAACTTTGGAAATCCCCTGATTTAGAAAAGAAACGTCAATACTATAACTTGTCTTCTATACATAATCTACGATTTATCGTACGTCTAACTGAAGAAATACGTGCTGCGATTGAAAATGGAACATTTGAGGAATATAAAGCAGAATTCTTACAGAATTATTATCATACAAATGCAAAGTAAAGGATATATCCGTATAGGGTATATCCTTTTTGATACATAATAAAAAAATATCTTCTTATTCACTACATTATTTTATATAATAGAATTAATCAAGGTAAATAAGGTGATGACTATGAAAATACAATTGATGAAGTTTCTTTTGGAAGATAAAGATATCCTGCAGCAACATTTAGATAATATGGCAGATCAAGGATGGTATTTAGATAGCATATCTAACTCTTTTATAATATTTGAAAAGAGTGATACACCATATTACTATATTGTAGATTATAACTACAAAACTTTAAAAGAAAAAGGATATGTAGAAGCTAAAATAGCCGATGAAAACACTTCAAAAACCATTCAACATTGTAAAGAAGCCCATACAGCCTATTTTCATATTTATTACATGATGGAACGTCCTAGTGAGTTTTTTAATACGCTCATTCATGAAGATGCTTTAACAAAAGAGAGAAATCATTTACGCTGGAGATACTGCTGGCTTCCATTATTCATTATCTTTTGTTCTTTCACAATATGTTATGGTTATCCACAATTATTCTTAACTTTATTATCTTACAATATCTCAATTATTCTTAGTTTATTATTATTTATCACTCTTCCATTTTGTATAATTTCAACATTCAATCAACCATTGCACACATCAAGTTATAAAAAGAAAATACGGAAAATCAAAATTCGTTCTATTTTCACTTGGCTATTTGACTTTATAAGTTTGGTTTTAATCGTTAGTATTCTGATATTATTCAATCATAGCGATTCATCTAAAGGAACCTTATCATGGGCTGTTGTCTGTTTATTGATTGGTAAATTTATTTTTCAACAACTTGGTGAGAAAAAATCTTATATCAAACTAATACTAATTGCAGGATTGTTGTACTTTAGCCTAGACTTCTTTTATAGTCATTTTCTAACAGTTTATCATCCAACTGTTACTTCACCATGTACCTTTTCATCTGATGTAACCGAATTAAATCATAATACGTGTGAATCTAAAAACTATCAATCTATTCTAATAAAATATAAATCATGCATTTTAGAAAATGATGATAATTATTTTGATTACCAACAATATGATACGAAAAGCAATTTCATAACAGATTTAGCTATGAGATCCATAACAAAGAATCGTAAAGTCGTAAAAACTTATGAATATAAGGGTGTGGAAGTATATACTCCTGATCGAGATAACAGTTTCATGAGTCAGAAATATAAATGGCAGCCTTTTCTTGTATTGCGAAAGAATCATCATCTTATTGCCTTAACCTCAAACAATAATTTTCATAAGAATAGAATCATAGAAATCATTAATAAATTAAATTGGTAAAATCTTCAGTAAATCATTTTATTTTATTCTTTTTGTTTTTTATTTTTCTTAAAATCAAAAGCAGTATGAAAAAAAATATTCCTGCATTAAAGATATCAAAAAGCAATCCACCTAAATATTCTGCGCTACTTGCAAGCATAATAGTATTTAACATAATCATCATCTCCCTTCATTATAAATAAAGGTATCACAAATTCAAACTATTGTAAATAGTAAATAAGCTTATACCTTTATTTATCGCTTTTTGGTATAACGAGATCATGTTGAATTTCTAATTTTATTATTCTTCCTTTAATTTAGGCGCTTCTATATTACAATTAATATCCATTTGAATTGTTGTTGTGAAGAAAAGTATAAATATAATCATGAAATATCTACTATCCTGTTACTGTAATATTTTTCACATTCCTACTTTACCAACATAATATTTATTTGACTCAATACTTGTTCATCAAAATCAACATCACTTATATCTGATTTATTCAATTTCAAATATCTTTTTTCTATACTTTCAACTACTGTATGTTGAATAATTGACATTAGTATATCTAATTTTATATATTTTTCTACTATACTTTCAAAACATTCCTGTTCTTTTTTTTGTAATTTAGGCTTAACTTCATCCTTAAAGCCTAAAAACCACTTAACTAATTCAATATCGCTTTGTTCCCATTCATTAAAAGGTACTTCTGAATCTACATTAAAATTGCACCAAAAATATAGTATAGAAGGATAGTTTTGTTTTGCTATAATAGATGTAAAACATTTATCGCTATGAATACTATCCATAATGTAATCAGGGATTTCTTTTCTATTTGTATAAGAATGATGAGTCAAACAAGCACCAATATATGTTAGACCTTGAAAACAAAGAATAATTGTTGTAGTCACATTACTTATATAAAAACAGTTTTCTTTCCATTCTAACTTTATGTTATGAGGAAATAAATCTCTTTTTGATGCATATAGAATTGTCATATAAGCACAATATCTGTTTAAATATAAATAATCATACTTTATGTTTGTTTGTTCTATCCTTTTTTTGAGAGGTTTTTTAACCTTTTCTGGTAGCTTTATATCATGTTGAATTCCTAATTCATTTAAAGTTTCAACAAATTCTCTCAATCCATCATCTTGATAGGAATTAGGTAAGTCGGATATACTTAGTTTCAATCCCTTGAAACTTTTATTCTTTTTATAAAAATTCCACAGGGTATTAACGAAATCAAGTTCATTTTTATCTAAATCCTCATGATATTCTATCCAATAATTCATAATGTCCTTTTCATTAGAAATATGTGGCATGATCAGCTCTGCACTTTCTGTTTGGAATGTAGTTAAATCATCAAAAGAGTATGTTTTCCCATTGATATTCCAAATGAACGTGGTAATACTTGGTTGCACTACTCCATCTACATCTTCCAAAAGATATTGCAGTGTTTCACTTTCTGCAATTTCTCTATACTTTTCAGGCATTTCTTTCAATTTCTTTTCTATGTCAAATTCTTCTCTTAATCTTCTGCTTCCTTCAAATCTAAATGCAGCGATAAATCCATCATCAAGAAAGGTTATGGTTCCTCTTCCCTCATCATTGATTCTATGATAATGATTATCATTCCATGATTGCTCATATGAGAAAATAGGATCTTTTAATTCTCCCACTAAATGAAATAAAGTTGATAAAATACAAGCATCGTACAATGCTGCTTTATCTATTGGCAATTCAAAAATATTATTTGGTTTCTTTCTTTTAAATAATTTCATTTTATATCACCTATATCTTTCCTAGAGATGTAATCCTTTCTCATAGATTTAAAAAAATTGATTTTAATTTGTAAACATTAGACTATATCGCTGATTTTCTATCTAAATCAAATACATCAATATCTTTTCTTTCAAAAACATCCTCTAATACATCTGTGCCATATTCTTGCGCATATTTAAGCTCTTTATCTGAAATTGGAACAGCCATTAACCATGTAACATGATTTTTTTCATCATCTAATGGATGTAAATCATCCCATAAAAATGGTGTCGTTAATAAAATATGCTTCATATCAGAGTTTTTATAATATTCGCTGATCACAGAAGGATATATCACCCCTGGAAAACATGGATAATGTGTATTGATAATATTAAAAGCGCATGAACTTAATATATTTCCAAATTCAGGACGAGCACTTTCACAAGCAGCAATAAGTTCCACTCTTAATTCACGATTTCCATCCAATTTCAAGCCGAGAGAATAATCCGATAATCCAATCGTTCCATAAGTTGTGACCCCCTCTTGTGGAGAGTCTATGCCAAAATATATATCTATACTGGATTCTTCTGCTTCATCATAAAATCTATAAATTTTTTTATTTCCGCCAACGATATTTAATAGAGTATTTGCTATTTCTTTTTTCATCATTTTAGTATCCTTTCCATTAATTTAAGCGCTTCTATATTACAATTATTGCATTTAAGTTCTTGAATGACAAGAAAAATTACCATCATATATAGAAAAAGCTGTACTAGCCAATTTTGGATATCACAGCTTAATATTCATTTAAATCATTGTTGTGAAGAAAAGTATAAATCTTTCCCTTCTGGATCTTCTTCAATTACCAGCATGCCTTCCTTTTCTATAATCTTTCCAAAGAAATACGACCACATATTATCTTTTGTCATTTTCTTTACTGCTTCTTTAAATACCATTTTTCTTTCGACATCATCTTTGAAGTAAAAAACCAAATCATAATCTTTTGAAAGATTAGCTGTCGCAATCATGAAGTTTTCTCTAGCATTTGCTTCGATTTTTCTTACTTTTGTTATTGGATAATCTCCATAAGTGAAATACAAATCATTGATTGTTCTATCTGTCATATTACGTAACTGCAAATACTCTCCTGCTGGTACCATAAACGTGTTCATAGTTATTTCCTCCTGAATGCTTTTAAAAGCTTCTATGATTCTGTTTACATAAGGTGATCCTATGCGAAGAAAACAAGACCTAAAAAAAACTAAGCTATATAATCAAAGTGCCCTTATTAGTTGTTCGTATAATAACATCTCTTTATCGTTGATCGCTTTATTATCATGATAATGTCCAAAATACCAACGTTTAAAATCCGTATTTATTATGATTTTTTCTAAATAATCTATTAATAAACTATCTTTTTTAACAAAAGAATATATAGCATTTAAACTTACTAAACCACTCAAAATCATGGTGTAAATTGAATTAAATGGTATAAAGTGTATTCCTACACTAAATAAAATACCTGAAATTACATATTTTTCACCTTTATTACTCAATAAAATAAAAGATAACATGATACCTATCATAAGAATGATAAGAGAAGGAATAGAATAAAATCGACTATTTGATGATACATTCAAATATGTTTTTATAGGATTGTTAGTCATTAACATAAGTATTCCTAAAGTATAAAGGAAACCAAATGCCATCCATGCATATTTCATTTTACTTGTTTTATAATATACTAAACACATCAAAAACATTGATATACCCATAATGATTAAAAATAACCCTATCACTCCTTCTTTACCCTGCACCTTATTTTCCTCCACTTATTCCATTTATTTTATTATTAGCTCTATTATGACATCTTCTAAAATAGAAAACAAGATTAAAAAAACGGCATTCATATTTGAATACCTAAAATCGCATAAACTATAAGTTAAAAGCTAAAGCTCATACCTTGTTCCATGTGAGAGTAACAATCCGTCTGTTATTTCTACACATAAAATTATAGTATTTTCATCATCAAAATCATTATGCCCATTGTCTATCCACTCAGAAAATACATCTTTCAATTTCTCGGCAATTCGATAATTTTCATCTTTCCCGAAATATCCTAAATTTATACTCTTTCCATGTGCTATAAACCATTCACCAGCTATTGCAACAGTAGAGTTACTTTCTATATGCTTCATTTTATTTGAAAGTGCATATGTAATAATATAAAATGCACCATTCTCATAATAGGCATTTACATAACGCACAAAAGGCACCTCATTTTCTACAGTTGCTAATGCAATGATGGTATCTTTTCCAAAGCGTTCAATCATTATTTTTTCAGCGTCTTCACTCAATTTTTTCACAAGGTCATCTCCTCTACCAATTCTAATTTATTTCTCTGCATATGGACAAATATCTATTTTGGAATAGCATTCTTTTGAGATTTGTTTATTATCCCAAAAGCATAACTTATTTACTGTTGTAGTAACTTCGTTATCACATTTTCTATATTCCATGATAAGCATAGTCCCTCAATGCTTAAATCAAGCGCCCAAAGGGTGCACAGAATGCTCAACTACTTACTTATCACCATTGAAGTGGCGGACTTTTGCCTACTTTTGGTTAAAATATATATCTATAAATATAAGTCGTAAATAACGATTTTGTCTGTATATTCACCATCTACTATACTGTTGATGGCTAATGTTTTATTTTTATGACTATATGCTAGAAAATTTGTCGGTATAATATTATCAATAAAATTTATAGACATATCTTTCAAATCTAAATAGTAGAGCTTATCTTTAATACAATACAAAATTTTTTGTATATATTTATTATATGTATAGCTGTTAAATTCTTCATGTTCATCCTTGCAATAATCTGATATTTTTATTTCTTTTAATATAGATTTTAAGTCTTTAGATAGAACCATAAGCTTAGATTTTGTTAGAAAAATCAGCATATTCAATTCTTGAATGCATTGTATACTTCTATATGCATTAATATTTTCTTGGTTAAAATCAATTTCGCTTATTGAAAAATCTGAAATACGGATTAACCCCAATTTTTGAATATACTTATTTTTTTCAAGATAAGTTACGATAAATCTTTCTTCATCATATTCATGAATACTGTAAATATGATAATCTTTGAGATGATGATATTCTGTTTCTTTTGTAAGATACTCATAAATTACAAGCTCATTTGAATACGCTTCATGAAAACAAATATACTTCGAGGTAAAACAAATGGGATTTACAAGGGGCAATCTTAATTTCTTTGTTATCTTTTCAGCACTGAAATCTTTTAGATCAAGTTTATAGACATCATTATTTTCTGATGCAAGTATGGCGATATTCCAATCATCATTGAAATATACAAATAAACCAATTTTATAGGTTGTTTGTATTTCCGATAAATCCTCAAGATTAAATAATGCAAGTTTGCCTCTTTTTTTATAGGCTATATAATCCTCATGATGATTTCCTAAAATGATTCTTCCCTTTACAATTTTTTTGATTTTCATATGTGTTTTCCTTTTTATGATTAAATACGTAGCCTCAAATATGCAATCTATGATATTACAAACATACCGTAGTTTAGCTAAAAGGGTATTTGATTTTAGCGGTATTTATATAACTCCCCTACGTTTTGCTTCTTCGATTAATTTAGGTTGAATGAAAGGATAAGTCCAATCTTTCACTAAATCGTCTATTAAAATGATTTTTTCTATTTCACTATGTATTTCTTCAAATGAATAAATATCCGCATAATAAAGCATTCCGAATGTTTCATCATTCACATTCTCATTTACTCTGGTTTTTCCTTTCACAGAGTACACGCAAATAGGCTTCATCGTAAAATCTACGGCACCAGTTTCTTCTTTTAACTCACGTTTCGCAGTATCTAAAATCAGTTCATTTTTTTCTCTGTGTCCGCCAGGTACTTCATAAGTATTTCTATCCTTATGCTTACAAAATATCCATTGCCCATTTGACTTAGAAATAATAACTGCAAATTTTAATAATCTATCATCTACATTATCATAAAATTTAACTTCAATCATTTTTCTACCTCCAATAATTCTAATTTACCAAGTATACTGTCTTATTGTGCGTATTGCTTTTTGCCTGTCTTTAAAAATTAAATTCTGCATACTATCATCATATATTTTCTCATATTTTCCAATGCCTCAAGAATAACATCTATTAACTCCGGTTTATATTTTGCTATCATAACCACATCTTTAATACATTGTCTTGCTGTAATTGGTTTTTCATCTTCGATATGTTTAAGCCACTCATCAATAATATTATTCACTTTATTTTCAATATCCCATTTTGCATTATAAGCAATCAATCGTAATCCTCTTGTACGAATATATGATTTTGTACGATCATTCATCATCTCAACAAACTTATCGAAATATGGATATTCGTCATTACACTTCTCACTTATTTTCAACAGCTCTTTCAATATTTTATATGCTTGTTTATTATCTGTGCAAACAAGCTGTTCAACTTGTGCGTCTAAATTCATTTTTATCATCTCCTGGACTTTATAAAAATTCAAGTTCATCTTTCTTATACCATTATGACATTTCATGAATGAAAACACAAGATTTTAAAACAGTATTCATTTTTGAACACCTATAAACTATACAGCTTGCGGTTTGGCTATGGATAAACGGTTCTGATGAAGGCAAGGCTGTTATAAAAATAGTATCACTATTTTCTTAAAACCTAGCGTTTTGTTTCATACTGTGTCTCAACAGATGAAAGCTAGGCTTGTTCAATATTGATCCTCACAAGGATAACTTGTATCATTTTTCATATCCTAAATTCAAAAATAGTTTAAAAAAAATAATTAAATCTTATGAATGAAACTTGAATACGTCTAATAAATCATCACATAATCTTACGTCAACTTTACATCACAAATTACTTTACTTTGTTAACAGTTTGTTAACTATTGGTGACCAACCTATAAACCACCACAAATTCTTCTATATGCTTTAAAGATTCATTTTACATTAAAAAAATCCGGGATCATTATCCTATCACAATTATAGTGAGCAAAGTCACTGTTGCTTTCTCTATGCGATTTTACGTAACTCGATGAATTAAGTTTCCTTTGACTCTATTTGATTTTCAAAAATATGTTTCTATTGGTGTTTTTAATTATCGCACTCCTTTGACTATAAAATAAAGAATGTTATAATTATGAAAACCAATCTAATTAGAATTTGTGGAGGTATGATATGCTTAAAACTGAATTCGGAATTGTAGAATATTTTGATAATGGTGAATATGTTATAGATGAATCCATCGAACTTATTTATATTGATGAAGATAAGTACATTAATGATTGGTGGAATAAACTTCTAACAATAAAAACTTATTTTCATAATTTGGATAGGCCAGCGCAAGCGCTTGCTAGGTGGGGGATCACTTTAATTCCGCCTGAGTCTTTACCAGCATTTCAAGATATTATTCTCTCAGATAAAAGAATAAATGAAGATACACATCTGGTAGAACTGGCAAATTTAATAAGTATGGCAATTGATAATAATAAATTTATAATACATTTTGGAGTATAAAAAGATGTAGACAAATTCCAGTTTATAGGTATAAACAAAATACTCATTTTTTTGGAAAGGAAGAACATGAATAACGAGATTATAATTTTTAAAAGATGGATAATTAGTATTAGAAGTCAATGTTAGCGAGAATAGAGAAACAGTTTGGTTAACACAGGATCAAATGACAGATTTATTTAAAGTAGACAGAACAAGAATCACAAGACGTATTTTATCTATAAAGATAATGAATTATCTATGGATTTAACATGTGCGGAAAACGCACTAGTTCAAGGCGAAGGTTCACGTAAAATCAAAAGAAAAATAAAATTCTATAATCTTGATATGATAATTTCTGTTGGATATCGTGTTTAATCTAAGCGTGGTATAACATTTAGAAAATGGGCTACTAGTATTTTAAAGGATTATATGATTCAAGATTACACTATTAATCAAAAACGTCTTGAAGCATTAAATAAAACTATAGAAATACAATCTCGAATTATTGCTAATGCCTTAGAAATCGATGAAAAAGATGTTTATGATGTTGTTATGGCATATACTGATGCTTTAAATCTTCTAGTTGATTATGATCATGGATGCATTAAAAAACCTGAAGGAATTCTTTCAACATACACACTAACCTACAAAAAATGTCGAGCGCTTATTGATCATATGAAAATTCATAAAATCACTGAATATGAAAAAAAGCCCTTAAATAAAGGCTTCTTCTCATTTTTGTAGTCTTCTTTAAGAAACAATAATGACTATCATCTGCATAGCTTTTCATAATCAAGACTTCCTTACTTATTCTTCAACTACTTTTTTCAATGCACAAGCTAACTGATCGGCACACGAAGTTCTTCGTATGTTAATGTTACAGTTAATTCTGCTGCATTTTGAGATAATCCATTCTGCCATCATACCTTTTATCTACTACTGAACAGGAGGAAATGGATTCTCTGCTGATGTGTATTCATCAGGAATCGCTTCGCCTTTGAATAAGGCATCACCGTTTCGTACTAAAATATCTTTTCCGATTTCCGTTGCCCAAACACTGTGTCCTGATTCGGGTGCAATTACAAATTTTACATCATCAAAGTATTTGCTGTACTGATGATGAATCTGCCACGGTACAACGCCAAATTCAGGCTGGACAACCAAAACAGGCGGCGTGTTCTTATTTTTAAGGCTCTCAGTGAAATCAGGTGAGCTTTCAAGTGAAGCTGTGTTAAGTATATTGGAAAGATAATTCATGTGCCGTGTGGGTTTTCCACCTTCTGCAAAAGAGTTTGTAGCGAAACTTGTCATAATGCTCATCATATAATCGTATTCCTCACAGCTTCCGTAAGGAATATCATTCTTGCCCATCAGTTTCATCAAATTCATTCCGTACAATATGCGTATCAACTGTCTCGGAGATGTATAGTCCGTTATCGGCGACGGCTCTACGTTTGACGGATTGCTGCGGACATCTTCTACGGTGTTCATAAATGCCGTGTCATTTTCCTGACCGGGACAATTGGCGTCCATAGAATAAATAGGGGCTGTATCAACAGAGAGATAGGCGTTTACCTGTTCAGGGTATTGTTCAATAAATCTCGCAACTACATTACCGCCGTAGGAGGAAGCTATAAGGCTCACCTGTTCCATATTGTAGTGCTTCATAATATCGTTTATAACTTCAACCTCGTGAGTCATTGAATAAGCAGAGGTTTCTTTCGGCAAAGGCGACTTGCCGCAGCCAATGGGATCATAGGTATAAACGGTATAGCCGAGTTTTGCGTATTCATCAAGATATAACTTTGTGCTGTGTGACGGATAACCACCCGGTCCGCCAGTAACAAAAAGGATTGGATCTTCACTGTTCGGAACATCAGGCTTATGCACATACACTGCAATTTCATCGCCGGTATGAATTTTAATGTATTCAGGCTCAAGTCCGTAACCGTTAACAACCGTCCTAGTGCTTTCAAATGTATCTACGGGAATCCAAAATACAACTATCATAGCTACCGCAAGAACTGCTGTTGTAACAGCAGCAAAAATCGGCTTTTTCACAGGGACAGATTTAAACATCTTTCTGCGCTGCCTGTTTAGAAAGAATGCCACGGCAAACGCAAGCGTAATGGAGAGGATTACGGCGATATATTCATTTGTGGGATAGACAAGCAGACTGAAGCAAAGAATCGCTGACAGCACGGTCAGAATTGCAAAAAATGCTCCAGTTAAAAAATTCAGAAAACCTTTTAAGTATTTCATTTCGTTACCTCCAAGTGATTTGTCAATTGCAGTTTACCGCATCATTCTTAAGACAGATTGTGAGTACTCTTAAGATTTCTTAAGAAACAAAAAAATCCGCTGATTTAGCGAATTTTCGCATTACTATACAATAGGTAATGTAATTTCAAAAGCAGTGCCGTCTGCCAATTCTCTCTCTAAAAGCGTAATGTTTCCGTTATGCGCTTCAATAATTTTCTTTGCGATAGAAAGTCCCAAGCCTGAACCGTAATTACTGCGTGAAGCTTCACCTACTACAAACGGTGCAAAAATTGTATCACGCAATTCTGCCGGTATGCCTGCGCCATTATCGGATAAAATAATGCAAACTTGCTTTTCATACGGCGTAAGACACACAGAAAATGTCGTGCCTTTCTGATTGTGCTTGATACAGTTATTTACGATATTATCAAGGGCACGCCGAAATGCTGCGGTGTCAATACCGCACATAATATGTGTTTCAGGTATATCAACCTTGACTGAAAATCCTGCCAATTCCAGCTCGGCATATCTGTCCGCTACATAGTCACGAAGCGTATTGCAGATGTCCTCCGAGACTAAATTAAGCACATAATCAGGATGCTCCATTTTGCTATACTCGTAAAAGGTATTAATCAATTCATTGAGATTGCCCGCTTTTTGCTCAATAATTTCTAAATACTGCGATTGCTGTTTGTGAGGAATCACACCATCGTGCAAAGCTTTGGAATATCCTTGAATGACCGAAATAGGTGTCCTTAAATCGTGGGAAATATCAGCAAGCATTTTCTGCCGTCCCAGTTCTAATTTCTGCCGTTCTTGTTCGCTTTGGTGCAGCCGTTCGGAAAGAGAATGAAAGCTGTCAAAGATTTCCACAAACTCTTTTGGACCTCTGTAAGAAGTATGCTGACTTTCTCCGTTTTCTAAATGATTCAGTTCTGAACACAGTAGCTTTAACGGCTTGCTTATTTTCTTTTTCAGAAAGATAACAAATACAAATATAATCAGACAATAGACCAAAAGGCATAACAAAATAAAGTCATAAACGGAACGCTCAAGCGCTTCTGCCGTTTCAGGGCGTGCAGGGTTGCCAAATAATAGCATTGTATATGTCTTGCCGTCCGTAGTTACGAAAGAATGCTTTTTAATGCTATATTCGGGAGTAAAACTGTCGGAGAGCAAACGAACTTGTTTTGCAGTAAGCGTATCCATCGGCAAATCGCCTGGCTGATAAAGAATGGTATTATCTTTATCTAAAATATATATTCTGAAAATATCCTTACCCTCATGCTTTTCCAAAATAGATATGGATACCTGCCGCTGTCCGTCGGCTGTAATCATTTCTTTGCTTATAATTTCAGGCGCAAGGCTGTATTCAGAAATGCAGGCAATATCATTTTTATCAAAGCTCGTTACAGGCAGAGCCTTACCATTTTGATAAATTGGCTGATACTGATCATCAACGATAAGAATTCCGCCTTTTATACCTAATATCTGTTTTATAGGAAAGTCATTAAACCGCTCTTGCTCTAAAACTTCATTGTATTCTAAAATCTGTGACGGTTCAATTCCTGCTACAATACCATTCATTTTTTGCAGCAAACCGATAAACAAACCTGTCAAAAACAGCAGCAAAATCAGCGTAAGTAAAATATAATTTTTAAGCAGAAGCGTAAAAACACTGCCACGCTTATTCGATTTTTTCAATCTTATATCCCACCCCTCTTACATTTTTGATATAACGGGGAGCTTTTGGGTCTTCCTCGATTTTCTCACGCAGATGAGAGATATGTACCATCATTGCATTTTCATAATTATCATAATACTCGCCGTTTATTGCCATACAAAGCTGTGACTTTGTGTAAACACGCCCAGGAGATTGCATTAAATATGCAAGGAGCTTGTATTCGTTCGGCGTTAAAATAATTTCTGTCCCGTTTTTTCGTAAAATCCATTTTTCTGTATCCAATGCAAGTTCTCCCAGCGTGATAACCGAAGAAACGGGTTCTTCCGACGACGCAGGATTCAACTGATAAAATCTGCGGAGATTTGCATTTACCCTTGCAACAACCTCCAGCGGATTAAACGGTTTTGTCATATAATCGTCTGCCCCGAGATTCAGTCCTAAAATCTTATCCGTATCCTCTGTTTTTGCAGTAAGCAACAAAATAGGCATATTATACTCGCTACGAATTTTTTGGGTAAGGGCAAAGCCGTCCATTTTCGGCATCATAATATCTAAAACAGCAAGGTCAATCTTCTCAGCTTGGAGTAGCTGCCAAGCAACTTCGCCGTTCTGTGCTGTCAAAACCTGAAATCCACTGCTTTCCAAGTAAATTTTCAACAGATTCAGAATATCGGCGTCATCTTCAGCTACCAGAATTTTACGATTCATATAGCTTCACCTCTTTGCCGTCAGCCTGTATTTTTCTTCGTCTGTCAACAGGCTTGCCAGCCACTTTGGGTATCAGCCAAGTATTGCCCATTTTGACTGCGCCCTCAATTCGATTACTGTTACAATACTGTAAAATCCGTCTATCTGATATGCCCCACTTAGCGGCGGCTTCTTTCGTGGTAATGTAATCCATATCGCACCTCCTGCATAATAATGTTATATTATACTTCGTTTCTCCGAAGTATGCAAGATGCTAATAAAAAACTATCGCTTTATATATAGGGGATTACACAGCACTTTACAGCCACTTTTTCTATTTCAGATATTTTTTCACCAATCCTATCTATTAAAAATACCCTCTACAAATTTCACACCTTTATGCTTTCTACACAATCATTCTATCGCACGGATAAAACAATGTCAGCGAGGAATTGAAATTTTACGTCAACTTTACGCCAAAAATTACGCCAGATTTTACGCCAAATTGTTGCTTATTTGCTGCTTATTTTCCACCAACTGAGCCACTTTTTCCAAATTTTATAGCACTTCTCCCACTTTTTATAAAAATTCATAAAATCACTGAATATGAAAAAAAGCCATTAAATAAAGGCTTTTTCTCGTTTTTGTAGTTTTCTTTTGCTCTCTTAAGAAACAATAATAACTATCTCTTAGAGAACTGTGGAGCACGACGTGCTGCTTTTAATCCGTATTTCTTACGTTCTTTCATACGAGAGTCACGTGTTACGAATCCAGCTGCTTTTAATGCAGGACGATAGTCTGCACTAGCTTCCATTAAAGCACGAGTGATACCATGGCGCATAGCTCCTGCCTGACCTGTGTATCCTCCACCTTGAACGTTGATTTTGATATCAAACTGATCTAAAGTTTCTGTTAATTCTAATGGTGAACGAACAACCATACGTAAAGTTTCTAAAGGTAAGTATTCTTCTAATGTTTTACCATTAACAACGATGTTACCTTTACCCGGAGTCATAAAGACACGAGCAACAGAAGTTTTACGGCGTCCTGTACCATTGTAAGTTACTGTATTTTTCTTAGCTGCCATTTCTTATTCCTCCTAACCTTTGATTTCCAGCTCAACTGGTTTCTGAGCTGCATGTGGATGTTCATTACCTGTGTAAACAAATAAGTGTTTACGCATTACGTCACCTAATTTAGTGTGAGGCAACATACCGTAAATAGCTTTTTCAACCCATTCAACAGTATAGTTTTCCTTCATTGTACGTGCAGTACGTGTACGAAGTCCTCCAGCGTAACCAGAGTGGTTGTAGTATTTTTTAGTATCAAGTTTGTTTCCTGTTAATTCGATTTTGTCAGCGTTGATAACGATAACGAAATCTCCACAGTCAACGTTTGGTGTGTAAGTAGGTTTGTTTTTTCCTCTTAACACAGATGCTACTTCAGTAGCTAAACGACCTAAAGTCTTTCCTGTTCCGTCTACAACGTACCAAGTACGTTCTACTTCAGCAGGTTTTGCAAATGTTGTTTGGCGCATGTTCTTTAAACTTCCTTTCCTATGTAGTTTCCGGGGCTACAAAGGCATAAGTGCCTATTTAATAGTTTATATTTAAATTGGCAAGAAGTCAACTAAAACTTTCAGTTTTTTCAATAAATTCATGTTTTTTTGTGAATTCTATGTATATATACAAAAGAAGCGCCGAGGGAATAGCGCTTCTTCTGTAAATTATAGTTTTAAAAAGGGAGAAAGTATGAATTTTTTGAGGGGAAATTATCATACCGCAAGTGGCTTTACCTCACTTGCTGACTATAGTATAACAAATACTTTACGTACAAGTTTGTAGGAATTATGTTAGATTATGTTGTTGTTAACTAACTTATTCAGACAATTATGTGAATACCTTTTTAACATAAACAAAAGAAGCACCTGAGGGGTGAGTGCTTCTTTTGTTCTATTATAATTTATTTTTTGAAAGGGAGAAAAGTATGAATTTTTTGAGGGGAAATTATCATACCTGCAAGTGGCTTTACCTCACTTGCTGACTATAGTATAACAAATACTTTGCGTATAAGTTTGTAGAAATTATGTTAGATTATGTTGAATGCAAATACAATTACATTTGAAATATGTGATAAGAAAAAGCACATAGATAAAACAAAAGAAGCATTGAGGGAAGTATGCTTCTTTTGCTTAAAATTATTATGTTTTTGAAAGGGAGAAAATATGAAATAATTTTTGAGGGGAAATTATCATATTTTAGCAAGTACCTTATCTCACTTGCTGACTATAGTATAAACTAGCGTTATAAGAGAATTTTGTAGAAAATATGTAGAAGTATGTGAAAAACAAAATTAATGTTTTTCTGGCAGCTTATCGATAATATTCATATCCAAAGATGTTAAATAAGCAATCGCTTCATCTCTGTATCGATCATTCATCATCGCTTTAGGTTCATGTGCATCAACACCAATGATTACATCATTTCCAACATGTGCAGCAATTTCCCAAAATTTAGGATGTGGATAATGTGTCACATTCATCACATCATTATATAATGCCCCATTCAGATTATATTCTAAAGGAATATGCAAATGTTTTGCTGCCTCACATAATCGCACACTTTTCTTTTCCGCAAGCTCATCGAACTTACGTCTACCATGCATAAATAAATCCGGGTGTGCAAGATATGCATATAATCCTGTTTCCATTCCCTGAATTGCTTCATCAATATAGGCTTTCAACATATGATCATATTCACATTCCGTGCCAAAATATATACGCTTTTCATCAGTCTTATAATAATGATTTCCAAATATAATATAATCTAAGCCTTTTGCTTCTTTAAATTCTTCTAACCATTTCATATACTTAGGAAAATATTCACATTCCAATCCGATTTTAATACTAATTTGATCTTTATATTTATCTCTCAATGCCGCAATGGATTGATAATAATCATCAAACTGGGATAATGGCATACGCATATGTGCCACAAAATCTGAATCATATTTCCATGGGCAATGATCAGAAAATCCAATTTCTTCATATCCTCCCTCAATGGCTGCTAATACATATTCTTCATCACTACCAGAAGCATGCATACAGCGTTTGGTATGCATATGATAATTTGTCTTTCGCATAATCTCACCTTATTCCTTCTTATCGGCTATTATTATATCACAAAAACGCAGAATCATTAGAAAAAAACTATCCTTTCAGATAGTCCTCTTCATTATAAAATACTTCTATTAAGTATAATCCCTGTGGGTCTGCTTTATATCGACAGGCATGTTTATCTTTGGCGTTCAGCATGTCCTGTATCTGTTGTTTTGTGATTCTGTGTTTTCCGGCTTCAATGAGAGTCTGTGCAATCATGCGTACCATATAACGCAAGAAACCTGTACCTATAAAAATCATCTGGATATGGTCTTGATGGGCAATGACTTCCAGCTTTCGTATGGTCTTGACTCTTGGTTTTCTAGGGTCGATTTTATTGCTGGTAAAGCTTGTGAAATCGTGTTCTCCCAAAAATACCTGTGCACATTCCTGCATCATGGATATATCCAGTGTTTTCCATTCTTTCCCCATGTAGCGCTCGTAAAAAGGATTTTTGATATCATTGGTTACCAAATAGTCATATCGCTTTCCAAAGGCGTCAAAACGCGCGTGAAAGTCATCTGATGTCTGATATACATGTTGTATACGGATATCTGATGGCAATAATGAATTCATTGCTCTGGTAAAATGGAAATCATCCAATATACGATCACTGTCAAAGTGAAACACCTGGCCTTTTGCATGTACTTTCGCATCTGTTCTGCCACTGGCGATAATTGGTGTATCATAACCGTTGATTTTTAATAACACATTTTCTATTTCTTCCTGTATCGCATTGGTATTGGTTTGTTTCTGCCAGCCTCCATAAGCGAAGCCATCATAACTTACAATTGCCTGATATCTCATAATAGAATATTTAAAGTAATCATAACTGCCAGAATTACCACGCTGCCGCATAACAGGATATAATCCTTCGCATACATCTTCAACTGCTGGTATCTGGTTCTTTCACGATCTGGTATATAGCCACGTGCTTCCATGGCATACGCTAAATCTTCAGCTCTTTGGAATGCAGAAACAAACAATGGTACGATCAGGGAAAGGATTGCACGAATTTTTTCCATTAATTTTCCTTCTTCGATATCTACACCACGACTTGCCTGGGCTTTCATGATTCGCTGTGTTTCTTCTATCAAAGTTGGAATAAAACGTAATGCAATGGATATCATCATAGCGATTTGATGCGCAGGTACATGAATAACCTGAAATGGTTTTAACAGGTCTTCGATTCCCAAGGTAAGCTGTAAAGGCTTGGTTGTTGCTGTTAAAATCGTGGTAACCATAATCATCAATGCCAGACGAATAACGATATATAATGTCTGGGACAAGGCACCACTATATATATGAAAGCTGCCAATGGAAAACAGAATACTTCCATCCTTGATCACCAACAAGTTGATGATTAACAAGAATACCAGCATGAATAACATTGGTTTCATACTTCTCCACAAAAAGCTTAACTTTAATTTTCCCATAAGCGCAATGGCAATGACAACTGCCCCAATGATCGCATAACCGATATATCCAGCATCAATAAAGATGGCAATCATCACAAACAGCATCGCCATGATTTTGGCACGGGGATCCATCTTATGAATGATAGAATCTAAGGGAAGGTATCTTCCTAATGCGATATTATCCACGAGCCTTCACCTCCTTTGCCACCGCTTCAGCTAATGCTTCGATATCCAGAATGGATGAATCGATTTGAAAGCCTTTGGCACGCAGTTCTTCACGTAAACGAATCACTGCCGGTGGGTTGATTCTTAACTCTTTTAATAAATTTATATTTTCAAAGAACGCTTGTACATCACAATGTTTTTTGATATATCCATCTTTTACGACTACCACACGGTCACAATAGTTTAATACATGCTCCATATCGTGTGTTACGATTAATACTGTTTTATGATATTTGGTATTCATATCCTGAAACAGCTGCATCATATCTTTTGCGCCTTGTGGGTCTAGTCCAGCTGTTGGTTCATCTAATACAAGGACACTTGGATCCATCGCCAAAATACCGGCAATTGCGATTCTTCGTTTTTGCCCTCCTGATAAATCAAATGGGCTTTTTTCCATATAGCTTTCATCTAAGCCAACAACTTTTAATACATCTTTTGTTCTTTGCAATGCTTCTTCTTCACTGACACCAAAGTTTTTTGGTCCAAAGCTGATATCTCTTGCGATAGTTTCTTCAAATAACTGGTATTCTGGAAATTGAAAAACCAATCCCACCTGTTTTCTTAAGGCCTTTAGATTTTTAGGTTTCTCTTTGGCGATAATTTTCTTATCTAATATCTCAATTTCTCCACCCGTTGGCAGCAATAAGGCGTTTAAATGCTGTACCAGTGTACTTTTTCCACTGCCTGTTTCTCCGATAATGGCAGTGACTTTTCCTTCCTGAATATCTAAATCTATACCTTTTAATGCCGCATATGAGAATGGTGAATCGGCTTGATAGGTATGTTCTACTTGTCGAAATGTAATCGGCATACTTCATCCACCAACCTTTCCATTGTTGTACAGGCCTCAATTTCTATGCCTTGTTTCTGTAATGCTTTTGTGAACTTTAATGAAAAAGGAATATCTAATTTTAAATCAATCAGTTTTTCTTCCTGTAATAAGATTTCTTCGGGTTTTCCATGCATGACAATTCTACCATCATCCATGACAATGACATCATCACTATGTGCAACTTCTTCTATATCATGTGTAATAGATATAATTGTCATTTTGCTTTCTTTATGAATTTCCTGAATCAGTTCATTAATTTCAGCCTTTCCTTGAGGATCCAGCATACTTGTGGATTCATCAAAAATAATGATTTGAGGTGACATTGCCAGCACACCAGCGATTGCGACACGCTGTTTCTGTCCGCCAGATAGTTTGGTAGGTTCACTGTTCATATAAGCACTCATGTTTACCTTTTGCGCAAAACGTTCAATAATTGGCTGCATCTTACTTGTTTCTACCTGATGATTTTCTAAACCGAACGCAATATCATCTGCCACGGTTGCGCCAATAAACTGGTTATCCGGATTTTGAAATACGATACCGATTTTATCACGGATATCATAAATATTTTCTTCAGTTAATGCCTGATCATCTACATATATATTGCCGCTTTCTTTTTCTAATAAACCAATCAGCAGCTTTGCAATCGTGGATTTTCCACTTCCGTTATGGCCGATAATCGTTGTATAGCTTCCATCTTCAACTGAAAAAGATACATGGTTGACTGCATTTCTTTCTCCATCATAAGAGAATGTTAAATCTTCTACGCGTATTTTATCCATATTGATCACCTCAACGTAATAGCTTTTTTATTATACAACGAAACATGGTGGAAAACAACAAACAGCCCCCTTTAAAATCAGGCGTTTTCTTAAATTGTCATCACAGCTGTCATGATAGCGTTACCAATACATTATATCAAAAAAATATAAGGAACTTATTCATTCCTTATATCTTACTTATCGCTTTCTTATGGGAAATTGTATCTCTGTGAGCCATAGAGATGGATCATCTTTATTCCATATCCCATCAATATAGGATTCTCTTTGGTATCCAATGATTTCATAACCATTTTCTTCAATATAGCGAACGATTGCTTCATAGGATTGTGGCAGGGTTTCATATGGTCCTTTATGCAGCACACAGGCAGCCATTTCTACTGGTGGCAGCTGTTTAAATTTTAAATCCCCATGGCTTGGCTTTTCTTCCACGACTGCCTGACAGATTTCTACCTGTATATCATTTTCCTTATATCCTTCATCACAATACATGGTAAAACAATAATCAGGCTCTACACATTCACATTCTGCGTTCTCCATTTCTACTCCCATTGCGGGCATAAAGTCAAATAGCTGCGCATAGCCGGATAATCGTACAGACATATAAGCTATGGTTACAGCAGGCAGCGGTTTCAAGACCACATGGGCAGGTTTCCTTGTATCTTCCTTCATCAGATAGCTTTCGATACTGGCAATACGATCTGTCATATGACTGATTTCTTTCAACAGCTCATGTTTCTTTTTCTGAAGATACAGCTGCTCATTTCCTCCTTGCAGGATAGCATGAATTTCTTCTAATGAAAATCCTATATCCTTGAGTGCAATGATCTGATGTAAATGAGGCAGCTGCTTTGATGTATAATAGCGATATCCATTCGTATCATCTACAAATTCTGGTTTTAATAAGCCTATTTCATCATAGTGTCGAAGGGTTTTAATGGTGACACGATTCATTTGCGCAAATACGCCAATGCGATAATACTGTGGTGGTTCTTTTTGGATACATTTTTTTTGAATACTCATAAAGGCCTCCTTATTCCCAACGGAAGTGTTTGACAGCTAAAACCAATGATATCACAGTTAATATCATTATAAAACATATAGAATAGATGGTTTGTGTGGTTATGGTATCAAAAGCAATCGCTTTTAATATTTTGATTCCGTGTGTTAATGGCAGTACATTAGATATCTTTTGCAGGATGGATGGAAAGATTTCATAAGGGATACTTGCGCCAGATAGAAACAGCATAGGAAAATAAACAATACTGCATAATACATTGGTTGTTTTTATGTTTGGCGATAATGCTGAAATCAATAATCCAATACTGTACATGCTGAATAAAACAACAAGATATGCAAGGATGAATAACAGGATATTGCCTTCCATTCGATAATGGAAAAATATAATAGCACATATAGTTATGATACAGGCAGAAATGATTGCTGTCAATGCGGATAATAATGCTTGTGCTAATAATAAAAGTTTCGGACTGATAGGCGTCACAAAGAAATGCTTTAAGATTTTTTTATCGCGATAATCTGATAGTACAGTTGGAAGTCCCATAAACGCTGTAGCGCATATGCCTATCGTCAAAATTGATGAAAAAACACTGTCTAAAAAAGTATAATTCCCAGTTTGTACTTGTTTATCGCCGGCTATCCAGGCAATCAGAAAGAAAATCCCTACTGGCATGATGATGCCAAAGAAGATAGGATCCGGGCAGCGAAAGCCTAATTTTCCTTCAATTTTCAAAAGTGTCATAAAACGTTTCATTTTGATTCCTCCTTCATATAATATAGATAAGCTTCTTCCAGATTAGGCTTTCCACTATCTTGTATAATTGTATCAACAGTTCCTTCTTTCACCATTTTTCCATGTGCTAATAATAAAACACGATCACAAAGATATTGTGCTTCTTCCATATAATGAGTTGTTAATATCATTGTCATTCCTTGTTGCTTCAATGTTTTTAAAGTTTCCCATACTTCACGTCTTGCTTCTACATCCAGACCTGTTGTTAATTCATCTAAAAACAATACTTGTGGATCTGGTATTAAAGCAATCACAATGGATAGTTTTTGACGTTCTCCTCCAGACAGCTTTTCCACAAACTGATTGTCATATGAGGAAAGATGAAACTGGTCTAATAATGCACGATAATCTTGTGGTCGCTTATATAAAGCTGCTGTTTCTTCACATACCTCCTGTACTTTGATATTGTTTTGATAAGATGAGGATTGTAATTGTACACCAATTCGTTCAAATAGCTGTTTTCGATGCTGACAGGCATTCTTTCCAAATATTGTGGCATTTCCTTTTTCTGGACGATGTAATCCCAGTATACATTCAATGGTTGTGGTTTTTCCAGCTCCATTATGTCCTAAGATTCCATAAACCTCGCCTTGTTTTACCTCAAAAGAAAGATGGTCTACGACAATACGATTCTGGTATTGTTTTGTTAAGTCATGTACTTCTATCACATTTTTCATAATTATTTCTCCTTACAGTTACAGATTACAGCCTCCTGTAAGGGGAGAGTCAAGTGTTTGTAAAAAGAAAAAGATGAAGTTATTTTTCATCTTTTGATTCAAATAAAACTGCATCTTTTTTACGATATAATTTTCTAGAAACGACAAAGCCTTTATTACTTTTAAATTCATTGTTTAAGAAGTCATAATATGCGCCAGGTGAAATAATGCCACTGAGATCCACCAGATGCAGACCAATCACTTTTAATATATTGGATAAGAAATACACACAGTTGCTGGAAACTACGAAGAATGTTTTTAGCTTTCCTGATTTGATTTTGTAAAATTTGGCATCTGGAGAGGTTCTGGTCACGCGGCTCAGATAATCATCACACTCTCCTTTATAAGGCATGCCCATGCGTTTTAATTCTTCATCGCTGTGGAAGTCATAGAATGTAGAGAATACTTCTAAAAGGCGCTCGTTTAATTTTTCTTTTTGTATTTTGGTTAATGCGATTCCAAAACTAATTAGGATTTTGTTTTCATTTTCTAAACAATTATGCAAATAGGTATCTTTGGGCGCGATAATGACTACGCCATCCCCCATTGTGCCAAATAAATGACGATTATTAGGATCGTAACAGCCATAACTAATGACCAATCCTCGATAAATCATATCCGCATGTCCCATCATTGCAGGACCACTAGGTGCCAGATGAATCATTACTTCCATATCCACAGGAATATCTTCTTTGATAGCATCAAAATGTTCTTTGATTTGATCTTCTTTATCCTTATTTAATAATGTTCGCATAAGATGTGGTGGAATAATGACAGACATTGCCGGAGGAACGCTTAAACGAATTTTATTATCCAGTTTATCTCCACTGCCGCTTGGCAAAATTTCACGGATAAAATCTAATATGGCATTTCCTCCATAAATCAAGAAATATCCACCCATACAAATAGAGATTACTTCTTCATGTTTGACTGGAGAAATGATCAGGAAAAAGCTCATAATCAAATCGCCAAGTAAATAGAAAACACTGTGGGCAGGAATTGGCAGATGATCTTGTTTTTTTATCCACATAACAATAATTTTCACAATCGCATGTAATAAAATCCAGGCACCTACGAAACGCGGCAGCATCATAAAGAATGTCTGTGGATAGCTTAAAGAAATTACCACAGCGATAATCCATGCGATAATATCGATTGTTTGATGCAGGCGACTGTCTACTTTACGGAAGTTGATTATCAAGTTGCATAAACGAATAATGCCTATGATCGCAACACCAATCACAAAGGTCGTATATAACCAGTTCCAGACAGCTATAGAATCAAAAATAAAAGAAAAACCAAGTACACAGAAAAATGTACCTGTCGCAAACATCGTAAAATAATTCATATTCTTCTTAAACATGCCGCTCCCTCTTTCATCCTTGTAATACTATATATTATAACGGAATTATGAATAGAAAGGAATATTCAATATAAAAATAAAAAATTACAGGATTGAAAGAATTTAGCCCTGTAATTCTTGAATATATGTATCTAACACTTTTTAATCTGTAAATTGGCATGCGATTTTCATAAATGCCATCCTTTATGAAAAAGGATACTTTTCAGTATCCTTCAACTAATTAATAAACGACTTTACTTGTCCATCCTTCATAAACACCATGATACATTGCCGCAATATCAGCAAGATAGAACATGTTGTCATATAGTTTTTCTTTATTGATTGCCGTTATGTGTAATACCATTAATTGGTATTCTTCATCGCCATTGGTAATGACGAACCCTTTATTAATCACTGTATTTTTGAATCCTTCTAAATCTTCCATATTCGTGAAATTGATTCTATGCTGTACAGGACGTTCATGATTATGCACATCGCCATCTTTTTCTAATTCTTCGATAACTGCATCAGCATTTGCACGAATTTCTTCTAATTGTGAACCATTCAAATGTGGATAACGTTCATCTTTTGCTTCTTCTACATCATCTTTTGGTTCTTTTAATGCTTCTTTTACATCCTCTGCTTTTTCATGGGCAGTGTCTACAGCATCTTCGATATGAATTTTAAAAGCTTTTGCGGCATCTTCTACATGCTCTTCAATATTGTCACTTACATCCTCCATCAATTCTTCTGTACGTTCTTCTAAATTTTTTGCTTTTTCTTCTACATTTTCTTTTACTTCTTCTGCTTTTTCCACGACATTTTCACAGCAGCTTGCAGGATCACTGATTGGGCCTTCTTCTAATGTTTCTTCTTCATCTTCTAACAGGCCTTGATCTAAATCAATAATCTGCTTTTGTTCTTCCTTTTTCATTTTGTATGCAACAAATGCAGCTGCTCCAGCCACGACACCCAGAATCGGTAGTATTTTTTTCATTATGGTCACCACTTTCTTTTCTTCTATTGTATCACAAAAAGTTTAAAATGATACATAAAAACCGAAGAAAAATCTTCGGTTATTTCTTTTTACTGATTCCAATGCCATCCCCTTGTTCAAGGAATGTCGTATCAAAATCATCTCTTGATTTCAGATAATTGATAAATCTTGATATTTTACCTACCAACTGACGCAGATTACGACTGGTTGCCGTTTCTGGATGTTCCACAAAGCCATGAAATTTAAGATTATCTGTGATAATGTATCCACCCTGGATCAATAATGGTTCATAACGTTCAAAGAAACGAATGTATTGTGCTTTTGCGGCATCAATGAAAATCATATCATAACTGCCTTGGATATTAGCTTCCAAGGCATCCCCATACAATAAAGTGATCTGATCTTTATATTCACTTCTTGCGATATACTCTTTTGCTTTTTGATATCGTTCTTCATCTCGTTCTATGGTTGTGATATGAATATTTTTATCTAACATTGCCATACGAATTGCAGAATATCCGATTGCACTTCCAATCTCAAGGATACTTTTTAATTGATGTTCTTTTATGAATGAACACATGAATGTGATACCTTCCTGTTGCATGATGGGTACATCTTTTTCTAATGCATATTGTTCCATTTCTTCTAATAATGTCATATTTACACCTTACTTTATAATTTCAATATCTTTGATGATTTTACTTGTACGATCATATAAGTCCTGAATTGTTACTTTCTGCCCATCTACACCATTTAGTCCATGTTTAGCGGCTAGCTCATCTGTATAATCACTGAGTTTATATACTGTAAAATCTTTTCGTGTGTTTAAGATATCTTTTGCATCACCTGTATAGTGTGTGATTAATGGTTCCCATTTTACATCTTCGATTTGTATTTTTCCGCTTTTATTATCTTTCACAAAATTGAAACGGATCATTCCAGATAAAACATTGTTTACATCCAGCATACCACTTAAAAAATTTCCCAGGGAATAAATTACTAATGTATGATTACCATCTTTGCCATCTACCCAGTTTACAGGCTGTATGACATGCGGATGTTCACCAACGACAACATCAACGCCTAAATCAGCGAATAGCTGCGCATACTTTTTCTGGAAATCGGTAGGAGCACTTACATTTTCATCACCCCAGTGTGCAGACACGATTACAACATCGCTAACTTTTTTCGCTGCAGCTACATCTTTTTTTATTTGTTCTTCATCAAAATAAGCTACACTGTACTCATGTGGTGGTTCTATCCCATTGGTTCCATATGTATAAGCTAAAAATGAAAATTTTATGCCTTTTCGCTCGATTACTCTGATTTTGTTTCTATCTTCATTGGATGTGTATGTTCCTGCTGTTACGATACCTTTTTGTTCAGACCAGATTTTACTTGAATGATCAATACCTGCCTGATACATATCCAGACAATGATTGTTTGCAGTGTTGACTAAGTCAAATCCAGTTGCGGCAACATCACGAGCAACCTGATCTGGAGAATTAAAGGTAGGGTAACCGGAAATACCTAAATCATCTCCACCAATAATAGACTCTTGATCAATATAGGCTATATCTGCATTCTCTACATCTTTTTTTACATGTTCATACATAGGAGTAAAATCATATGTTCCATCATTTTCACTCCCTGCGGCTTTATCTGCCTGTATATAAATCATTTCATGGATCAGGTTGTCCCCAACTCCAATAAATGATACTTTGGTTTTTTCTTCATCTTTTTTCTCTGGTTCTTTCTCAGGCGCTGATGTCTGAGTGCTACAGGCAACCAGCATCAGGCTCATTAAAATCATCATTAATTTTTTCATATTATTTACCTGCTTTTCTTGCGATATATTCATCTAATGTCAATCCTTGTTTCGTAATCTCCTCTGCGGCATCTTTTCCTACATAACGTAAATGCCATGACTCATAGTTATAGCCAGTAACTGGAACTTTATCCTCTTCATAACGAAGGATAAAGCCATATGCATTGATATGATCTAAAAGCCATTGATAATGTGGAGATTTTTCAATTTCATTGAAGTTTTCATTATCTAGTGTTACATCCACTGCCAGCCCACTGTTATGTTCACTCTGCCCAGGTCTTGCATAATATTGATCTGCGTAATCCTTACCTTCTGTGTTTGCATAATAATCATATAGATTTTTTTGATATGCAAAACTGCGATAACTTGCGATTGCTTTGATATTGATACCTTCTTGTTTACCAGCTTTGACCAGTTTTTCAAAGGCTTCTGCGACTTCTTTTACCAAATATTGTGGTTCACTTTGACAAGAGTAATCTTCGCCAATCACACATGCATTAGGTGTTGGTGTTAAATCCTCAGGTTCATAGCCATCTGGTAATTTATGATATTTGTTAATCAGCATCAATGGATTTTTCGTATCCTGGATAGTATCCATATTTGTGAAATATGGCTGATCCAAACCTATGTTTACATATGTTACTACATCTTCTACAGATTTTTTCTGATCATCATAAGCAATATATCGATCGGTTAATTTATCTTGATAATAGGACAATTTCAGAAATTCATTAATACGTTCTGCCTGATAGCCTGCTTTCACAAATGCAGTTACCTGATCTAAGTGTGATAGATTTTCATCTACCGCACAATAGATGCTTCCTTTATCTTTAATCAAATCATCTTTATTGGCTTCCAGTACCAACGCATTGTCACATGATTTTGTGTCTGTAACACCATATTCTTTTGTTTTATCTGATGAGCTGCAAGCGCCTAGTAATAAAGCAACACAACTTAAATAAATCATTCTTTTTTTCATTTTATTTTACCTCGCGAATACTATTATACCAATAATTTGGCGGTTTTCTTTACAAAATCATTAATTTTTAATTAATCTGTAAAAATTCTTCCAACGTAAGACCACTTGCGTAAACCTGCTGTGCCACATCTTTTCCTAAATAACGAACGTGCCATGGTTCATACATATAGCCTGTGATACTTTCTTTTCCTTCTGGATATCGAATGATAAATCCATAGGTATGGGCATTTTGCGCCAGCCATTGTCCTGCTGGTGTATAACCATAATTGTTGTCAATACTGCCTATATCGAAAGCTAAGCCTGTTTGATGTTCAGAATAACCAGGACGTGCTGAATAGCGATCAGCGGCCTCTACACCATCACGTGCTACATATTGATTATATAAATCAGATTGATAATCATATGAGCGATAGCCGCTTATTAATGGAATTGAAAAGCCATTATCTGCAGCAGCTTGTTGAAGCTGTAGCAGTGCAGAATATGCAGTTTCATCATTACCATAACCATAATCTCGTGGTAAGGCATGGTGTTTATTAACAACGAGAATTCCATTTACAAAATATGGTTGATTTGTTTCATTTGGCTCTTGTTGTTTATTGTTTGACTGTTTAGATGGGTATTCATCGATTTGTTTTTCTTCGATTATCACTTCAAAAGACTTCTCTGCCTTATTTCCATTTTTGTCCACAGCGATTACTTTGCATGGATATGTGCCAGCTTTCTCTGCATCAATATTTCCCTCAAACCAATAACTATTCTTTTCTTTATTTTCATTATATGGGATGTTTCCATCGACAACATCTTTTACTTGCTTGATATTAGAAGCCATATTAAAATCAGCTCCATAAGGAAGTGTGATTTTAGATTTCTTTAATATAATTTCTGGTCTTTTTGTGTCTTTGATTTCTATTTCTGTTTGTATTTCTTTGGTGATTTTGTTATCTTCTAATTGATATAAAAGTTTTTGTTTACCAACTTTCATTACATCGATTTCTGGATATTTTAGTATAGCTCCCTTGACATTTTTCACTAGCTTTTTAGAGGTTGCATCATTGTCGCCGTATTCAATTACTTTATTTTCTATGAATTGTATATTCATTTCTTCATAAATCTTTTTGTTTCTAAAATCGTAATAGAAATAAATTCCAAGTATCGCAATGATGATAAGAAAAATAAGTAAACAAATCATGATCTTTAGTTTTCTGTTTTTTGATCTTTTTCTCATACGCATACCTCTCTTTCATTTCTATCATACTATAATTTCAAAAGAAAAACTATAAAAAAAGATGTGCATTACATTATACACACCTTTTGATTACTATTTTACTAATTCAATGATTGCCATTGGAGCTGCGTCACCACGGCGAACTCTAGTCTTAACAACTCTAGTATATCCTCCGTTACGATCTTTGTATGCAGGTCCGATTTCATCAAACAGTTTCTGTAAAGCTGTCTGACCTGTAGCTTCATCAACTACAACATCACGAACGAATTTTGCAGCCTGACGACGAGCGTGCAAGTCGCCACGTTTTGCTAATGTAATCAGTTCATCAACAACACTACGAAGTTCTTTTGCCTTCATTTCAGTTGTTTCGATCTGTCCATATGCGATTACGGATGTAGCCATGTTACGAAGCAATGCTTTACGGTGGTCGGCTTTACGTCCTAATTTACGATTCCACATTGGTATTTAACCTCCTTAGCGATTCTTATTCATATGATTTGAAGCTTAAGCCTAAATCATAAATCTTATCTTTAACTTCTTTCAATGATTTCTTTCCTAAGTTTCTTACTCGCATCATTTCATCTTCTGTTTTCTGTGTCAGTTCTTCAACAGTCTGAATACCTGCACGTTTTAAACAGTTGTATGAACGTACGGATAAGTCAAGGTCTTCAATCATCATAACAAGTCCTTTATTCTGAACTTCTCCCTGTGCTTCTTTCATTACAGAGTCCATATCATTTACTGCTTCATCAACACTTGTTAATAACTCTAAGTGATCAATCAAGATTTTTGAAGCTAATGCTAAAGATTCTGCTGGAGAAATAGAACCATCAGTCCATACCTCCAAAATTACTTTATCGTAGTTTGCATTTTGACCTACACGAGTAGGTTCAACATTATAAGCTACTTTTTCAATTGGTGTATAGATAGAGTCAGTATAAATTACTCCTAAAGGCTGATTAGGTGTCTGGTACAGTTGTTTGTTCGTGTCTGCATTCACATATCCACGACCAATACGAGCCTGTAATTCCATTTCTAACATTCCACCTTCTTCAAGAGTACAAATGTGTAAGTCTTTACTTAAGATTTCTACTCCTTCAGGACAGATGATGTCAGCGCCAGTCACTTCACCAGGTCCCTGTTTGGAAATTCTCAGGGTGTAGATTTCATCATCCTGAATTTCCATAACAAGGGTTTTGATATTTAAAATGATTGTCGTTACATCTTCTACAATTCCAGGAATTGCAGTAAATTCGTGGTAAACACCATCAACTTTAATTGAAAATACAGCGCCTCCTGGTAAAGAGGAGAGCAAAACACGTCTTAGTGCATTCCCAATAGTTGTTCCAAAACCTCTTTCCAGAGGCTCAAATACAAACTTACCGTAATGTTCTGAATCAATATATTCTTTTACTTCAAAATGTGCACGTTCGAATTTTTGCATACGTTTACCTCCTCAAGTTTATAGGTCAATGATTAACCGCGTGGTCGTTTTGGTGGACGACAACCGTTGTGAGGAATTGGAGTTACATCGTTGATCATTGTAATTTCAAGTCCTGCTACCTGTAATGCTCTTACAGCTGCTTCACGTCCAGGTCCTGGACCTTTTACGTTTACAGAAATTGTTTTCATACCGTTTTCTATTGCTGCTTTACCTGCAGCTTCTCCAGCCATCTGTGCAGCAAAAGGAGTGGATTTACGAGAACCCTTGAATCCTAATGCTCCAGCACTTGACCATGCTACAGCGTTTCCATTTTCATCAGTAATAGTAACGATGGTATTGTTAAATGTTGAGTGGATATGAGCACATCCACGCGCAATATTCTTACGTGCCTTACGTTTACGAGCGCCGGCTTTTACATTCTTTGCCATATTTTACTTCCTCCTATCGTCCTATTTCTTTTTGTTTGCTACGGTACGAACTGGACCTTTACGCGTACGAGCATTTGTTTTAGTACGTTGACCGCGAACTGGTAAACCTTTTCTGTGACGAATTCCACGGTAGCATCCGATTTCCATTAAACGTTTGATGTTTAATGCTGTTTCACGACGCAAGTCACCTTCGACTTTGATTCCATCAATTTCGTTACGAATTGCATTTACTTGTTCTTCAGTTAAATCTTTTACACGGATATCTTCACTGATACCTGTTTTTGCCAGAATCTGTTCAGCTGTTGTGCGACCGATTCCGTAAATATACGTTAATGACACTACGACGCGCTTGTCGCGTGGTAAGTCAACACCTGCAATACGAGCCATTTTACATTACACCTCCATTAGTTTCCTTGTCTTTGTTTGTGTTTTGGATTTTCGCAAATAACCATGACACGGCCTTTACGTTTGATAATGCGGCACTTATCGCATATTGGTTTGACAGATGGTCTTACTTTCATGCGTTTTCCTCCTTCAATTCACGACTATTTGTGTCGGAATGTGATACGCCCACGTGTTAAATCATATGGTGAAATTTCTACGGTAACACGATCCCCTGGTAAAATGCGGATGTAGTGCATACGGATTTTACCAGAAACGTGAGCCAATATTTCGTGCCCGTTTGCTAATTCCACCTTAAACATTGCATTTGGCAGAGTATCTTTTACAACTCCGTCAATTTCAATAACATCTTGCTTACCCATTATCTGGACGTTCCTCCTTATTTAATGTTGTGAGTATTTCATACCCGTTTTTTGTTATGACAATCGTATGTTCATAATGAGCTGATAAGCTTCCATCTTTTGAGATGACACCCCAGCCGTCCGCTAATACTTTTGTCTGTGGTCTGCCCGCAAGAACCATTGGTTCAATCGCAAGAGTCATTCCTTCTTTTAACAGAATACCATGACCTGCCGGGCCAAAATTTGGAACTGTCGGATCTTCATGGACAGAAGTTCCAATACCATGTCCTGCGTAATCGCGTGGAACAGAAAACCCATGGCTATACACGAATTCTCCAATTGCATGCGATATGTCAGTTAAATGATTCCCAGCTTTTGCTTGTTTTAAACCTTCATACAAAGATTCTTCACTAATGTGCAATAGAGTTTGTACTTCTTTGCTTACATTACCAACAGCATACGTCCATGCTGAGTCTCCATGGTACCCATGATAACAGGCACCGATATCTACTGAAACAATGTCTCCGTCCTGTAATACTGTATCATCTGGGATACCATGTACAAGAACGTTATTTACAGAGACACATGTAGCTGCCGGGAATCCATACAGATTTTTGAATGATGGATACGCATCATGTTCCATAATTACATTTTCCACAATCTCATTAATCTGCTTTGTTGTGATTCCCGCTTTGATTGCATCTTTTACTGCTTGATGTGCCAAAGCTACAATCTTTCCAGCTTCTCTCATGTACTCAAGTTCATTATCTGCTTTTGTACGAATCATTTATTTCTCCAAAGCAGCTAATACATCAGCCCAAACTTTATCGATAGATTGTCCAGCATCAATATGTTCTACAATTCCTTTTTCGTCATAGTAATCTAAGACAGGAGCTGTCTGAGAGCTGTATTCTTCTAATCGAACTTTCAGGCTTTCTTCTGTATCGTCTTTACGTTGATACAATTCTCCACCACATTTATCACAAACACCTTCTACTTGAGATGGATGATTTGTAATGTGATAGATTTCACCACATTCCTTGCATAAACGACGTCCTGTAACTCGTGATGCAAGTTCATTGAAATCAATTTCCATAGCAATGACTTTGTCAATTGCTAAATCTGTTCCCTGACTCAAAGCATCAAATGCTTTTGCCTGATCTAAAGTTCTTGGATATCCGTCCAATAAGAAACCATTTTTCTTATCTTCCAGTTTATCTAAATAACTTTTTACCATGTTGTTAACAACTTCATCAGGAACTAACAATCCTTTGTCCATGTAGCTTTGAGCTAAATTTCCTAGTTCTGTTTTATTACTGATTTCACTACGGAAGATATCTCCTGTAGAAATGTGGTTGACGTTGAATTTTTCAACAATCTTGGATGACATGGTACCTTTACCAGCACCAGGTCCTCCCATAATCAGAATATTCATACGAGTTCACCTTCTATCGTTGTAAGAAAGAACTGTAGGATTTTTGTGTTAATCTTCCTTCAATCTGTTTTACCGTTTCCATAGCTACACCAACAACGATGATGATACCAGTACCACCAATACCCATAGAGGATGGCAGATTTAATCCTGGAATTAATGGAAGCGCATGTGGTAATACAGCGACGAATGATAATCCAATTGATCCTAACACAGTGATTCTATTTAATACTTTATTAATATATTGTTTTGTTTCTGTTCCTGGACGAATTCCTGGAATATAAGTTCCACTTTTTCCAAGATTTTCAGCTATTTTTTCAGGATCAATCTGTAAGTGCGTGTAGAAGAATGTGAATGCGATCGTTAATACCACATAGATAACCAAACTCACTGGAGTTCTCATACCTAAGAAATATTCAACCGTATTAACCCATTCTGCTGCCGTAAACATACGAATGATTTGTAAAGGTGCAACCATAATTGCAGAAGCAAAGATTACTGGAATAACACTTGCACTATTGATTTTCAAAGGAAGATATGTCATATCTTTCTTTCTTGCAGCAACAGTACTACTTGTGTATTGGATAGGAATCTTACGTTCAGCAGTTTGCATCCAAACAACGAATACAATAATGAATAGGTAAGCAATGATATATAATGCAAACATCAGTATGCCGTTAAATGTAGCGGAACTGCTGCTTGTATCAACCATTGTCTGCCATGCACTAGAGAACTGATGAGGCAGACGAGCGATAATACCAGCTGCAATCAGCATGGAAACACCATTACCGATTCCCTTCATTGATATTCTATCACCGATCCATAACAGGAACATACTACCAGCAGTTAATATTGTAGCAATATATAAGATGCTGGAAATGGAGCTTCCATTTATAATCAACGTGGAATATTGTTTTGAAAAGCCATAAACCATAGTTGATGCCTGGAAGAACCCTAATACAACAGCTAGATAACGTGTATATTTATCAATCTGTTTTCTGCCAGTTGCCCCACCCTTAGATAATTCAGTTAGAGCAGGAATAACATCCATAGAAAGCAACTGGATGATGATGGAAGCAGTAATGTATGGACCAACACCTAACGCAAAGATAGAAAGTTGTTCCAAACCGCCACCACCAAGCAGGTTAATCATAGCAAATAGGGAGTTGTCTTGCAATCCTGCAACCAGTTCTTTTGTATCTACGCCAGGAACTGTAATTGCAGTTCCAAAACGGAAGATAAATAACATTGCAAGAGTAAAGAGAATTCTTTTACGAATCTCTTTATTCTTCAACATGCCCTTTAAGGTGCTAAACATATTAGATGACCTCTGCTTTTCCGCCTGCTTGCTCAATTGTAGCTAAAGCTGATTTAGAGAATTTGTTAGCTTTAACAGTTAATTTCTTTTCTAATTCACCTTCACCTAAAATCTTAATTCCATCTAATTCTTTTCTAACTAATCCGCTTTCGATCAGCAATTCTGGAGTTACTTCTGTACCATCTTCAAAGCAGTTCAGACTAGCAACATTTACGATTGCGAATACTTTACGGTTGAAGTTTGTGAATCCTCTCTTTGGTAAACGTCTAGCTAAAGTAGTCTGTCCACCTTCAAAACCTAAACGAACTCCTCCGCCTGATCTTGCGTTCTGACCTTTATTACCTTTACCAGCAGTTTTACCATTGCCAGAACCGTGTCCACGTCCAATACGTTTCTTACTTGTTCTAGCACCTTCTGTATAAGTCATTTCATGTAATTTCATGTTTAATTCCTCCTATTAACCGCGAATTTCTTCTGGTTTTTTACCACGGAGACGAGCAATATCTTCGATCGTTTTCAGATCTTTCAATGCTGCAATCGTAGCACGCACCATGTTAATTGGCGTACGGCTTCCTAAACATTTAGAAAGAATATCGTTGATACCTGCAAGTTCTAATACTGCACGAACAGGTCCACCAGCGATAACTCCGGTACCTTCAGAAGCAGGGCGAAGGAAGATTTCTCCAGCACCATATCTACCAGTGATTTCATGAGGAATTGTTGTTCCAACAATAGGCACTGTGAAGACATTTTTCTTAGCATCTTCGATTGCTTTCTTGATAGCATCAGGAACTTCGTTTGCTTTTCCCGTACCAAAGCCTACACGGCCTTTTTTATCACCGATAACAACTAAGGCAGCAAAACGGAAACGACGTCCACCTTTTACTACTTTTGTTACACGGTTAATGGTTACAACGCGTTCTTCAAATTCTTTTTCAGCATCGCGATTTCTTCTTGGTTTACGTTCCATTCGCATAACCTCCTAAAATTTCAATCCGGCTTCTCTAGCCGCATCAGCTAATGCTTTTACTCTACCTGTGTATACATATCCACCACGGTCGAATACAACATTTGTGATGTTTGCTGCTAAAGCACGTTTAGCGATTTCAGCACCAACTGTTTTTGCAGCTTCTACATTACCACCGTTAGCAAGTTTCATATCAACACTGCTAGCAGCTACTAAAGTTTTTCCATTAACGTCGTCAATGATCTGCGCATGAATGTGCGTATTTGAACGGAAAACGTTCAGGCGGGGACATTCAGGAGTACCACTGATTTTGGTACGAACACGTACGTGACGACGAAGACGTTCGTCATTTCTAGATACTTTCTTAAGCATTGTTCAATTTCTCCTTTCCCACTATTTCTTACCTGCTGTTTTACCTTCCTTACGACGGACATGTTCGCCTTTATAGCGAATACCTTTTCCTTTGTAAGGTTCTGGTTTTCTTACAGCACGTACATTTGCAGCGAATTCACCAACACGTTGTTTGTCAATTCCTGTTACTTTGATATCAGTTGCAGAAGGACATTCAACTTTTAATCCTTCTTCAATTTCAAATTCAATAGGGTGAGAATAACCAACATTTAATGTTAATTTTTTACCACTTACAGCAGCACGGAAACCAATACCAACCAATTCCAAATCTTTTGTGAATTCGTTAGTTACACCTTCTACCATGTTGTTTAACAAAGCACGAGTTGTTCCATGTAACTGTTTTGTGTGTTTCTGCTCATTTGGACGAGTTACTGTTAATACTTCCCCATCTAACTGGATTCCCAGATTAGGGTTAAATTGACGAGTTAAAGTTCCTTTAGGACCTTTAACAGTCACCTCATTCCCTTCAGCGATTGTTACTTCAACGCCTGCAGGAATGGTAATCGCTTTATTACCGATACGTGACATTTTCTTACCTCCGTATAATTACACTCTTACCAAACGTAGGCGATTACTTCACCGCCAACATGTTTAGCTTTAGCTTCTTTGTCAGTCATCAGACCGTGAGATGTTGAGATAATTGCAATACCTAATCCGTTTAATACACGAGGGATGCTATCCACTTTTGCATAAACACGTAAACCAGGTTTAGAAATTCTCTTTAATCCACTGATTACTTTTTCGTTATTTGGTCCATATTTCAATGTGATTGTGATAGTTTTCTTTGTATCTCCATCAACACTGTAATCTGTGATGAACCCTTCATTCTTTAAAATCTTTGCGATATCTTTCTTTTCTTTATTTGCAGGAATTTCTACTGTTTCGTGACGAGCTTGAACTGCGTTACGAATTCTAGTAAGCATATCTGCAATCGGATCTGTCATTATCATCATGACTGTATTCCTCCTATCTGATTACCAACTTGCCTTTTTTACGCCCGGGATCTGGCCTTTATAAGCTAGTTCGCGGAAGCAAATACGGCATAGTTTGTATTTACGTAAAACTGAGTGAGGACGGCCACAACGTTCACAACGTGTGTACTCACGCACTTGGAACTTTTGAGGACGTTTTGATTTGTTAATCATTGATTTTTTTGCCATATTTTAAGTCCTCCCTATTTTTTGAAAGGCATACCTAATTCTTCAAGTAGTGCCTTTGCTTCTTCGTTTGTTTTTGCGCTAGTAACGATAACTACGTCCATACCACGTACTTTGTTTACTTTATCGTAATTGATTTCTGGGAAGATCAACTGTTCTTTTACACCTAAAGTGTAATTTCCACGACCATCAAATGATGTAGCTGATACTCCACGGAAGTCACGTACACGTGGCAAAGAGATGTTCATAAGTTTATCTAAGAAATCATACATCTTTTCTTTTCTTAAAGTAACCTTACATCCAATTGGCATACCTTCACGTAATTTGAAGTTTGCAATTGATTTTTTTGCTCTTGTGATAACAGGCTGCTGACCAGTAATCTGTGCTAATTCAGCAACTGCTTCATCTAACAATTTAGGGTTAGCGATTGCTTCACCAATACCCATATTAATAACGATTTTTTCTACAGCAGGAACTTCCATAACTGATTTGTAGTTGAATTTTTTCATCAAGCTAGGTACTACTTCCTCTGTGTATCTTTTATTTAGGCGGTTCATCTTTTAACCTCCCCTACTTAACAGTAGCGCCAGTCTTTTTGTAGACGCGCACTTTTTCTGTATTGCCTTTTTTGTCAGTTTCGAATTTGAATCCGATACGACTAGCTTTTTTAGCTTTTGAATCGTAAGCCATAACATTAGATACATGGATAGGAGCTTCCTTCTCAATGATTCCACCGTCTGGATTCTGCTGAGTTGGTTTCAGGTGTTTTTTCACCATGTTAACTCCTTCTACGATTACTTTGTTTTCTTTAGGGAAAACTTTAATTACTTCAGCTACAGTGCCCTTGTAAGCACCTGTAATAACCTGAACTTTATCACCTTTTTTGATTTTCACAAAGACACCTCCTTATAGTACTTCTGGTGCCAAAGACACAATTTTCATGAAGTCTTTGTCACGAAGTTCTCTTGCCACAGGTCCAAAAATACGTGTACCACGTGGTGTTTTGTCATCCTTAATTAGGACAACTGCATTGTCATCAAATTTGATGTATGTTCCGTTGTCACGGCGAACCCCACGTTTTGTACGTACGATAACACCTTTTACAACGTCACCTTTTTTTACAGTTCCACCAGGAGCAGCCTGCTTAACAGCACAGACAACGATATCCCCGATGTTTGAAAACTTTCTAACGCTTCCACCTAAACAACGGATAACTAATACTTCTTTAGCACCTGTGTTGTCAGCGACGCGTAATCTACTTTCATTCTGGATCATGAATGTCTACCTCCTAGCGCCTACAGCTGTACAGCTTTTTCAACGATTTTCACTAGACGGAAACGTTTAGTTGCAGATAATGGACGAGTTTCCATAATTTCTACTCTATCTCCGATTCTAGCTTCATTGTTTTCGTCATGAGCTTTAAATTTCTTAGAATATTTTACACGTTTACCATATAATGGGTGTGTTTTCTTAGTTTCAACTACAACAGTAATTGTTTTATCCATTTTATCGGAAACTACTGTTCCACGATATACTTTACGGTTAGATCTTTCCATAACTTAGTGATCCTCCTTAATCCTGGTTACTAAGCTCACGCTCAGTCAACACGGTCTTCATACGGGCAATATCCTTTTTCACAGTTTTTAAACGAGCTGTGTCGGATAACTGTCCAGTTGCTTGTTGGAAACGAAGATTAAAAAGTTCATCTTTAAGCGCTTCGATCTCTTGTAAAATTTCTGTGTTGCTTTTTTCTCTGATCTCTTTCGCTAACATAATTACTTCTCTCCTTTTCTAACAACGAATTTCGTTTTAACTGGTAACTTGTGAGAAGCCAGACGGAATGCTTCACGTGCTACTTCTTCATCTACACCAGCAATTTCAAACATTACACGGCCTGGTTTAACTACTGCTACCCATCCTTCAGGAGCACCTTTACCAGAACCCATACGTACTTCAAGAGGTTTTTTCGTAACTGCCAAGTGAGGGAAGATACGAATCCAAACTTTACCACCACGTTTCATATAACGTGTCATGGCAATACGAGCTGCTTCGATCTGGCGGTTAGTAATATAAGCACCAGTATCAGCTACTAAACCATATTCACCAAAAGATACGTCACGACCAGCTTTAGCACGTCCTTCGTAACTTAAACGGTGAGGTCTTCTATATTTTGTTCTCTTAGGCATTAACATAATTTAGTTTCCTCCTTCCGCGTTGTTTTTAGGAGCCTGGCTCGCGTTTTCCTTTGCTGCATTAGCATCATTTCTGTTATTGTTTCTACGGTTTCCACGACGATTGTTTCTACGACGATCGTTCATGTTGTTCTTTGGTGCTTCTGGTTCAGTTACCATCTGTCCAGGTAATACTTCACCACGGCAGATCCAAACTTTAACACCTAAACGTCCGTAAGTTGTACTAGCTTCTTCCCAAGCATAATCGATATCAGCACGTAATGTATGCAAAGGAACTACACCTTCAGAGTAACCTTCAGTACGAGCCATATCAGCTCCTCCTAAACGTCCACTAACTGCAGTTTTGATACCTTTAGCACCAGCACGCATTGTTCTCTGGATTGCTTTTTTCTGAGCAGTACGGAAGCTTGCACGCTGTTCTAACTGATCAGCAATGCTTCTTGCTACTAACTTAGCATCTAAATCAGGGTTGGCAATTTCTAGCACTTTAATGTAGATGTTCTTGCCACCAGTCATTTTTTCTAATTTTTTCTTTAAACCTTCGATGTTTTCACCGTTCTGTCCAATGACAACGCCTGGACGAGCTGTACGGATCATAATTTCAACACGGTTTTTAGAACGTTCAATTTCGATTCTTGAAACGCTTGCTGCTTTTAATTCAGCAAACAGGAATTCACGAATTTTTACATCTTCTAGCAATAAATCGGCATAATCCTTGTCAGCGTACCATCTTGACTCCCAGTCACGAATGACACCAACACGTAATCCGATCGGACTAACTTTCTGTCCCATGGGCTACCTCCTTAATCACGCTCGTCAACCACAACTGTAATGTGGCTGGTGCGTTTGTGGATTGCACTTGCAGATCCTTTAGCACGTGGCATAAAACGCTTTAAAGTTACACCTTCATTAGCGTAGCATGCTTTCACGTATAATTTTTCTTCATCCATATCATTGTTATTTACTGCGTTAGCTACTGCAGATTTCAACACTTTTCCGATTGCTTCAGCAGCAACGTTTGGTGTGAATTTTAAGATTGCAGCTGCTTCAGCAGCATCTTTCCCACGAATTAAATCGATAACAATACGAGCTTTTCTAGGTGGGATACGTAATGTTTTTGCTGTTGCTTTTACTTCCATTTTAACGTTTCCTCCTTATCGTTTTGCTTTCTTGTCATCATCGCCATGCCCACCATATTTGCGGGTTGGCACAAATTCACCAAGTTTGTGACCTACCATGTCTTCTGTAACATAAACAGGTAAGTGTTCTTTACCATTGTAAACGGCAAATGTATGTTCCACAAACTGAGGGAAAATCGTTGAACGACGTGACCAAGTTTTAATAACTTCTTTTTTGCCAGCTGCATTCAATGCTTCCACTTTTTTCATTAAGTGGTCATCACAGAATGGGCCTTTTTTCAAACTACGACTCATTTTTCATTTCCTCCTTTGCCTATTTGCCATTACGACGACGAACGATTAATTTCGTTGAAGCTTTCTTAGTGTTACGAGTCTTGACACCCATAGCTTTCTTGCCCCATGGAGTCATTGGAGATTTACGTCCTACAGGAGTACGTCCTTCACCACCACCATGAGGGTGATCGTTAGGGTTCATAACAGAACCACGAACTGTTGGGCGAACACCTTTCCAACGCATACGTCCAGCTTTACCATAGTTAACCAGACTGTGATCTTCGTTACCTACGATACCGATTGTAGCACGGCAATTAGACAAAATCTTACGAACTTCACCAGAAGCTAAACGAACAGTAGCGTATTTTTCTTCAATACCCAAAATCTGTGCGCTAGTTCCAGCAGAACGAGCTAACTGTCCACCTTTACCAGGTTTTAATTCAATGTTGTGAATGAAAGTTCCTTCTGGGATATCTTTCAATTCTAATGCGTTACCAACTTTGATATCAGCACCTTTACCAGATACAACTGTTGTTCCAACAGTTAACCCTTTAGGAGCGATAATGTAACGTTTTTCACCATCTGCATAATTCAACAATGCGATGTTTGCAGAACGGTTTGGATCGTATTCAATCGTTGCAACTTTAGCAGGGATACCATCTTTATTTCTCTTGAAATCGATGATACGGTAGCTTCTCTTGTGTCCGCCACCCTGGTGACGAGTTGTAATACGTCCGTTGTTGTTACGTCCACCTTTACTTTTTAAAGGGGCTAACAAACTTTTTTCTGGCTTGTCGCAAGTGATTTCGTCACGTGACAAGCTTGTCATTCCACGACGACCTGGAGTGGTCGGTTTATACTTCTTAATTGGCATTTGTCAATTTCCTCCTTACGCAATATTTATTCAGGAAATAGCGTGCTTCTTCCTGATCTTACTTAGCTTCTTCGTCAGAGCCAAATAAATCGATGTCCTGTCCTTTAGCGATTTTCACATATGCTTTACGAACAGCTTTTGTTTTACCAACGTATCTACCCATTCTTTTTTCTTTAGGTTTTACGTTAACGATATTCACATTTTCAACATCTACACCGAAGATTTTTTCTACGGCCTGTTTTACAAGAACTTTGTTAGTTCCTTTTTTAACTTCAAATGTTACCACATTGTTTTCGTCCATGTATCTCATTGTCTTTTCAGTAATGATTGGGCGAACGATAATATCTTTATAGTTATCCATTATGCAAGTGCCTCCTCAACATCTTTTACAGCAGCTTCTGTAAAGACGATTTTGTTAGCATTTACGATATCGTAAACATTAATTCCATCAGCAGTCAACATCATCATTGTTGGGATGTTTCTCATGCTCAAGAATGCATTTTCAAAATCTTCACCTTCAGATACTACAAATAATGTTTTCTTAGGTGCGTTGATGTTAGCGATAATTTCATTGAAAGCTTTTGTCTTAGGAGCTTCTAATTCAAATTTATCTACAACGCTCATTGCGTTTTCAGCAACTTTTTCAGATAATACTGATTTTAATGCCAAACGACGAACTTTTTTGTTCAGTTTGTAGCTGTAGCTTCTAGGAGTTGGTCCGAATACGATACCTCCGCCTCTCCACTGTGTAGCACGGATAGAACCCTGACGAGCACGTCCAGTTCCTTTCTGACGCCATGGCTTACGTCCACCACCACGCACTTCTGTACGAGTCTTAGTGTCGTGAGTTCCCTGACGAGTTGATGCGCGCTGCATTACGATAGCATCGAAAATACATTGCTGATTTGGCTCGATGCCAAATACTGAATCGGCAAGAGTGATTTCGTGTAACTCTTGACCAGTTTGGCTTAATACGACCATCTTAGGCATCTTTTATTCCTCCTCTTTCGTGTAATCTACTAAAGTTACAGGTTCGCTGTTTCCTTTAGAAGTTTTTGCAGAACGTACCATTACCAATCCACGTTTTGGTCCAGGCACATTTCCTTTGATCAATAAGTAATTGTTTTCAACATCAACCTTAATAACTGTAAGGTTTTTGTTAGTGGTTCTGTATCCACCTTCTTGACCAGCCATAACTGTTCCCTTTAAGATTTTACCCTGTCTAGAAGTAATACCGTTTGTAGCAAGAGAACCGATGTGTCTGTGGTGTCCTGAACCGTGGCTCTTAGGACCAATTTTCGCATTGTTACGAACGATTGTACCCATGAACCCTTTACCTTTGCTGGTTCCGATTACGTCAACTGTTTCTCCAGCAGCGAAGATGTCTACTTTAACTTCATCGCCTAAATTCATTTCAGCAAATTCACTGTTGCGAACTTCTTTCATGAATCTTTTTGGAGCTGTATTTGCTTTCGCAGCGTGACCAGTGTTTGGTTTTGTACTGCGTGTTTCTTTAATGTCTTCAAAACCTAACTGAACAGCTTCGTATCCATCGTTTTCCACTGTCTTTTTCTGTAATACAACATTTGGGCAAGCTTCTACTACTGTGACTGGAATTAAAGTTCCGTCTTCAGTAAAAACCTGAGTCATACCAAGTTTACGTCCTAGAATACCTTTCATGATGTCACCTCCATTACAGCTTAATTTCGATGTCCACACCACTTGGCAGTTCCAGACGGCTCAGTGAGTCGATTGTTTCTGCTGTAGGTCCGACGATCTCAATTAAACGTTTGTGAGTTCTGATCTCGAATTGTTCACGAGAATCTTTGTACTTGTGTACCGCACGCAGGATAGTTACTACCTGCTTTTCAGTTGGAAGAGGTACAGGTCCAACAATTTTTTTAGCACCGTGAGCTTGTGCTGCCTGAACGATCTTTTCTGCTGATGCATCTAAGATTCTGTGTTCGTAGGCTTTTAAGCGAATTCTTACGCTATTTTTCTTTGCCATGAAATAATCTCCTTTCGTCTATATAGATTATAGACTCGCTCGATGCGAATTCCCTGACCGGCTGTTCATGACAACGCCTTTCAGTGGGTCAGCAACCTCGCATGTCCTCGCGGTCGTGATAATATTTTAACACATGCACACCTTGATTACAACCCCTAAAATAGGCTTTTTTTTGTGAATTTCCTTTATTTTATCAGCTTTTTTATTGTTTCTCTGTTTTTATATATTTCATGGTTTTCTGTATACGCTTACATTTATTTTTGCGATAAAATTGCATAAAAAAATAGAAAAAATATGATGATTTCTTCTATTTTAGTCATCTATAGTTCATGAAAATGTGGCTCCATACGTTCATATGTACAAAACTTAGTAAATCCTAATCTTTTTAATTCTTTTCTCATCTCTTTAATATGATATCCTACATGCTCCTCTTTATGTGTATCACTTCCAAACGTAATGATTTCTCCCCCTAATTGTTTATAAAGTAACAGGATATCTTTACATGGAGTAAAATCTGATAAACCATAACGTTCATTGCTAGTGTTTATTTCAATACCCTTTCCATCCTTAATAGCAAGCTTTAATATCTTCTCCAATATATCTTTTGTTTCTTTATAAGGGTAAACTCCCTCAAGATCATCGCGTTTGATTGCATCCAGATGCCCCAACACACTATAATTCTTATATTTTTTCATTACTTGATAAATTTCTTCATAATAGGCCAGATTATATTCTTTTTGTGTTTTCCCTTTCTGAAAATCCTGTGTCCAAAATTCCATATTATTAATCTGATGGCAGGATAATATAACAAAATCAAAATCATTGCGATAAAAGTCCTGTTGATATTGTTCAATTGTATGTGTTTGTATTCCATATTCAATTCCAAACTTTATTTTTATTTGATTTTGATACTTTCCTTTACATCTTAAAAACTCATCATGATAATCCTTATAAAAATCAGAATCATAGCTTTTAACTCCATGATCCACATGCTCAGTAAAACATATTTCATCTAAACCTATGGTAATTGCTTTTTTTATTATATCTTCCATAGGATATGTAGAGTCATCACTAAAACTTGAGTGTATATGATAGTCAGCAAGCATATAACTTTCCTCCCTTACAAAAAGAAACAGGCGCCCTGTTTCTTATTTCAAATATTTCTTCAATTCCTGTGCTGGTGTTGTATCTTCCCATTTTACATTTAAATCATCTCTTCCAAAATGCCCATATGCGGCAAGTTGTTTATACTGAGGTTTTCTTAAATCTAAAGTTTTTATAATTGCGGTAGGACGTAAATCAAATTCTTTTCTAACAATTTCTGCAATTTCTTCATCTTTTAATTTTCCTGTGCCAAAGGTATCTACAAGAATACTTACAGGATGTGCAATACCAATCGCATATGCAAGTTGAATTTCGCATCGTTTAGCCAAGCCTGCAGCAACAATATTTTTTGCAACATAACGAGCGGCATAAGCAGCACTACGGTCTACTTTTGTAGGATCCTTTCCAGAAAATGCTCCACCACCATGACGTGCCATACCACCATATGTATCTACAATTATTTTTCTTCCTGTTAAACCACTATCCCCTTGAGGTCCGCCTATTACAAAGCGTCCTGTTGGATTGATATAAATCTTTGTATCTTCATCTATCATTTTAGGATCTATGATGACATCTATCACATGCTCCTTTAAATCTTTACGAATTGTATCTAAAGAAACTGTATCGGAATGTTGCGTTGAAATAACAATCGTATCTACACGTGTAGGTTTATCATCAATATATTCCACCGTAACCTGTGTTTTCCCATCAGGACGAAGATAGTCTACAATTCCATCCTTACGAATTTTTGTCAACTGTTTAGCAAGTCTGTGGGCAAGGGAAATAGACATTGGCATATATTCAAGTGTTTCATCGCAGGCATATCCAAACATCATTCCCTGATCCCCTGCACCATTGTTTTCTTCTCCGCCTTCTTTTGTTTCTAGAGAGTGATCAACACCCATGGCAATATCAGAAGACTGTTCATCAATTGAAGTTAAAACAGAACAAGTCGTTCCATCAAAGCCATATTTTGCTCTATCATATCCAATTTCCAAAATCGTATTTCTTGCGATACTTGGAATGTCAACGTAACAATTTGTAGATATTTCTCCCATGATCATCACCATACCCGTTGTACAGCATGTTTCACAAGCAACTCGTGCCATTGGATCTTTTTCTAAAATTGCATCTAATACTGCATCTGAAATCTGATCACATATTTTATCAGGATGTCCTTCTGTTACAGACTCAGAAGTAAAAAATTGTCTATTTAGCATATTTATTATTTCCTTTCTCATGTTCAACTATATTATCGTTCATTCTAGTTCATAAAACAAGATTTAATATAAATGATTTCATAAATTCATGAAAAAAAGATTTACCCATTTTCTTGTTCATATGGGCAAATCTTTATCATTACGCTGTTTTTTCTTTATTTAAATGCAGACGCTCAACTAAAATTGGCACAACGATCATTCCGACAATCGTTGTAGCAATCATATATGGTGCATTGTATATAATGGAACCCCACCATGTTGTTTCCCATACTATCACACCACCAATGGTATGACTTGCAAAACGCAGAAAATTGGTAATTAGAATTCCAGAATAGAAATACTTATAATTTGGAAATAAGCTAGCCAAACCATATACACTAAATGCGATTAAGTAATCCATTAGGAATCCCAATAACTGTGGGATATACATTGGACCTGTCACAAACTGAATCAATACAGAAACAAGTCCAACGATGGTTCCTTTGATCCATCCTAAATGATAACTGCAAACGATCAACGCAATTGTCGATACGCCAATAGAACCACCATTTGGCATCTTCAAGAAAGGAATCATATTTGTAAAGTAATCAAGCACCATGAATAATGCAGCATAAAATGCCATATAAACCAAATCTAATGTTGTCAATTTTTTCATAAAAAAACACCTCCGTGAGGCGTAAGTCAACAAATCTAAGAATTCATAGATCTGACTCCCTACGCTAGTATTAACTAGATCAGGTCATAAGGGTGTTTCTCAGCCCGAAGGCACCCCTGTCATGACGTTATTTATTATACACACTTTATCTGAAATTGCAATAGATGTAAAAAAAGCATCAGTCATAGACCAATGCTTTTCATCATAAGTTTAAATTACTCGATGATTTCAGTAACGTTACCTGAACCTACTGTACGTCCACCTTCACGGATAGAGAATTTAGTGTTGTTTTCGATAGCGATTGGAGCGATCAATTCAACAGTCATTTCTACGTTATCTCCAGGCATACACATATCAGTTCCTTCTGGTAATGTGATAACACCAGTTACGTCAGTTGTACGGAAGTAGAACTGAGGACGGTAGTTAGATACGAATGGAGTGTGACGTCCACCTTCATCTTTGCTCAATACATAAACCTGAGCTTTGAATTTTGTGTGAGGGTGTACTGTTCCTGGTTTAGCAAGAACCTGTCCACGCTGGATTTCATCACGGTTGATACCACGTAACAATGCACCAATGTTGTCACCTGATTCAGCATATTCCAACTGTTTACGGAACATTTCCAATCCAGTGATAACTGTTTTACGAGTGTCGTGGATACCAACGATTTCAACTTCTTCACCCATCTTAACAACACCACGTTCAACACGGCCAGTAGCAACTGTACCACGTCCTGTGATAGTCATAACGTCTTCTACAGACATCAAGAATGGTTTATCAGTGTCACGAACTGGATCTGGGATATATTCGTCAACAGCATCCATTAATTCGTGGATAGCACCAACATATTTAGGATCTCCTTCAAGAGCCTTCAATGCAGAACCACGGATAACTGGAGCGTTATCTCCGTCGAATCCGTATTCGCTTAATAATTCACGAACTTCCATTTCAACAAGGTCGATTAATTCTTCATCATCAACCATGTCGCATTTGTTCAAGAATACAACGATGTAAGGAACACCTACCTGACGAGCAAGTAAGATGTGCTCACGAGTCTGAGGCATAGGACCATCAGATGCAGCAACTACAAGGATAGCACCATCCATCTGAGCAGCACCAGTGATCATGTTCTTAACGTAGTCAGCGTGACCTGGACAGTCAACGTGTGCATAGTGACGTTTGTCTGTCTGATACTCAACGTGAGCAGTGTTAATTGTGATACCACGTTCTTTTTCTTCTGGAGCACCATCGATTGCATCGTAAGCTTTTGCTTCAGCCATACCGTCTTTTGCAAGTACGTTTGTGATTGCAGCAGTTAAAGTTGTTTTACCGTGGTCAACGTGTCCGATAGTTCCAATGTTAACATGTGTTTTGGAACGGTCAAATTTTTCTTTAGCCATTTTAATTTTCCTCCTAATTTATAGTTTTCATGTATATTCTAATTCAAAGTTTTTATAAAAGCAACAATTAATTTTCAGAACTGTTGTTTTTAACGATTTTTTCTGCAATACTCTTAGGAACTTCGCTATAATGATCGAATTTCATAGAGTAATTTCCACGTCCCTGAGTGAATGAACGAAGGTCAGTTACATAACCAAACATTTCAGATAATGGGATGTGTGCCTTAACAATGATCGCATTTCCTCTTTCTTCCTGGTCAATGATTGCACCACGACGAGAACTTACGTCACCCATAACGCTACCTAAATATTCATTAGGTGCAGTTACTTCAACTTCCATAACTGGTTCTAGGATAACTGGTTTACATTTCTTAGCAGCAGCTTTTAAAGCCATAGATGCAGCAATCTTATAAGCCATTTCACTAGAATCGACATCATGGTAAGATCCATCAAACAATGTAGCTTTGATATCGATTACTGGGTAACCAGCGATGATACCATTCTGCAATGCATCTTCCAGACCTTCAGCAGTTGGTTTGATATATTCACGAGGAACACTACCACCAACAGTTGCGTCAACGAATTCAAATCCTTTACCTTCTTCTTGAGGTTCAAATTTGATCCATACGTGACCATACTGACCACGTCCACCAGACTGTTTGATGTATTTTCCTTCACAATCAGCAGCTTCACGAATTGTTTCACGGTAAGCAACCATTGGCTGACCAACGTTAGCTTCTACCTTAAATTCACGACGCAGACGGTCAACGATAATATCCAGGTGAAGTTCACCAACACCAGCGATAATTGTCTGACCTGTTTCCTGATCAGTGTAAGTTTTGAATGTAGGGTCTTCTTCTGCAAGTTTTGCAAGAGCAAGTCCCATTTTATCCTGGTCAGCTTTTGTTTTTGGTTCCAGAGATAATTCAATAACTGGTTCTGGGAATTCCATGCTTTCCAGTACAACAGGATGATCTTCAGCACACAGAGAATCTCCGGTAGTAGTTACCTTTAAACCTACTGCTGCAGCAATATCACCTGCATAAACTTCTTCGATTTCTTTACGAGAGTTTGCATGCATCTGTACGATACGTCCAAAACGTTCTCTCTTACCTTTTGTTGAGTTTAAGATATAACTTCCTGATTTTGCAGTACCTGAGTATACACGGAAGTATGATAACTTACCAACGAATGGGTCAGTAGCAATTTTGAATGCCAATGCAGAGAATGGTTCTTCATCACTTGCATGACGTTCTACTTCTGTACCATCTTCCAAAGTACCCTTAATTGCAGGAATATCTAATGGAGAAGGCAAGTAGTCAACAACTGCATCCAGAACCATCTGAACACCTTTGTTCTTGTATGCTGATCCACATAATACAGGGAAGAAATCACCAGCACAAACAGCAATACGTAATACACGTTTGATTTCGTCAATGCTTGGTTCTTCACCTTCTAATACCTGCATCATGAATTCTTCGTCGTAATCTGCAAGGTATTCCAGCAGTTTACCACGATATTCTTCACACAGGTCTTTTAAATCTTCAGGTACTTCAGAAATCTGAATTTCTGTACCTAAATCATTTGTATAAATTTCAGCTTTACGTTCAATGATATCTACGATACCAGTGAATGTTGATTCTGCACCGATTGGCAACTGAATAGGGCAGCTCTTAGCACCTAAACGATCAACGATTGTTCTACAGCTCATCAAGAAGTCAGCACCAGTTGCATCCATCTTGTTACAGAATACGATTCTTGGAACACCATAAGTTGTTGCCTGACGCCAAACAGTTTCTGTCTGAGGTTCTACACCAGCTTTTGCATCCAATACAGTTACCGCACCATCTAATACACGCAGAGAACGTTCAACTTCTACAGTGAAGTCAACGTGGCCCGGAGTATCGATAATGTTGATACGGTGACCTTTCCATGCTGCAGTTGTTGCAGCAGATGTAATCGTAATACCACGTTCCTGTTCCTGTGCCATCCAGTCCATTGTTGAAGCTCCATCGTGAGTTTCACCAATTTTGTGGTTAACACCTGTATAATACAGGATACGTTCTGTTGTTGTTGTTTTACCAGCATCGATATGAGCCATGATACCAATGTTACGAGTCTTTTCTAATGAATATTGACGTGGCATAATGGATCTCCTTTCTTACCAGCGGTAGTGAGCAAATGCTTTATTAGCTTCTGCCATTTTGTGAGTGTCTTCACGTTTTTTAACAGATGCTCCAGTTCCATTAGCAGCATCCATAATTTCTGCAGCTAATCTTTGCTCCATTGTCTTTTCGTTTCTTAAACGTGCGTAGTTAACGATCCAACGAAGACCTAATGTCAAACGTCTTTCAGCAGATACTTCTACTGGGACCTGGTAGTTAGCACCACCAACACGACGAACTTTTAGTTCTAACAATGGCATAACGTTTTCTAATGCTTTTTCGAAAACTTCCATTGGTTTTTCATTTGTTTTTACTTCAATAATATCAAACGCATTGTAAAGGATCTTCTGAGCAACCCCTCTTTTACCATCAATCATGATTTTGTTGATTAAACGAGTAACCAGCTTGGAGTTGTAAATTGGATCAACTAATACATCACGTTTCGCTACATGTCCTTTTCTAGGCATTCTTATTTCCTCCTTTCACAATTGACTATTTCTTTTTAGCTTCTTTTGGTTTTTTAGCACCGTACAGAGAACGACTCTGATTACGGTTTGCCACACCAGCACAGTCCAATGTACCACGAATAATATGGTAACGAACACCTGGCAGGTCCTTAACACGTCCTCCACGAATCATAACAACACTGTGTTCCTGTAAGTTATGACCGATACCTGGAATATAAGCTGTAACTTCCATTCCATTACTTAAACGAACACGGGCATATTTACGTAACGCAGAGTTTGGTTTCTTAGGTGTCATTGTTCCGACACGTGTACAAACACCACGTTTCTGAGGTGCGCTTAAGTTAGTAGGGCGTCTCTTTAAGGAGTTATATCCTCTATTCAGAGCTGGTGACTTAGAAAGCTTCACGCTCTGTTCACGACCTTTACGAATTAATTGGTTAATTGTTGGCATAATGTCCTCCTTTCACAAACACACATTTCCGGGTGTGTCATTTTGAAGTGTAAATTAAGTTCCCACTTCGGGGAACCCTAAAAATCCACTTGCTTATCAATGATAAATCATATAACAGCCTATTGTCAACACTTTTTTTTATTTTCTTTTTAATTTTATCAAATTATCTGTTTTTTATCATTAAATTAGTTAAAAAAGTCCATAAAACAAAGAAAAAACTATACTGAATAGCAAATGTTATCCTACATAGTTTCTAACTGCCCATTATGTTTATTCATAAATTCAAAGATTGGTAAAAAGCCAAGTAGACTTCCAAACATAAACGGCATTATCCATCCTAAACTTAAATCATAAAAAGGAAGATGATGTACTGCATTGGATATAAAAGCAATTTGAATGCCTGCACTATCAAGACCATTGATAAATGAAGCAGCAAAAGTAAACAACATTCCTAGAATATACACAGACCTTTTTGTTTTAATCAATTTTTTACAAAAAGATAAAAGTATCAATGAAACAGTCACTGGATAGATCATAATCAGAATTGGCAAGCTGATTTCGATTAACTGGCTTAAGCCAACATTAGAAATGATAAAGCTAAATACGCAAACAATTGCGGCAATTTTCTTATAAGAAGTATTTGGAAGGATAGTATGAAAGTAATCAGAAAATGAAGTGGTTAATCCTATCGAGGTTGTTAAACAAGCAAATAATACAGCTATCCCTAAAATAACGCCTCCCACACCGCCAAATAAATGACTTGTTACTGAATGTAATAATGCGCCACCATTTTCAAAAGGTATCATTGTTCTTGCCCCTACATAAGTTAACATAAAGTAAACAACAGCAAGAAAGAAAGCAGCTCCTAAACCTGATAATATTGTATATTTTGCAATATTCTTTTTCTCTTTTATACCATAGTTTTTAATAGCATTAATCACAATGATTGCAAATGCTAAACCAGCAGGGCCATCTAATGCATTATATCCTTCGATCATCCCTTGAAATAATGGAATAGCCACATATTTATCTTTTGGCATTGCAGCATTTCCTAATACACTGCCTCCCCCATCTGTATTGATATTTACGATTGTGGCAATGAAAATAGCCAAAATGCTCAATAATAAAAATGGTGTCAGATATTTACCTACGATATCTACTATTTTGTTTGGATTACTGCTCAAATAATACGTAATGCCAAAAAAAGCGCCTGTAAATAAAAGTGAAAACAGCATTTTATAATCAGTATTTATGTAAGGCAGTGCTGCTAATTCAAATGAAACGCTACCCGTTCTTGGTAAAGCAAATAAAGGACCAATTAATAAATATACTCCCACAGATAAAATTAATGCAAATTTTTTACTGATTAATGCCCCTAAATCGCTCATAGAATTTCCAACCAATACAACAGCTGTTACTCCTAATATTGCGATTCCAGCATCTGTAAGTATAAAGCCTATTAATGCACTAAAGTAATTTGTTCCCGCAAGTTGCCCCATTGCTGGAGGAAAAATCATATTTCCTGCACCAAAAAAAATCGCAAATAAAGTCAGTGAAACGGATAGTATTTGTTTTAAATTAAGTTTCTCCATAATGTCCTCCACTTAAGCATTAAAAAAGCCTCACAAATGTGAGGCAAACAGACCTGGCAACGTGCTATCTT
>NZ_QVFL01000012.1:0-147511 GCF_003434225.1 Absiella sp. AM29-15
AATGGATAGGGTAGCTGACAACCAGCAATTTACTATGCGACTTCTTGTCGCACTTCGGCTTCGGGGTCGCAAATGATAATGTCGTCGGACGTGATAAGAAAAGCGTTTGTGATTTCGCGTTTTGCAGAAAAACTTTTGCCGCTGCCCGGTGTGCCGAGTATCAAGCCGTTGGGATTTTTCAGCTTCTTTCGGTCGCACAAAATCATGTTGTTGGAAAGGGCGTTTAAGCCGTAATACAATGCTTCGCCGCTTTGGAACAGCTCTTGCACCGTAAAGGGAACGAAAACGGCGGTGCTGCTGGTCGTCAAGCCGCGCTGGATATGGATAAGGTTTTCCCCCAACGGGATAGAGGACATAAGCCCCTGTTCCTGCCGGTAGTCAAGGCGGGTCAAAATGCAGTTGTATTTCTGCGCGATTGCCGCCGCTCCAAATACTTCGTTATCCAATTTCTGCTTGGTATCTGCAAGGTTTAAGACAAGCAGCGTAAGCAGAAACATTCTTTCGTTGCGGCTCTGCAAATCGCGGAGTAGGTTTTTTGCTTCCCCGCCGTAGGTGGCAAGGTCGGACGGAATAATATCCATGTCGTAGCCGCTGCGGATTGCTTTTTTCTGTTCCTCGATTTTCATACGGTCAAGGTCGGTAATCTTGCGCTTAATCGTCTTGATTGCTTCGTTGTGGTCGATACTCTGAATGTGCAGATTGACGATAATCCCGTTTTCCGCGTCCATGAAGTCGGCAAGCATACGGTCGGAGAGTTCCGGCGCGACGATCTGCAAAAAGGAAACTACGCCAAACTTGCCGCCCATTTGAAACATTCGCCCGTCGCCAAATCGGAAAGAGGACGGCGCGATAAAGTCTTTGACAGAAAGACCGCTTGCGGGTAGCCATTCCCACGCAAAGTTAAAGCGTTCCCCGTCCGGGTGGAAAATCCCATGCAGCACTTCAAGACGCTGTTTCCCGTCCAATACCCGCGCCGCCGCGCCGATCACCTTAAAATGGTTGAGGGTGTCCGTTTCAATGCGGGCAAGACGCGCCCGCGCCGATCTAATGTCCTTTGCTTCAACGGTAAAGGTGAGAAACTTGGTCTTGATAAGCCCGTTGTTTCCGCGTTCAAGCTGCGTCCTAAGCATTTCGGTGTATTCTGCTCTGATACTGTCGAAGTCATCATTCTGCGGCGCAATCGTGATACTGTTCTTGAAATCGTCCTTGTTCGCATGGCGGCTGATTAGGGAAAGCTGCACGCTGATAGAAGCGTCGAACGAGTTATACATATCGCAAAGGGCTTCAAAAATGGCGGTTTTGTCGTCCGGCTGCGCAAGCTGATAGTTGATGTCCTCAAACTCAATGCACTTGGAATACCGCCCGTTTGCAAGGCGGCAAATCCCGTCCTTATACATTCGCTCAAACGGTATGCTGTCCTGCGCCGTATGGGGCTTCCCGTCGCCCTTTGCCTGTCGGATAAGGGTATCTATCTGTTTTCTTTCCTGTCGGGAAAGTTTACGCTTTTCGTTTTGGGTGTTTTTCTTTTCCTTTGACAATCGCCCGTACCTCCTTATCTAATTGCTCTTGCCGCGCAAGGGCGGCATAAAAATTGTTGGTCTGATAAGGTCGCTCTTTGGGGCGAAGAAACTTCACTTCCACAAATTGCCGAATAATCACTTCCAGCGGTTGCCCGTTTTTCTCGTACATGGCAAGCAAAAACATAGGCAGCATGGCAAGCACCATGCACAATGCCGCTGTGGTTGTTCCAACGCTGTCTTTTACCAAAAAGAACAGCGGCAGTCCGATTGCTACCGCCGCGCTGAAACAAATTAGCTGTCGTTTCGTAAGGTTGAACATTACCTTGCTTTTGATTTTTGTTAAGTCCTTTGGGACGGTTACATACGCCATTTCAAACCTCCTTTCTGCCCGGAATGTAATCTTCAAAACGGGGGACAGCATAGAAAAGCCGTTTGTTATTTACCCACCGTTGCAAATGGCGGGTAACAGGCGGGGCGGTTGGACGCTCGTAAATCATCACATACGGGTCAAAGCCCATAGCCCGCAAGGTGTTCACGCGGTATAAATCCTGTTCGTGAGTGCTGCCGTAGTTGGTAAGAACATACACGCGCCGCTGGCGGCTGCTCTTAATGGCGGTCAAATCCAAAAAACGTTGGAAATACCCGGTTAAGTCCTCGTCGGGATTATCCCATGCAAAATGTACCGCTTTTATCCGTACCCGATTTAACAGGCTGACATTATCCCTGTTCACAAGGCGAATATCCAGCCCTTGCGAAAAATCCACCCATGCGCGGCTTCGTATAAGCTGCTCAATGAGATTTTCATGGTCGGGACAGGCAAGCAGATTAGCGTCCATGATTTTTATTTCCGGCTGCCATTTCCAAAACTCGGACAAATCCGCAACCTTAACACTTTTGCGTCCCTCTTTACTGCTGACAATGCAAAACCCGCAATTTCTCGGACAACCCCGGCTTAAAAAGCCGTAGGCAATCCCGAAAAACTGCGGGTAGATAGAATAATCCGGGTAACTGTGTTCCACTTCCGGCGGCAAGCGGTTTTTCGTGTCGTAGCCCGTACCGCCGAAAATAACTTGTTCCGCGTTGGTAACGGTTATCGTGTCTTTGGAATAGGTGTCCGTAAAGACGCGGCTTTTATATACAAGGTCGTACCGCCCCTTTGCGTTCCACCATTCCACCGTATGCCCCTTTGCTTTATGATACGCGGATAGCTTCATCAAGCAGAGGTTGGGGAAATTATGGCTGTCAACGTCGATTAAACCGATTTTCAAATCATAACTCACCCCCTTAATGTGCCGAAAAGACGCTCTTTGCAAGGCTTCCCGTTTTGAAAAGCGTAAAGCACAAGAGGACGGTATAGCCCATGCAAGCCCAGATCGCGCCGGAAATGTCGTCGGTCGCTGCGATTGTTTGTATCAACACCGCATAAATGCCGACACACACCAAGATCAGAAACGCCTGAAAACCAAGCGCAAGCAAAGATTTTAAGTAATTCTGTCCCATGCTGCCCCATTCGTGATTTACCATTGTTGCCATAGGGATAGGGGCAACGCTCGTTACAAGATATATTTCAATCATGCGCCCATACACCACAAGCATAATGCAGATTGACAGGGCTTTCATGGTAAGCCCTACAAAGAGGGATTGAAACCATAACCCCAAAAGACCGCCCACGCTCATAGCGTCGAGTTTTGCTTCAATGTCGGTAATGACGGTGGTAACGTCTATGCTTGTATCGGATATGATAACCCCCGCGCTCTGATTGACGACGCTCTGCGTAACGTCGAAAACTCCCATGACGATGTTCCAAGTGTTTGTTACCAGCAGCACCGCAACAAAGGTCTTAAAAATCCATTTGAAGAAAATCCAAGTGTCGAGATCGTGCAGATTGTTTTTTTCAATTACAAGCTGGATTAGTTCATAACACATGACAAAGGTAATGATAACGCCCGCAATCGGTACAATGACGTTTTCCGAAAGGCTGCGTATCATGTTGAATATGCCCGCGTTCCACCCGGCGGGGGTCGTGCCGACTTGTGTTGCGATTTCTCCAACCTCTGTATTTACGCTGTCAAACAAGCCGGAAAGGTTCGATAAAATCCCGTCTGTCAAAATGCCGCGAAACCAATCTTCAATCATCTGCCATATCAAAAGTTAATCCCTCCTTTCCCGCGCCCTCCCGTTTCCGAGAGGGCGCGGCGGGTGGTATTTGTTTTAGGCATTATCCAAAAAGTTGAGAAAGCAGGGGAACAAGGGTGCCGCCGATCAAAGCGACGCCGCCGCCCGCCATGAGCTGCTTCATGCCCTGGCTCTTTGCGCCCGGATTGTCGTTGCCGTAACCCTCCATGAGGTTAATGGCACCCCAAATGCCAAGACCTGCGCCAAGCGCGATAACCAAAGTCTGCAATACACCAACTGCGCTGTTGAAAAACTCCATATAAACCTCGCTTTCTGCCGCTGTGCGGCTCAAAAAAAGTTGTTGAAAATGAAAATGCCGCCGTTATTCCTCGGCGGCTGCGTCCTCGTCGGACAAATCTATTTCGTATATGTCAAAGGCTTCATCGGGCTTTACGATTGCCGGACGGGTAGACATATACCGTTCCACGTCAAAAGCGTTTCTTTTGTCGAAGTCGGAAAGGTATTTGTAGTTCGGGTGTTTCGTGATGTCGTATTTGTCGCTTAAAAAGGGACGCACACCGCGTAGCTGCAAAATACATTTCCCACCGTCCATAACTGCTATTTCGTCCTGTGTCATCAGCTCCTTTCCTAATTTTTGATAAGTAAGTCCATGAGAAACCTGCGTGCCGCGATTTTCGGAAGTATTGAAACTGTCGATTGTTTCCCGTCCCAAGTTATCCGAAATATCCTTTGCATTTTTCCCACGTCCTCCCAAAAACAAGGTGCTGTCGGCATTATCAAGTATGATTTCTGCCGCGTCCTTGTAAATGGCTTTTAGTTGGCTCTGCGATTGCAGAATGATAGAAGCGGACATTTCCCTGCTGCGAATGGTCGCAATTAACTTATCAAAGCGGGGTATCTGCCCGATGTTGGCAAATTCATCAAGCAAAAACCGGACATGAATAGGCAATTTGCCGTTGTATTCGTCGTCCGCTTTATCACAAAGCAAATTGAAAAGCTGCGATTGCAGAATAGCGATAACAAAATTAAAGGTGTCGTCGGTATCGCTCATTATGAGGAAAAGCGCGGTTTTCCTGTCGCCCAATGTATCAAGTTCCAATTCATCATAGGACATGAGTTCCCGGAGTTCCTCTATATCAAAAGGGGCAAGACGCGCACCGCAAGAAATAAGGATTGACTTTGCCGTTTTGCCCGCCGCCAATTTGTATTTTTTATATTGCTTCACCGCGAAATGGTCGGGGCTGCGTTCTTCTAAATCGGCAAAGAGCAGATCAACGGGGCTTTGGTATTCCTCGTCGTCCTCGCGTGCTTCGCTTGCATTGATAAGTTCAAGCAGCGTTGTAAAGTTCATTTCCTCGGCGGGGGCTTCATACCAAATGTAGCCGATCAACGCGCAATATAATAATCTCTCGGCTTTCACCCAAAAATCTTCCGCGCTTTTTTCTCCCTCGCCTTTGGTATTGACAATAAGGGTATTGACAACCTTTAACACGTCCTTTTCGCTGCGGATATACACAAAGGGGTTATATCGCATGGATTTCTTGAAGTTTATCGTATTCAGCACTTTTATCTTGTAGCCGCCGCGCTGCAAGAGCTTTCCGCACTCGATTAAGACGGTGCCTTTTGGGTCGGTCAAGACGTAGGAAGAATGAAGCTGCATTAAATTAGGCTTTACGAAAAACCTTGTCTTGCCGCTGCCGCTGCCGCCGATCACCACGACGTTTTTATTTCTCGCATATTTCGGCTGCTTCGGGCGGCTGTTCATGGTAAGGCGTTCGGTCTGCGTCAAAATGATGTTGTTCTGAAAATCCGGGTCGATGTAGGGCTTTATATCTTCGGCGTTGCCCCAACGTGCGCTGCCGTATTCTGCGCCCTTGCGGTATTTCTTTGCGTTTTTCCCTTTGACATAGACAATCAGACGGATAACCACCGCGCCGACAATGCCGATAAGCAAATCCAACGGGTGAACGCTCGGCAAGGCATTTGAAAACGCTTCGGAAAATCCCTGTGTGATATTGAGTATCTTTTCGGAAATATCCGCGCCGGGGGCAAGCCGCACCGCCTGTCCCACCTTATCAAAGAGATAGACAAAGAACACATAGGGGATATTCGGGATTATCAACTTTTTGTAGTTCATCTGCTTCATATCTCGCGCCCCCTGTCTATTTTCTTTACCTTGTCGCGGGCGGCGTTAAGCTGCTTCGCCTTGTCCTTTGCTGCGGCAAGGGCTTTGCGGATAGAGGGCTTTTTATCCCTGTTCAGCTTCTTTGCGGAAAACTCTTGAAACGCTGCGGTCATAACGTCCGCGTCCCTGCCTTTGAAAAACACAAGGTAACGGGTCTGTTCGCCCTTAACCTTTTTCAGCGAAAAATCTATGTTGTACTTCTTCGCGGTACTCTCAAAGGCTTTGATATTGCTGTCGGTGATCTCGATGTTGGAAACACCCGCATTTTGCTTCATAAGCTGCCGCATGGTCTGTTTCCCATGCGGGGCTTTGCTTTTCTGCTCCAAAAACTTCTTGATTGCTTTCTGCAACGCCTGTTCGGTAAGCCTTGCCGCGCCTTTTCCCACATTGACGGATAGGGCAATCGTTTTTTGGGTTACTTCCTCCTGCAAGGTATCAACTCCTTTCCCGGTAAACTGCGGCTATGCTCATTTGCTGCCGTAAAAGTCGTGATTGACAAGGGCGGTATAGTAGCTGTCAATGGTACTCGGTGCGTTGAACAGCACCGCTTTTAGATACTGCTTGATGTTGCGGATTTTGGTTGTGTTCTCCCTCATGCAGTCCAAAACAAACTCAACGTGGCTGCTATTCAGCTTCATAAACTTTGATTTGACAAGTTCGGCGGGGTAGTCGTCCCCGGCGATACGGATTGTCTTTCGGGCTGTGCAGACGGTTTCCAGCATGATTTCTACAATCTCGTCCAAACGGTCTTTATCCATTTTGGGGTCTTGAATGAGAATGTCATAGTCGATGTTGTCTTTGATGATTTCCCGATAAATCTCTATTGCGCTGTTTGTTTTCGCTTCCGTTCTTTTCCTTTCCGGCGGCGTAGCCGCTTCGTCCTGCTCATAAGGCAAGGGATTTAGGGAATGGAAAGGAATGGAATGGGTACTTGATAAATCAGTAATTGATTGTTCTTTACTTGATATATCTTTATTTAATTGCGTTGGATTTTCCAACGTAGGTTTTTCCAACGTTGGATTATCCAATGTTGGATTTTCCAATGTAGGTAAATCCGATGTAGGCGGCTGTTCGCTGCTGGTAGCTGCTTCCGGCTCTTTGGGCTGCGGCTGCTCGTATATGACATAATCCGCACCGCGCAAACGTCCTTTCTCGTCGCGTTCCCGGCTGCGGACGATATATCCGGCTTTTTCAAGTTCTTTGACCGCTTCGCGGATTGCGTCGATCTTCTCCCGGTTGATATGGGATAAGCCCGCAAGGGTATAATCCCAATCTTCGGGCAGCGAAAGCATTTGCGACAACAAGCCCTTTGCCTTTAAGGACAATTCCTTGTTTCGCAAGTGGTGGTTGCTCATAACGGTATATCCCGTATTTCGCTCCACTCTGAAAACTGCCATATTTCCTCACTTCCTCTCTTGGTATGCGTGGACAATTAGAAAGCCGTTTTCGGCTGTTTTGGTATTGCAATATGCCCTTTGCCGTTTTCGCGTCTGCAAAGCCGCATGGCACAAGGGCTTTTGCCCGTCTATTTGTCCATGCTGGCGTGCGTTTTCCGCGTCCTTTTGCCGGGGCAATAGGGACACTCTTTGAAAACGCAAAACTCATATTTCCACCCGGGGCGGTAGAAACGGCAAGTGCCGCAATCTTCATCATCTCCGGCACAACCGGATTGATAGCGGTCAAATCCCGGCTTCTGCTGCATGAGCAATTCAAACGCCCGCTGCTTGCCCTTTGTGAAATACATTCCGGCTGCACCTCCTTTCCTGCGGGCATAAAAAAACGGCGTTACTTTCTCCCCCAAAGGGGTTAAGGTAACGCCGTTTGTGTGCGTATTCAGTTTTTAACACATTCCCTGTCTATCCGCTGTCCGCAAAACCATTGATTTTATTAGCTTTTTGCCGCTATCGCTATCACACCTCATTATTTGAACGCCCGGATTTTCAGCGCATGATGGACGATGTGGAAGCCGGAAAAGTAAACTGCATTGTCACGAAAGACCTTTCCCGTTTCGGGCGGGAACATGTGATGATGGACTACTATCTGGAATTTCTGTTCCCGGAAAAACGGGTGCGCTACATCGCCGTTGCGGAGAATGAGGACACAGAAAAAGGGCTTTCCGATTTTGTCCCATTCAAAAACCTGTTCAATGAATGGTTTGCGAAAGATACGAGCCGCAAGGTAAAGGCCGCTTTCAAAGCGAAGTTTGCCACAGGACAGCGTATCGGCGCCTATGCTCCTATCGGGTACAGGAAACACCCGGAAATCAAAAACAAGCTGATAATCGACGAGGAAACCCGCTGGATAGTGGAGAAGATTTTTGACCTTGCTATTCATGGCAGAGGGGCGGCCAGTATCACAAGAATACTGATTGAGGAAAAGGTTCCTACGCCGGGATTTATCAACTTTCAGCGTGACGGGACTTTTGCAAACATCTATGCGGGTGCGCCGGAGGAAAAAAGCTACGCATGGACGATAGCCCAGGTCAAGAGCATTATGAAAGATGAAACCTATATCGGCCATACCATCCACTACCGGGAAACGAACATTTCCTTTAAGAACAAACGGAGGGTACGCAAGCCCCAAAGTGAATGGGTGCGGGTGGAGAACACGCAGGAGCCGATTATCAGTGAGCAGGTTTTCCGGCAGGTACAGGAGCAGATAGCAAACCGCCGCAGAAAATGCAAGGACGGTACAACACAGATTTTTTCCGGATTGGTAAAATGTGCGGATTGCGGCTGGTCGCTGTCCTATGGGGAGAACAGGCAGAACAGCAAGCCTTACGGCCATTATCATTGTAGCAAGTACGGACAGGGCACACGCCAATGCTCCATGCACTATATCCGCTATGATGTGCTTTACGCCTATGTCCTCTCCCGTCTGCAATACTGGTCGGGGCTGGTACAGCATGATGAAGAACGGCTTTTGAAGCGGCTGTTAAATGCCACTGATAAGGGACAGGCCGCCGCAAGAAAGAAGCAGGCCGCCGAACTGAAAAAGGCAGAGAAGCGGAAAGCCGAAGTCGATACCCTGTTTGCCCGGATGTATGAGGACTGGGCGGCGGGGTGTATCACGGAATACAACTTCTCTATGTTGTCCGGGAAGTACCAAAGCGAACAGGCTGAACTGGACACAAAGATTGAACAGCTTCAATCCGCTATCGCCACTGAAAGCCAGAACGCCGCAGACGCAGAAAAATGGATTGCCTTGATGAAAGAGTGCGTCAATCCAACAGAACTGACCGCCGAACTTTTGAATACGCTGATTGAAAAAATCGTTGTCCATGAAGCGGTCAAAGGTGAGGACGGAAGCCGGGAACAGGAGGTAGAAATCTTCTACCGCTTTATCGGCAAAATTGATTGAATGATACCAATATCTTTAACTATGTGATACCGGAGTTTCCCAAACAAAAGGATATTAAGAAATAACCTGTGTTTTCCTGCTTGCGAATAAAAGAATAGTGTGATTAAGTTAGAAATACTGCATAAATGTGCTGGTATCTCTTTTTCGTTGCCTTGAAACAGCAGACTATTTCATTTCTGCTTGATTACTCTAAACTTATCAGGCTGTGGTTTGTCAAGGGCTTGTTGCGTAAGCAATGCTTTGGCACCCTTTACAAATTATGGACGGTAAAGTAGCTTTTCAAAAGCAGAAAAAAGTAGTCTTAAGATTTTGAAATATTGTAGCGGGTAGTGGAAAATGGTATAATGTGAATACAGAGAAACATATAAATTTGTATTTAACAATCAATAAATTGAGAGGGCTTAATCTTATGACTAAACAAAAGAAGGTAATTTGGATAATATTGGGAATAATTATTTTTGTGTTTAGTGTTTTTCTAGGGCTTGGATATTTAGGTCAAATAACAGGTGGAAATAGTTTAATACAAAGAACAGAAATGAACGATAAATATGTTCCGGAAGAAATAACAAAATATTATCCAATAGAAGATTTAAACTCAAAAGAAAGTTTACTTTCTGATAAAAATTATGCAAACTCAATACAGGATGCTCTGTTAAGTGCCTCTATTGAGTTTGAACAAGGCGAAGAATATAAAACACATATTGATAAGATTATAAAGGAGTTTGAAAACGAAAACTATAAAAGTGTTTTGTATATATCAGAAAAAAACGATATAGAGTCAAGTTTGACATTTTCAAAATTCAAAATTAAGGAAGTAGATGGTAAAAAGAGATATGCTCATATTACAAGTGTACATGAGGTTATAAAGAAAGACCGCCCGTATGACAAAGATACGATGTCGTTACTAAAATCACAGTTAGCATTAAGTGATAGATTGCAAGACTTAAATATCAGTCCAGACAATAGTCGCTTTTTATATGGATTTGTACATGATGAAGATATTTACAATACAAAAATAGAAAATAAAAAACCCGATGAAATTATTTATTTTGAACTTTGTGAAAAGCCTTTCTATTTTTGGTATTATGAAAATTTTCAAAGTGATAAATCTGGAAAATCTTTAAGTATAGAAATTGAAAGATAATAATAGAACAATTCCAGGTTGTAGAGGTGATTAGAATGAAGAAACTATATTGCATGAACTGTGGTACTGAAATAAAAGGAGGAATACCTAACGAATGTTCTTGTGGAGCTGAATTTGATTTAGCAGATACAAAAAACATAAAAAGAATAATTACAAGCATTATATTCTTTGTAATATTAATGTCTCCACTGCTTATTCTTATTCACTTTGGCAGACAATATTTACAAGCGTCAATTATTTTATATGCTTTGCTCCTGATTCTAGGTATTTTTTGGTGTCGTATCGTACAAACTATTTTAGTTCGTCTTGGGTTAGTAACTATGACGAACATTGAAATTAAATAACAACAATAACATCTTCACAACTCTACTGAGCAGGAAATCTGAAAAGGTCTCCTGCTTTTTTATACCAAAAAGATTAAAAATCCTATTATCCGCATAAACGCAGGAACTTTAAGCAATATGAATGAAAATACAAAAGAAATTTACCACTAATTTACTACGATTGAAAGAACCTTGATACGACAAAGAAAATAGCATAAAGAAAAGCAAAATGGCATTTCATACAAAATATGAGATGTTTTTTTGTTGCTGTAACACAGCACAATTTGTTCTTTTTTCTGCTTGACTATCTTTCATTTTTTAGAGCATGAATTGTCAAGAGCTTGTTGCGTAAGCAATGCTTGCACTCTTGATAAGGCATGGGATAAAAAATATTTTGACAGATAGCAGAAAAGTAATGACATGTGAGTTCTATAAATGATATAATAAATTATCAGATAAAAAATCAATCGGTTAACAATTTGCAAAGAAATTTCTAGGAGAAAAGAGTATGGGGAGAATAATTATGGTTTTATATATGGAAGCTTTATTGTTATCTGTTCTTACAATATGGTTTTTATATCACATAATAAAAAAGAAAAAAATCTTTCGTTGGGAAAATGCTCCATTGGACATGAGAGATTTTGTAAAGAGAAATGAAAAAAGGATGAATATGATTTCAAATGGTATTATAGGTATCATTTTGATTCCTGCGTTTTTGCGGGTAGTTCTTCCTGCTGTACAGGATTTTCCAAACATAAATTCTGGCAATTATCTTGAAGTAGAGGGAACAGTAACATCTTGGAATTATAGTGATGAAGATAAAAACAAAACAAGAGCTATTGGAATTATGGATAATAAAACTAAAAAAGAAATATTTGTAACTGTTTATAGTAAAGGAATACAAAAGGGGGAATATCTGAGAGTTAGATATTTACCTAATAGTAGATATGGAGAGATTAAGGAGAATAAGTGATGAAAATAATAGGATTATTTTTTATGACATTAGTATTTGGAATAATATCTATGATAACAAGCAAAAAGTATAAATTGCAAGGGGATTTAAAAGAATTATGCTTTCCACCTGTATTTTCTAAAATTTTATATGGGTGTTTCATTATTTCTATGATATGTTCAGTGGTTATTATATATTTATGGCAAGATACTGGTATTACTATTTTGTTTTTGGTTATGGGGATTATTAGTGCTTTTACTGCATGGGCAATCAGTAAATATAAAATAATTATAGAAGAACAGGAATTGATTGTTATTTACCCTATGAAGAAAAGAAAGATTTCAATTACAAAAATAGAATATATTGAAATCAGTACAAGCGGTAGTATAAAAATCATAGTGCAGAACGAGAAAAAAATAAATTTAGATGCAATGCTAATAGGGACTGAGTCTTTTATAGAATACATGAAGAAAAATGGAGTACCTATACAAGAAAATAAAGGAAATGATTAAACAGACGGAGTGATCCAGACACGGTGGCAGGAAAATCTCTCAGATTTTTCTGCCATGTCTTGCAAGTGGCTGGTTCACTTCGTCTGTGAGCGAGCCTGTGGCGAGCGAAGATTAAGCCCCCGTTATCTAACAGGGGGGTACTATTACAAAAGACAAGAGCAAAAACAAATACAAAACTGCTGATATGCAACGATTTATAAGGTTATAAGAACTTATTTCACTTCACACCCTATTTTTTCTACCCGACAGGTCTAAAACAGCATATCAATAGAAAATAAATATAAGATACAAGGTGTATGCTCCTATGAGTATATGCCTTTTTTTGATTGGAGGAATAAAGCATGAATGATATAAAATTTATTGAAACATTAAAGCAAAAGAGAAATGCCTGTGATTACTCGCAATCACGACTGGCACAGGAACTACAAATCAGCAGGCAGAACTTAAATGAAATTGAAAACGGAAAAACAAAAGCCAGTAAAGAAATGAAACATATACTTTTGCATTATCTTGATTATTGTAATTGTACTCAGCCTTTCACTTTAACGATTGACTATCTGCGTGTTCGTTTTCCTACCACAGACGCATTGGAAATTATAAAAAATATACTGGCAATGAAGAGCGAATATTTTATCCATGAAGATTATGGAATGTATGGTTATGAAGAACAGTATGTCTATGGGGATATTAGTGTAAATGCTTCTAAAGATAGTTCTATGGGTGTTTTATTGGAATTAAGAGGTATGGGGTGTCGGAACTTGGAATATGTTTTACAGGCAAGAGGGATAGACTGGTATTGCTTTTTAAGCTGTTGTATAGATTATCAAGGTGTTTTTAAACGCATAGATTTGGCAGTCAATGATATGGGTGGATTGCTGGATATAGAAATTCTAAGAGAACGCTATTATGCCAACAAGGTATGGAAACGTTCAAGAACCCATGAAGCAGTAGACAGCGGAAAATTATCGGGTACAAATGGAGATACTGCAAAAACTTTTTATATCGGTTCAAAGAATAGTTCTATCTACTTTTGCCTATATGAAAAAGAAAAGGAACAAAAAAGCAAAGGCATAAAAACAGACATTAAGAACCGCTTTGAAATTCGTTTGAAAAATGAAAAAGCAGGACAAACGATAGAACAATTTGTTTTTTCAAGAAATCCCGAACAGACCATAGCGAACCTTATTCTCACACAGATAGATTTTCCCGATTATATTTTATGGGATATATTTTTAGATAATGTAATGACTTCACTTCCATTTGTTATGACACCTGTCGCAGTCAATATGGATAAAACAAAACGCTGGTTAGAAAGACAGGTAATGCCCTCTTTATTGATGATAAAAGAGATTGAAAAGAAAACAGGGGCAAATTATCTGGAAGAAATCGACAGACATACAAGACTAACAGAAAAGCAGGAATTAAAAATCAAACAAATGACAACAGACATAGCAGATATGATTGAGAAAGATACCGCTGTTCCACAAGGGAATGACGGTATTTTTTAATTTCTTCAAAAAATCTGCAACAAAACGGTTACTTGCGTACAGATATGGTGCAAGGAAAGGAAATCTGACTTTTTTTGAAAACAGGTCATTAAATCGGTGGTTGCTGTCCCTATATGATGTGAAAGAAGAAACGATTTTCAATTTCAACTTAACAATCCGTAGTTTCCGTTCCCTATATGGAGCAAAGAAAATCTTTCATTCCATAGTTGGTAGTAATAGTGTTGCATGGGTAGTTAGGGTGTGAAAAGAAAATCAGATTTTTTCATCACCAACTTAGCAGAATGACACTTTCTTTCCCTATATGGTGCAGGAAAAGAGAAAAGTTTTGAAGATTGGTTACGCTTCTGCTCTTTTCCAACGCGGTATATTAGGAAAGACGATTTTCTTCTTTCATGTTCTTTGACAACTGAATAAAGCAATTTAATACGTTTGACAGACAGCGAGCCGTTGAAACAGATACGCCATGACCTTTTCCCTGCTAAAGTGAGCGAGCCTTATCTGTGTTCCTGTAAGAAACTTGTCCTTTCCTACCGCCATGACCTGTCCTGTCTGATAATGATACTCCCGTACAGCCACAGCTTGAGCGTTCAGAGCGTCGCACGCAATGGGTACGGCTACATAAGAACTATGCAGAGGTGGAACTCCTGTGGGCTATGACAAAAGCCGTTGAATTGCTTAGAAAAGATTTTTACAGAAAGGGGGTATGTGTTATTGCTGATATTGTAAAAACAAGGCAGGAAAAGACAGATAATAAGCGTGGCATTGGCAACAGAGGAAAAACAAAGATTGTTGTAAAAGAGCATTTTTCCGAAAAGGGAAAGACAATGGAAGAACTTCTGACGGATGTTATGCTGGAAAAAGCAAAGCAGACAATCGCATAAAATCGGTGCAGTTGTAAGAAATAGATTGAATGACAAAAAGTACCCGTGTTATACTTTACTTGCAAGCAGGTATTGTAAACACGGGTTAGTTATAAAGGAGGATAACTGACAATGAAACAACAGATTTACAATACTGCACTTTATCTTAGGTTAAGCCGAGATGATGAATTACAGGGCGAAAGTTCCAGCATTACCACACAAAGAAGTATGTTGCGTCTATATGCAAAAGAACATCATTTGAATGTGATTGATGAGTATATTGATGACGGCTGGTCGGGAACAAATTTTGAAAGACCGAGTTTCCAGAGAATGATTGAAGATATAGAGGCAGGAAAAATCAACTGTGTTGTAACGAAAGACCTTTCCCGACTTGGCAGAAATTATATTATGACAGGACAATATACAGAATTGTATTTTCCCAGCCATAATGTCCGTTACATAGCGATTGACGACGGTGTAGACAGCGAAAAAGGCGAAAGTGAGATTGCACCATTTAAGAATATCATCAATGAATGGGTGGCAAGAGATACAAGCCGTAAAGTGAAATCTGCATTTAAGACAAAATTTGCAGAGGGTGCGTATTATGGGGCTTATGCTCCGTTAGGATATAAGAAACACCCCGACATCAAAGGAAAACTGCTGGTTGATGAGGAAACAAAATGGATTGTTGAAAAAATCTTCTCCCTAGCCTATCAAGGTTACGGTAGTGCCAAAATCACAAAGGTACTGCGAGAAGAAAAAGTTCCGACAGCGTCTTGGCTGAATTTTACAAGGTATGGTACTTTTGCACATATCTTTGAGGGAAAGCCCGACAGCAAGCGTTATGAATGGACGATTGCTCATGTTAAGGCAATTTTAAAAAGTGAAGTCTATATCGGCAACAGCGTTCATAATCGACAGTCAACTATTTCTTTCAAAAGCAAGAAGAAAGTACGAAAACCCGAAAGTGAATGGTTTCGAGTAGAAAACACGCATGAGCCGATTATTGACAAAGAAGTATTCTATCGTGTGCAGGAACAGATAAAATCAAGGCGTAGACAGACAAAGGAAAAAGCAACGCCGATATTTGCAGGGCTTGTCAAGTGTGCGGATTGTGGCTGGTCTATGCGGTTTGCGACAAATAAGGCAAATAAAACGCCTTACAGTTATTATGCTTGCAGTTACTACGGACAGTTTGGAAAAGGTACTTGTTCTATGCACTATATCCGTTATGATGTGTTGTATCAAGCAGTATTGGAACGATTGCAATATTGGACTAAGGCAGTACAGCAGGACGAAGAAAAGGTGGTGAATAAGATACAAAAGGCTGGCAATGCAGAGCGAATACGGGCAAAGAAGAAAAAGGCAAGTGCTTTGAAGAAAGCCGAGAACCGACAAAATGAGATTGACCGCTTGTTTGCGAAAATGTATGAAGATAGAGCCTGTGAGAAGATAACGGAACGAAACTTCATCATGCTGTCGGGGAAATATCAAAAGGAGCAGATAGAACTGGAACAGCAGATAACCAACCTAAGAGAAGAATTAAGTAAAATGGAACAGGATATGATAGGTGCTGAAAAGTGGATTGAGTTAATCAAGGAGTATTCCGTACCAAAGGAACTGACAGCACCGTTATTAAATGCAATGATAGAAAAAATCCTTATTCACGAAGCAACAACGAATGAGGACAATGAAAGAATACAGGAAATAGAGATATACTACCGATTTATTGGAAAAGTAGACTGATAAATAGGGTTCATATCTTTAACTAAGGGAAACTGGGATTTCCAAAAGTTAAGGATACTACACGCATAATTCACACTTACCAATGCTTATACTGAATAACAAATACAAAATTATGGAGGTTCATCATGAGCAAATTCTTATCCTGTGAATTTAAAATCTACACCGCCTGTGTGGAGTTTCGCTTTGCTGATGGCAACATGATTTCTGTAGACTGCACTGCTGTTGAGAGCGAGGTTGCAAACAATATGTATTAGCGGTCAGAGCTGGACTGGCTAATTTACGATGACTTGGTAACTTATGTGGATTTAATTCTCAACGGCAATCGAAGCATACTTGAAAACTGTAACATTATATAAACCTTTGGAATAATTACCATAAATAAAATAAGCCGCCTGTGAGGGCACGCATCAATGCTCATAAGGCGGCTTTTTCTGTTATTAAGTTTCTCTTAAATAATCTAAGGTACTGAACCTGACTTCATTATTCTATATATTGGCTCAAATATTAGCATTATCCTATCTAATTAATTTTTGAACTGTACATTCCACCAGATGCAATCTCGCAAATTTTAATCTGATTTCACTCGCCAATATCCTTTGGTATCACGATCTAAAAGACGTTCTCCAATCATGTCCCGGCGTATCGTGCAAAAATCATCGTGAAAGTCAGCGATAATTATGTTAACCTCCCGCTCTGAATATATCTTGTCATACTCAAAAGCTTGTACAATAACCTCTAAGACAATACGTTCTTTCTTCTGCTGGGCAGGGATGGATTTTAACTTTCCATATTCAAAGAAAGTGTCAATTATTCGTTGTCTGTACTCAGCATCACGCTGTTGCTGTAAATTGGCTTCGTCAGACTGTTCCTCTAAAATTTCAAGAATACTGGTTTCAAATATACGTTTATTAAGCGAATACATCATATAGTATTGGCTCTTGTAGGAAGTGACTGCACCAGCATCCGTTAGTTTTTTTAAGTGAAAAGAAACCGTTGCGGCAGTAATTCCAAGCCGTTCTGCCAAGCGTTCCACATACATATCTTCAATAGCCAATGACTTTAGTATTTGCAATCGTGATTTATCGGAAAGGCACTTAAATAAGCGGATGGCCTCTGTTTCTCTCATCGTTTTTCCTCCCAAATCTCAGAGAATTTTAGCTTGATTTCCTGGATGGTTTCAAGTTTGATATTCTCAATCTGCATTTGTTCTATATCACCGTGCGCCTTTGCCTTGTCGTAAGAACTTACCCAATTTGCAGGGATTTGTTCCGTCTTTTTATGAAAAAATTCCTTTATCGCATCGGTATCCCCTTTCCCGATTTTGACTGCAACGGAAAGGATAGTGCGAAAAATATCGTATACATTTGCCCGGATTTTTTCAAAATTAGCTTCATCGGTTCGGTCATCATCAAGAAGTTTTCTCTGTTCCTCTGCGCAGAATGCAATTTGCTTTTCAAACCATTCGTCAAGTTGTTCCAGCTTCTTTTCCATTATTTCTCTACCTCTATTCTGCCGTATCCCACAAAATCGTCGTGGTTATTGGCTTGATTGCTACCACCGAACATAGTATTTGAACCAACCGCAATGTGGAGGGTTCCCACCATTTTTTCATCCAGTACGGTATAGCCACTCAACTCTGTCACATTGGGATTCATTCCGATTCCCAACTCACAAACAACACGGCTCTCCTCTGGCTGTCCAGTAAAATAATTTATGACTGCCGGGATATTGCTGTTCACAATTTTGCCATCGCTAATTTGCAAGATAACATTACTATATTTCGTATCGTCAAGGTACAGCGTATCAAAAAACATGCTGCCCTGTGTCTTGTTCTCAATGGGAGCAATGTAAATTTCTCCGCATGGCAAATCTCCATCTCCGGCATCAATGTGCCATTCTCTCCCTGCAAGTTCCAAATGAAGAACGCAATCCATTCCAGTATGTACAGACACCCTATCTGCACCAGCAAAGGATGCTACCTTTTTTCGACAGGCATCTGCAAGGGCTTCATAGTCTATATCATAGGCACTATTCATCCGCAGAATATAGTCTTGAGGTTTAAGACCAGACTCAGCAGCATTGGCTTCCGTGGGGATTCTGATTTGAACAAATCGCTTAGATTTCATCAACGTATAAAACAGTTGTGACATATATTTACGATAAAGTTCAAACTGTTCTGTCGAGATTTCGTAACCAAGAATAACTGGCTGATAGGCAAAAACATCAAGAACAGCATCAAAATTAGACAGCAGTTCAAAGAATCTTTTATCAAAGCAAGACTCTCTTGCAGAAGAAAAGATTGCACGGTTGATTGTCCGGGACTGTTGAAGCAAAACAGGTGTGGCCCCCAGAGATGCGACAGCGGTTAGAAAGTTATTGGCAATTTCTTTGTCGGCATCTTCACCCCAAAAATGGACGAGTATCATTTCTCCTGTTGATACTCCACTGGCTTTTACAATTTTTCTAATAGTTTCGGTATTCATTGTTATTACCTCCAATCTAAAATCAAATATATCATAGTCACAGTAAAAAAACAATATTGATTAGATGAATATAAAATCAAATTAAGAGATTACCCGATTTCCTTCTATGGGAATTTAGAGAGTTAAAAAAAAATCACACTATAAGCTGTCCCAAAGAGCCACTATGAGATTTCTAAAAATAGCTTGTATGATGAATTTCATATCTAGTCTATGTCATTGCATGATCACAGAAAGGTTCTCTAATAATCATGATACTAAAATCTATGGTAGCGTAAAGCTATCCATCTTTTACTAAAAGCCTGAGTATTTTATGAAGTTAATAAGAAAAAACTCGCGATTTGCGAGCTTTTACTTACCTTTATATTTTTCGTAAATACATTTTAATCCTTTAAATGTTAAGTCACGATCATAGATATCAATTTCATCCGTATTCTTATAAATGATCTTGCCTAAGCCACCGGTAGCGATAACCTTCATATTTACACCCAGTTCTTTTTTGAACTGTTTGATGATATATTCGCTTTGTCCAATATATCCATAAACAACACCTGCTTGCATACTGCTGGTGGTATTTTTACAAAGGATGGTTTTAGGTTTCTTGATTTCGATTTCAGGTAATTTAGCGGCCTGTGTCCACATTGCCTGAGCACCCGTTTCAATACCAAATGTAATGGCACCATATTCAAAGTTTCCATGTTCATCTACATAATCAAAAGTTGTGGCAGTACCAAAATCAACAACCAGACAAGGTCCTCCATATTCATAGAAGGCACCCGCCGCATCAACGATACGATCGGCTCCGACAGCTTTTGGATTTTCAGCTTTTACGCTGATACCGGTTTTAATGCCAGGACCAACAACGATTGGTTCTTTATGCATATACTTACGAATACTGTTTAAGAATGAATGCATAATCTTTGGCACAACGCTGGATACGATGACATCTTGGATTTCATCGCTTTCCACTTTACTTGCTTGAAGAAAGTTCATCAGCATGAATCCATATTCATCACTGGTGCGTTTCATTTTGGTTGTTAGACGATAATTGCCTAACAGTTTGTTCTCTTTATAAATTCCCATGGTAATATTGGTATTACCGATATCAATCACTACTAGCATTTGGAAGCCCCTTTCTTTTCATCCATGATGTCACAAATATGATGCAGAATCGTTTTCCCTAAATCATATTTGCTCATTTTATCGAGGGTTTCGATGGTATCTTTCTTGATGATGGTTGCGACATTGGTATCTGTTTGGAAACCAGCCCCCTCCACCTTCAGATTGTTTGCGATAATCATATCGCAGTTTTTCTTCATGAGCTTTTCTTTTGCATTTTCTATCAGATTTTGTGTTTCCATTGCAAATCCACAAATAACCTGATGTTCTTTTTTATGTTCTCCAAGGTAGGCCAGGATATCAGGATTTTTGACAAATTTGATTTCCAAGGTATCTCCTTGTTTCTTGATTTTGTTTTCTGCGATAATCTGAGGACGATAATCACCAACAGCCGCAGCCTTGATGATGATATCCATGTCTTTATAGTTTTCTTTGACAGCTGTAAACATGTCATTGGCTGAAATGATAGGAATCATATGCACATCTGCAGGTGCATCCAATGCTACTGGTCCACTGATCAATGTAACATCTGCGCCCATGTTTCTGGCAGCTCTGGCAATTTCATAGCCCATCTTTCCTGAGGAATGGTTGGTGATGAAACGTACAGGATCAAGTGCTTCCTGAGTAGGACCTGCCGTTACCAGAACTTTTTTGCCTTTCAGCAGATTTTCTTCCTGGAGCAGGGATTCAATACGTTCTTCGATAAAATCAATGTCGGCTAATTTGCCTTTTCCATTATCACCGCATGCCAGATAACCAACTTCTGGTGCGACGATTTCATATCCCAATGCGATACATTCTTTGATATTTCGCTTCGTAACGGGATTTTCATACATATTGGTATTCATTGCCGGTGCAATTAATTTCTTACATGTTGCGGCAAGGAAGGTCGTTGTTAACATATCATCAGCGATGCCATGGACAACTTTCGCTATCACATTGGCACTGGCAGGTACGATCACAAAGATGTCTGCACGTTTTGCGATGGATATATGTTTTACACTGCGATCAGCCACTTTTTCAAAAGTGGAAACCATCACGTTGTGTTTTGTTAGTGACTCAAAAGTTAATGGGGAAATAAATTCGGTGGCATTTTTTGTCATGATGACTTCTACATCATAACCTTTTTTTATCAGATTACTGCAAAGCTGTGCGCTTTTGAAAGCAGCAATACCGCCAGTAACCCCCAATACTACTGTTTTTTTCATACGTTTACCTCCCAGGATTTTGTTCCTGTTAAAGTCGTCTTTTATTATAACGCAAGTAGTGGTTCACCACAATAGTTTTAAAATTAAAAATGAGAAAATTTTCACAAGCTATTTTTACATAAAAGAGCTGAAACAGGATACTATGAATTTTTATGTTCAGCGTATATAATATAAGAAAGAGAGAGGATGGTGTCTTATGAAAATCGTCACAACCAAAACTATGAAAGAAATGGACCGTATCGCAATGGAGGAATATCATATTCCGGGTGTGGTTTTGATGGAACATGCGGCCATGGCGGTAAAAAAACATGTGGATCTTGTCGCAGATAAAAATAAACATATCGTGATATTATGTGGTCCCGGCAATAATGGAGGAGATGGTTTTGCTTTAGCAAGGCTGTTAAAACAGGATGGATATGAGCAAGTGATGATTTTTTGTAATGTGCCATTTGAAAAGATGTCCCATGATGAAAAAATCTATGCGGCTATCGCAGGCAGCTACCATATTCCCATTTATCAAAGTGAAGATTTAAAAGAAGTAAAGAAAATGTTTGCCTCAGCGGATATCGTCATTGATGCCTTGTTTGGCACAGGCTTATCCAGAAATATTGAAGGTTTTTATGATCAGTTGATTTTAACGTTAAATACCATGCATAAATATGTAATCAGTATTGATATTGCCAGTGGAATCAATGGGGACAGTGGGGCAATCATGGGATGTGGCATACAGGCCACAAAAACAGTATCTTTGGTATGTTATAAGCCAGGCAATGTGATGTATCCTGGTAGTGCTTATTGTGGGGATGTTGTGGTAGAGGATATCGCAATGCCACAGGAGATTATTGTCAAAAGTAATGGAAATGAAGTTATGGATGATGATTTGATTGCGTCTTTTTTGCCTAAACGACAAGCCCATAGTAATAAAGGCAGTTATGGTAAAGCATTGATAATAGGAGGTAGTATGCGAATGCATGGTGCACTTGCCATGTGCGCAAAAGCTGCACTTTCTAGTGGTATTGGTACCTTGACGATTGCTCTTCCTTCCAGCATTAATGCAATCATGGCAGGAAAGATGGAAGAATGCATGCTGCTTCCTTTATCTGATGAAGATGGCTATTTTTCAGAAAAGAGTGCTGAAGAGTTGAAAGATCAGCTGGATCTGTTTGATTTTGTGACCATTGGCAATGGCATGGGTAGAGGAAAAGGTGCGAATGCACTAGTGGAACTGGTATTAAAAAGCAATCTGCCATGTATCCTGGATGGAGATGCCTTATATCTAGCGGGCAAACATCCAGAATGGTTAAAACGCAAAGCGCCAACGATTTTAACACCACATCCAAAAGAAATGAGTTATTTATCCGCTCGCAAATTAGATGATGTTTTAAATGATCCAATGGAAGTCGTACAAACATTTCTAAAAGGCTATGGCAATATCACTTTGATTTATAAAAATGAACATACCATCGTTTGCAACAAAGCGTTCAGCTATATGAATCTGGCTGGTAATAATGCACTTGCCAAAGGTGGCAGTGGGGATGTATTATGTGGCATGCTTTGTGGATTATATGGACAAAGCAAGGATGCTTTAAAAAGTGCCTGTTGTGCAGTATATGTTCATGCAAGATGTGCAGATGAGTTAATCAAGGCCAAAGATTATAATGCCATATTAGCTAAGGATATTATTGAAGAATCATCTCATATATATAAAGAATTGAGGAACCGACAATGAAGCATATCCAACAATTAGAGAAACAACAAATTCCCCAGGCATTGGATCTGGCATGGGAAGTGTTTGAAAAATATGTAGGAATTGATTATACACAAAGAGGAATCGATGAATTTTATCAGTTTCTTCATACACCATCACTTACGAAGCCACTTGTATACTATGGCGCATTTGATAAAAATCAGATGATTGGAATGATAGCGATGCGAAACAATCATATTGCGTTGTTTTTTGTGAAGGATACACATCAACATCTTGGTATTGGCAAAGCTTTATTTACGTATATGTTAGCGCAGATTCCCGATCACAGGATCAGTGTAAATTCATCCCCATATGCAACAGAAATATATCGAGAACTGGGGTTTTGTGCAACAGAGCATATGAAAGAAGAAAACGGTATTCGTTTCCTTCCTATGTTTTACAATCGCTAACTTATGAAAATTATCATAGCACCAGCCAAAAAGATGCGAAATGATGTGGACTATCTATCGCCAAAACAGCGGCCAGTATTTGAGAAAGATGCGAAAAAACTGTTGAAGCAGTTAAAAACATGCTCCATATCAGAAATCAAAAGAACATTAAAAACCAGTGATACGATTGCCAAAGAAGCATTTCTTATGTATCGCATGATGGATTTTAAACAAGCAGGAACACCAGCGCTGTTAGCCTACGATGGTATTCAGTATACCTATATGGCACCTGGTATATTTCCTGATGAATATTTTGCCTATGTAGAAGAGCATTTACGTATCCTGTCAGGTTTTTATGGCATCTTATCGCCATTTGATGCAATATATCCTTATCGTTTAGAATTAGATAATCGTATACCAAGACATGGATTTGAGAATTTATACCAGTTTTGGGGGAAGCGAATCTATCAACAATTAACCAAAGAGGATCATGAAATATTAGATTTAGCAAGCCGGCAATATTCCCATGTAATTACGCGTTATTTAAATAAAAATGATCGATATGTACGCTGTTACTTTATGGAAGAGGAACAAGGTACATATAAGGAAAAAGGCGTTTATGTGAAGATGGCAAGAGGTGCCATGGTGCGCTATTTGGCACAGATACAGGCCCAACATGTAGAAGACGCAAAAAACTTTCAGGAGCTTGGTTATAGTTATCATGAAGAACTATCAAAAAAAGATGCTTACGTATTTACAAGAAAGAAGGACAAAGCATGAAACAATACACATTTGATATCAATGGACATCAGGTGGAAGCACAATATGAAGAAACGTTTATAGAAGAAGTCGTAAAACCTTTGATGAAACAATGGGAAGAAATGGTGGAAAAGAAAAACCATCGTATTATTGTATTTCTGGCAGCACCTCCTGCTGCTGGAAAATCCACTCTTGCGGCTTTGTTTGAATATCTGTCCATACAAGAAGGCGGTAAGCGGATACAGGCATTGGGTATGGATGGTTTTCATCACTATCAATCTTACATCTTATCGCACAGCGTAGAAGTTGATGGTAAAATGGTATCGATGAAATCAGTAAAAGGATGTCCAGAAAGCTTTGACTACAAGCGTTTTAAAACATTGCTGGAAAAGGTTAAAGAAGAAGATATCCGTTGGCCGTATTATAATCGTGTAAAACATGATGTTGAGGATGATGTGATTGCGGTACATGCACCCATTATTGTACTAGAAGGAAATTATCTGTTGTTGGATGAAGCACCATGGAAGGAATTACAGACCATGTGTGATGATTCTATTTTCATCACCACAAACAGTGATGCTGTAAAAACCCGTTTAATCAATCGTAAGATGAAGGGCGGGGCACTGCCACATGAGGCCGTTGCCTTTTATGAAAACAGCGATGGAAAAAATGTAGAACGTGTATTAGCACATAAACTGCCTGCCCATACAACGCTTATATATGATGGCAAAACATATAAAAAGAGTAAATGATGAATGTGCGCTCATTTACTCTTTTTTAGTGGACCATCATAACGCATGATACCACCTAAATCCACGACATGATCATATCCGTTTTTCACAAGATACTGACATGCCCGTTTACTTCTGGCACCGCTATGACAGTAAATATATAAAGGGGAATGCTTATCCGGATAACGATGCGTGATACTTCCAATTTCTTGTAAAGGAAGATTGCTGCTGCCTAAAATATGCCCCTCATCATATTCCTCTTTTGTCCTTACATCAATCAAATGAATGGAGGTATTTTTACGATACTCGGCGATTCCTGCTTCTATTGATTGTTTATCATAGGTTTCTTTTTTGAAAAATAACATTCGTTCACGCTCCTTTTCAAATACTCTATCATATCCATAAGAAGGAAAAAGGTGACAAAGTCACAAATCCATGCCATATTATAAGAACACGTATGATATAATATATAAGGAAAAAACAGGAGGAACAGAATGAAAGATATACAATTATATTATCCAGTGCTTGATCAATACACCCAGATACAGGAGCTTGCCTGTATACAAGTTAAGGCAAAAGAAATCTTAAAACAACCATATATGCAGTGTGCAGGATTTCCGCTGCTTACCAAAGGGGCATTACGGATCACACAGATATTAGAAAATGGAGAAGAAAGCTTTCTTTATGATTTAAAGCCTGGGGATTATTGTCATGAAGTCATGAACTGTCTAATTAAACAAAACAGTGGAAATATCAAATCAATGGCTTTGGTAGACAGTACGATTTATCTGGTTTCTCCTGCCTTCTTTCAAAATGTATTGATGAAAGATGCTGCCTTCCTGTTAGCGGTATATAGTGATGCAATTACAAAGATGCATAAGCTAATGGCAAATAACCAGTTGAAAAATGAATCAGTAGAAGAACGATTATTAGGCTATCTGATCTCACAAACAACCTCACGCATTTATGTCACACATAAAGATATCGCTTTTGAACTGCACAGTGCACGTGAAGTGATATCCCGTAAATTAAAAGAATATGAACAATATGGCTGGGTGGTACTTGGAAAAGGAAAAATAGAAATTATTGACATTTTGGCATTAGAAAAAGAATACAGAAAGGTAAAGAGGTGAAGCATATGCTAATCATGGAGCAATTACGCGATATTGAAAAATTCAGTGATCTGGAGCAACGTGTCGCAGATGAAATATTAAAAGATCCCAAAGCAACATTGAATCTAACAATTGAGGATTTAGCGAAAAAAGCGTATACCTCAACGGCAACGATTGTGCGCTTGTGTAAAAAACTGGGTATGAGTGGCTATGGTGAATTTAAAATCAAGCTGGCTACGGAAATCAATACCTTCGTTTTACAGACAGAGCGTATCATGCAGGAAATGCCAATCAGAAAAGAAGAAACGCCACAGGATATTCTGCAGATCATGGTAAACCTGCATTATCAGGCATTAACGGATGCCTTTCACTCCATGGATATCGAAGCCATGAACAAAGCCGTTGATTTATTGGAGAATGCTGATATCATCACCCTTTATGGAAGGGAAGAATCCTTATTGATCGCAGAAGATCTACATTTAAAATTCAAACGGATCGGCATGCCTTGTGTACTTGAAGCAATGCACGGCTTTCAAAATCCTACATTATATCGCAAAGATCAAAAGCAAGTTGCTTTAATATTCAGCCGCTATGCCGATTCACCTGATTTTAAACAGCTGTTTCAGATGCTTCGCCTGCATGAGATTCCCATGATCGTGGTGACTGCCAATAAAGAAAGTGTACTGGCAAAAATGAGTGAAGCATTGATTTTATTTGATAATGATGAAAGTATATTAAAGATGGGTTCTTTTGGTTCCCGTACCAGTATGCTGTATGTATCAGACTGTATCTATATGATGTTATTTTCCAGACATTTTGAAGATAATAAAGAACGCCTGAAAAACTATTACGTACATATGAAATTAAAATAATAAAAAAAGAAAAAGGAGAAGCATATGCTGGATATATTAATTAAAAATGCAAATCAGGGGAACTTGAAACATGTCAATATCCGTATTCCAAAGCAAAGTCTTTGTGTATTATGCGGCGTCAGTGGATCTGGGAAATCCACTTTGGCAATCGATGTATTGTTTCAGGAATGCCAGCGACAATATCTGGAAGCAATGGGGATGCAGGGCATACAAAAACCAGATGTAGAAGAAATCCGTAACGTATCACCAGCATTATTGATCAAAGCAAAGGCCTATGCCAATCAACCACGTTCCTCTTTGGGGACTATTACCAATATCTATACCGATTTGCGTATGATCTATGAAAAATTATCCATCAGAGAATGTCCGGTATGTCATCAGCGAATCGCACAGATGGCATGCAGAGAAGAATGTGAAAAAGACGGTGAAGAATTTCATGTATCTATCTATTGTGAAGCATGTGGTCATAAAATTGATAAACTGACACGTTCTCATTTTTCCTTCCATACAAGAGAGGGCGCATGTGAAACATGTCATGGACTAGGCTATGTTTATGCCATAGATGAAACAAAACTGATCGATGAAACCAAAACTCTGAAACAAGGAGCTATCGCCATATGGGAGCATCGTTATCTGGATTATATGATAGAAATATTAAAAAAGATGTTTGCTTATTATCATATCGAAGATGTTACACCGCTTCCTTTAAACATGTGGTCATATATACAAAAACGCATGTTGTTTTATGGAGTAGAAGATGAAAAAGTAAAACAGGCATTTCCTGATATCAAGCCACCTAAAAATACCATGGAGGGCAAAATGGAAGGCCTATTTCCATCCATTCATAAAAAAATAGCGGAAGCTAAAGGAATCAAAAAACAGCTGGAGCCATATATCTATACCAAAACCTGCCCTGATTGTGGTGGGGATAAATTACAAAAATACGCAAGAGAAGCAATCGTACATGATGCAACAATTACCTCATTAACACGTTTAACTCTGGAAGAATTAGCCAGCTGGGTCATAGAGTTAGAAGATAGTTTATCACCAGATGAAAAACAACAGGTGGATGTATATCTGTTGGATTTAAAAACCAAGATCAATCGTCTACAGAAAGTCGGTTTGGGATATCTTCAGCTGGAAAGACAGACATCTACCTTATCCGGAGGAGAAGCACAACGCATGCAGCTAGCCGCCGCATTAGACAGTGAGCTAACCGGTATTCTGTATGTATTAGATGAGCCAACACGTGGACTTCATCCACAAGACAGCCAGGGTGTCATTGATATCTTAAAAGCCATGCGTGATAAAGGTAATACGATGTTAGTGATTGAACATGATGTTGATGTATTAAAAGAAAGTGACTATATAATAGAAGTAGGTCCACAGGCAGGAAACTATGGGGGAAGCATCATTGCCAGAGGTACCTATGAAGAAATCATGCAGCATCCAGACAGTATCATCAAACAATATATGCAAGAAGATATCAGTAACAAAGAAAAAAAGCGCCCGGATAAATTTATGTGGATCAAAGATGCCTGTGCCCATAATTTAAAACATGTAGACGCATGTTTCGCTTTACAGGCATTCAATGTTGTCACAGGTGTCAGTGGATCAGGAAAAAGCACACTGGTCTTTGATGAATTAGCCAAACAAAAAGAACGCCTTCAAAAAGAATATGGCTTTGATCAGATCATACAGATAAGACAACAGGCCATCACCACGATGAAACGCAGCAATGTGGCAACGTATATTCATGCTTATGATGAAATACGCAAGCTATACGCTTCACAGCCCCTTGCCAAAGCCAAAGGCTTTACTTCTTCCACTTTCTCCTTTAACTCAAAAGGTGGAAGATGTGAGCGTTGTGAAGGTATGGGAACCATCAAAAGCAATCTCTTGTTTTTTGAAGATATTGAAATCGTATGTCCACTGTGTCATGGTGCCCAGTTTGAAAAAGAAGTCCTCCAAATCAAATACAAAGGATATTCCATCCACGAGCTGTTGAAACAATCCGTGGAAGAAGCCTTCCTGTTATTCAAAGACAATCGCAAGCTCTATAAGATATTCTCCTTAATGAAAGAAGCAGGACTTGGCTATCTTATGCTACATCAGCCGATGACTTCCTTATCATCCGGAGAATTACAACGCCTTCAGTTCGTCAAAGAAATCTTAGATACCCGTGGTAAAAAACGTCTGTACTTACTTGATGAACCTACCATTGGTTTACATCCCCAAGATGTAAACCGCTTCCTCGACATGTTGACAAAAATGAAAGAAGCAGGCAATACACTCATTGTGGTAGAACACAACCTGCAGGTAATCAGGGAAGCTGACTGGATCGCAGATCTGGGCCCACAAGGTGGAAATGAAGGAGGACAAGTCCTTGTATGTGGTCAGATACAGGATGTTTGTGCCTGTGAACAGTCTATTACTGGGCAGTTTCTTGAGGTAAAATAAAATAAAAAAACAATGTCAAGCATAATTTTTAAACAAATTTCAAATATTACATACTCATCGTCCCTTGAAATACGTATTTTATACGCTATAAGGGGCGATTTTTCTATGTTTTTCCAGTATTTTCCATAAATGGCCAATTATTATATCACAAATTTGTCATGGTATATACCAAAATATGAATTTTTTTTAAAATTCAGAAATATTTCGATAATATGGCTTAAAATCAGGGGTTAAAAACGCAAAAATCTGAAAATTGAGCAATTTTGGTCTATACCATTGACTTGGTCTATACCATGTATTAAAATGTAATCGTATTCAGAAAGACAACAAAAAAGAGGGATTTACTCACAGATTTATTTACAAGAAAGGTGGTTAGGCTATGGATCAGGTTTATCGCATTGGCAGACGGTTAGGGAAATTAATGCTGGCTTTACTGATGGTTGTTTCATTGTTTGATTTGACAAGCTTATTTGCCAATGATGAAACAAATGCGCCTGCAAAAGTTATACAGTTATGTGATGAAGAAAACATTCAAAGTACAGAAGATGGTGAATTACTGATCCCATGGAGCAGCACCATTGAAACAACAGATGAAAACATGTTGCTGTATAACGATTATGAAAATACGATGCAGGATAACCTGTATGCAACACCTGATACACTAAATCTTCAAATCGTTGATCACACAGGTGGGAAACAGATTGAATTGGTAGAAGGTACTGATTATGAATTGTATTATACAAATCCTAGTGATGGATTGTTCACAATGAATAAAGAAGATGCAGCACAGTTTACACACTTCAAAATCATGTTCACAGATAAAACAAAAACATTCAGTAACATGATGATTAAATACAATACACATGCAAAGATTGCGGATGTTAAAGAAAATGAACAGGAAAGAAAATTCCTAAATGAAGCAACATTCAAAATTGAAACAGATTACTGGATTACAGAAACCGCAACTTACACTTATACAAATCCAAATTTCAAACCAGTTGAAAACAGTATGAACGCTCAAGAAAACGTAAATGCCATTTACGCACCAAGAGAATTCACTTGGGAAGATGATACAGTAAAAATCAAAGCAAGCGTTACACAAAGAGATATTCCAGATAATGTAGTGATGAAAGCTGAACGAGTAACAGAATCAGCTGACAAAGAAAACAACATCATTACAGAAATCTTAGATCAGATAACAGGCAAGAAATACTACTATCAAGTAACATTTACATCAAATGATGAAGTCGTAGCAATTGATCAAAGCAAGATCAAGTTTGAATCTAGTGTGAAACCAAGCGTTAAATCTAAGCTACAATATAGATCAGCGAGATCAACATCTTATGATAATAGTGGAGACGATCCTGATACATCTGTAGGTAATTATCCTGATAATTACAAGGTGTGGAGAACTGATGAAAATAGGGATCATAACCAAGAATATAAATTTGGAGATTTTGGTGAACAGTACAATTTATTCTACATTCTAGGTAATTATAACGTATTTACGTTTAATTATTACTATGGAACACACGTTGTAGGACCAATGATTGTAGGTGGTGAGGCAACTAAACAATCGGCAAATGGTAATGGTGAGGCAGCTATTGGGGATGGAAAATTAAATATTGGTGGGACCACTACTAGAGTTGATAGTCTACACAATGCTCCAACATATATAAAAGGTAATGCGAATATTGTAAATACTATTCAGACGGATTCAAATGTTCCATTTTTTGTAGGAAAGACGAATGGCACATCTAAGTATACTATACAAGATATTGATGACAAAAATTATTACAATTATTATTACAGTGATAATTATGTTGATTTTGACAAAGCCGAAGCCGAAATTGATTCTCAATTAAGTCAGTTAGCTAAATTTGAAGGTTACGATACAAATGGCAAGTTTGTTGAAAAAGTGAACATTAATGCTGATGATTTAGTAGTTGGGAAAAAAAGCGATAGTTATGAAGTTGTTTCAAGTAATGAAGAACAATTTAAGACTGTTCTTAAAATCAAATTAGGATATAATTACGTTTTTGATAAAGGGGCATTTGAAAAAATAGATGCTATCATCTATGATTATGAAAGTTTAAATGAAGCCACTCAAACTACCACATTTATTAATGTGCCTGATGATTATACAACTTCAGAGGCGGCTTATGGTGGCCTGCATATGCCTTATATTTTCAAAAGTAAAAGCGATGCACTAGGGAGTACAGAAGCAGTAACAGATATTGGCGCATATCAATTTGCTAGTTCAGAAGTAGAAAAGGGTATAAATATTGCATATTTTATGCCAAATGCTCAACAAATTAAAATTGGGTTTAATAAAGCTGGAGAGACAAGTGGATTAAATAAACTTGTTGGTCATTTGGTAGCACCAAAGGCTAATGTTGATATAAGAAGTGGAGATTACAACGGTTCCATTATAGCGAAACAAGTAAGCTCCACTGCAGAAGGTCATATGTGGCCATTCAAAACAGATTTAAGTTTTGGCTTTAATAAATTAGTAGATGGTAGAATGCCAAATGATGATGAAACATTTTATTTTAAATTAGAGACTATATGTAGCCCAGATGGAGCTTCAACTAATGTATCCTCCAAAACAGTAAAGAGTGATGAAGTAGGTAATATAAATTTTGATATGAATTTATATACCAAAGAAGGTATATATAAATATAAGGTATCCGAGGTATATCAAAATACAAATGAATATGAAGAAAATTCACAAAGCTTTTACATCTTAGTGGATGTAATAAAAAATAGTAGTGATGTAGGTTATGGACAATTAAAAGCTGAAGTAACAGGCTACTATAGAAACGTAGAATGTACTGATCAAATTGATTTATCACAAGGTTCAGAAGCTTTAACTTTCAAGAATACTAGAAAAACAAGTGTTAAAGTAAATAAAGAATGGTTTGATACAGATGGTAATACAGCGTTAGATGAAAGCCATAAAAAACCTATTCAAGTGCAATTAAAACAACATTCATCAATTAGAGAAGGTTATAAGATTAAATACAAAGTATATTACAAAAATCAATTGATTAAGGATTTGAATACCGAAACACCTCCAATAAAAAAAGGTGCAACCCTTAATTCATCTACTAGTCATCTAAAGGATGAAATAAACCGTTATTATTTAGATGATGTAGTAGTTGTGGGAGATACAAATTTCACTTTTAATCATGATGGCTTTAAGGAATCTCCATACAACAATAATAAATATAACGGAATCAATTTGAATCTTGCTGATATTAATTCTGATATCACTGTTAAAATATACTATGAAAATGAGGATCCAGCCGCAACTATATTAGGGAAAAATGATATAAAATTAGTATACGAAAAATCTAATGATTTTACCACAGAAACTGAAGGTGAAATAGTCAATTATGGAGATTCAATCACTTTAAATAAGGAAAATGGGTGGACACATACTTTTGAAAATTTACTTGTGAGTGAATTTAAAAATGGCAAAAACTATAGTTATACTTATTCTATTGAGGAAATTAATTCATTAGATAATTTTAATACTCAATATAATAATAACGATGGAATATTGTCTGGTACTATTACAGTTAAAAATATATTAAAGCCTGTAGATTTAACAATTCAAAAGAAAAGTTCAACAGGAAATAGTAATTATTTAGGTAATGCAACATTTAATGTATACAAATATAGTGATATACAGAATGGGGCACCGCTTAAATTTAATGAAATAAATGGTGGATATCAATTAAGCGACTCAGGTGAAGTTGATTTAGTTACACCAACAACAGGCGATAGACAAGGATTGATAAAAATTGTTGATATGCCGTATGGAGATTATGTATTTGAAGAAACTAATGCTCCATCTGGCTTTGTGGTTGACAATAAATATATTTATGTTCATATAGATTATGAACCAAGTAATAGTTATTATCAATTGATGGGAAATAGTAAAGTCCCTAATGAAAATATGAATAGAGTAAAATTAGATTTAACGGAAGCTGATACCAGTAAAATTCAATTGAAATTTGCTGTAGAAAATACACCAAATATAGATGTCCCAGAAACAGGAGGAACACCTAATGATAGGTATCAGAAACTAGGATTCTTACTCGCTTGTACTGGACTTGCAATGTATGCAATATATGAAGTCAAGCGTAAAAAGAATAAAGAAAAAAGTACAAATTAGGAAAGAGAGGAAAACAAAATGAAAGTATTTAAAAAATTAAGTATGTTATTCGTTGCGGCAGCAATGATGATGACAACAGTTTCAACGGCGTTTGCCGCTGAATCAAAAACAGAAAAAGGAACTATAGCGATTCATCGCGAAGGAGCATCATATGATGTTTATAAAGTTCTTGATGCAAAAACAAAGACAATAGGTAGTGAAGATATTGCTGTTTATACAATTAATAGTGATTTTACTAATTTCTTTGATGGAACACATGGTGGATATACTTTTGATGCAGATAAGGGTATTATGTTAGGTACAGAAGTATTAGCATCAGCTGATCAATTGTTAAAAAATGATGTAAAAAACTATAATCAAGATCCTAAAATGCAATTATTTACACAAAAACTTTATGATTATATTTATACGATGAAGATTACTCCTTCTACATTAGCTGGAGTAAGTGATGATGCAAAAGGATCTTCTATTGATCAAGGATATTATTTAGTTCTAGAGAATACCGAGACTATTACTAGCACTTCTAATAGTGGGCGAGTTCCATCACTTGCGATGCTTATCAACGTCACAAAGAATAAAGAAGTGAATATTTATCCAAAAGATTCAGAGTTAAATATTACAAAAAAAGTTGAAAATGCTGATTATAATATTGGTGAATTAAATATTCCTCATAAATTTACAATAGATTCTACAGTTCCAACATATGCAGCAAACTATAAAAATATTATTTATAAAATTACCGATACAATGTCAGATGGTTTAACGTTAGATAAAACTTCTATTAATGTTAAAGTTGGCGAAATCATGGTTATTAAAAATGGTGTTGTAGTAAATCCAACATATTTGAAAGATGGTGGTTTTACTAGTGAATCTAAAGTAGTTGATGGCGCAAATGTTACTTATACAACTTTTGATTTTAACTACGATGAGTTACGTAAAGATGCTCAATTAGGTGTTGATGTTAAAATTGATTATTTGGCTAACATTAATGAAAATGCTGTGGCTTATAATCCAGAAACTAATACTGCAGAATTACACTATACAACTAAACCAGATGGAACTGATTCAGGAATTAAAGATGAGACAGAAACTTATACTTATGCTCTTGACTTACTAAAAGCTGATGGTAGTAATCATGATAGATTATTAAAAGATGCTGTGTTTGAAATTAAAAATAGTGACGGTAAGCTAGTAAAAGAAGTAAAATCTGATGAAAATGGTAAAATCTCTTTTACAGGTTTAGCTGCAGGAACATATACAATTGAAGAAATACATGCTCCAAGTACAGAATACGCATTATTGACTGGGCCTATCACAATTGATATTCAAGAAGACTCAAAGAATAAAGGTAATTGCATAGTCTCAATTGTTAATATTGATGAAGAAATCACGACTAATCCAGTAGTAAAAGATGGTACTATTTCTTTCACTATTTATAACTATAAAGGGATTAACTTACCAGAAACTGGTGGTATGGGTACAACAATCTTCATGATTGGTGGTGCTGCATTAATCGCATTAGCTGGTGTAATGCTAGTAGTTTACTCAAAGAAAAGTAAAAAAGCGTAAAATTATGATATAATGCTTATACGAGCCGATGAGTAATCATCGGCTTATATAGCAATAGTATATGGGAGTGTGCTGGAATGAAAAGACGTATAATAATGGGACTTATCATTTTAATTATGATTTCTGGAATAGGCTTAATGGTCTATCCTAGTTTAGCAAATTTTATTAATAACCAATTTGCCATTTCAACAATTGGTGATTATACCAGTAAAGTTGAAAATTATGATAAAGAGGAAATTGATAAAATAATGAAACAAGCCTACGATTATAATAATTCATTACCTGGAGCATTTCCTGCTGATCCTTTTAGTGGAAAGAATATATCTAGAAAATCCATGGATGAATTTAAAGATTTTTTCATGGTTCAACCAGGTGCAATGATTGGATATATTGAGATTCCAAAAGCTGATATATATCTTCCGATTTATTATGGAACCAGTGATGATGTTTTGAATAAAGGTGTAGGCCTAATAGAAAATTCATCATTACCTGTTGCTGGAGAAAGTTCTCATGCTTTACTTTCTGCACATACTGGCTTACCTTCGCAAGAATTATTTACAAGAATAGAAGATTTAAAAAGCGGAGATGTTTTCTTTGTTCATACGATGGATCAGGTATTTGCATATAAGATAAATCAAAGAAAAGTTGTTTTACCTGAAGAAACAGAAGATTTACTGATTCAGAAAGATAAAACATATGTAACGTTAATTACATGTACACCATATGGTATCAATACGCATAGGTTACTTGTTCGTGGTGAATATGATCCTAATTTTGATTTTACATCAGAGGAATATACTTCACTTTATACTAAACATAAGAATGACTGGTTATGGATGGTAATTGTCAGTGGCTTTGCTATAGTTGGCATTGTAGGCTTTATCATCTTCAAAAAGAAGAAAAAAGAAAGCAAAAGAAAGGAAGGACTACAAAATGAAGAAACTAAATAGTATAACAAGATTATTAGCGGTTGCATTCATGTTCCTTACTGTATTTGCATTGCCAGTTAAAGCTGCTGAGAATGGTTCAATTACAATAGTTGATAAAACTCATGAAGGAGAGTTGTTAGCTGATATTGATGTTCAACTTTATAAGGTTGCGGAATTTACTGATAACTCTAGAACACATATTGTTTTGGATGATACTTTTAAAGATTTTGAGCTAGATTTAGATAACTTGATATCATCTGGTGATGCGGAAGAAAGTGCTCGTCTTTGTGAGAACTTTATCGCGGGACATTCTATACAGCCTTTAGCTGCAACTGTAACAGATCAAAATGGAAAAGCAGTATTTTCAAATATCAATGATGGTATTTATTTAGTAGTACAGAATCAAAGAGATGCAAGTAACTATACAGTTACTTCTACACCATTTTATGTACAAATGCCAAATGTAGACAAAGATGGTAATGTAAATTATCAAGTTACGACTTATCCTAAAAATGGAGTAACTTATCCACAAGAAAGCTATGATATATCTGTAGTGAAAATCTGGAAAGACAACAATAATCGTGATAAAACACGCCCTGAATCTATTCAGGTTGGGTTATATGGAAACGGTGAATTGAATGAAACAGTGACATTAAGTGATATCAATAACTGGTCATATGCTTGGAATGATTTATCAAAAGATGTAAATTGGGATGTTCAAGAAATTGAAATTCCAGATAATTATCGAATGAAAAGTGAAAAGAATCAGAATCAATTTATTATCACAAATCAATTGGTTATTCATAGAGATACAATCACACATGGTATGATTGAAACTGTGAAGGGTGATAAAACAACAGTGAAATCCGTTGTTACAGGTGATACAACAATGTTAGGATTCTATGTAGCGTTGTTTGCATTCTCTGGATTGATGATTCTGGTATACGCAAAACATTGTAAAAATCAAAATTAAAGGAACGCGGAATGCGTTCCTTTTACTTTGATTTTGATACTTGTTCATACATATGCTTGGCATCATCAATATGCTTGTGATCACTTAGTGGTTCTCCTGGAGCTTTGGCTGATATAAACATATATAAGTGTCCATCTTTCATTTTCGCTACACTGACAAGACAACATTCTGCTTCTAGTGTATAACCGCTTTTTCCTCCGATGATTTTTCCTCCATCAAAGGATAAGGAATCACCATAGAGTAATAATGTACTTTTGAATTTTAATTGGATTGATGGTATTTCATACTTGGTTGTTGTGAGAACTTGTTGGAATGCTGTATTGATCCATGCGTGTTTCATCATTTGCTTGAGGTCATGCATAGTTGTGTAGTGGTTATCATCATGTAAGCCAGTGGCATTCATGAAGTGGGTATTGATCATGCCATAGGCTTTTGCTTTGTTATTCATTTCTTGTACGAAGGATTTCATATCGCCACACAGGTTGTTTGCTAGAACATTGGCTGCATCGGCACCACTTGGAAGGACAAGGGCATATAAGAGATCTTCATAGGTGACTTTATCACCTGGCTGTAAGCCAGCAACACTTGCGTTAGCTTCTGCTAAGCCTTCTAAGTCTTTTTCTGTGACGGTTACTTTTTGATTTAAATCATTGATATGATCAAGTGCTACTACACAACTCATTACTTTGGTTAATGAAGCCGGATAGATTTTTTTATTGGCATTTTTTTCATATAAGATGCTTTGATCTTCTAAATCAATCAATATGGCATAGGGACTGTTTAGTTTAATATCTTTGATTCCCTGTTTGATATTATTTTGGGTTGTGATGAGTTGTTCACTTGGTGTTGGTAATTGTGTATTTCCTTCGTTGAGTTTATTTGGGAAGAATTTTCCCATAATAAAGAAGCTGATATCGCCTATGAGTAAGGCAATGATAATGACAAGCACCACATACCATCGCTTTTTATGTATTTTCATTTGTATATGTATCCTTTCTGTTTCGTATAAAAAGTGTACCCCTTGAATGAAGTGGTGTCAATACAAGAAAGATACGCTCCTTAAATTTTTCTTACTTTTGGATTAATGTAGGACATGTATTAGGGAATTTGTTATAATAAAGAAGAATAAGGTTTGGAGGGATTAGATGGCTACGACAATTTTAGTTTTGGATGATGAAAAAGAAATTGCCGATCTGGTTACGTTATATTTAGGAAATGAAGGCTACCAGGTCGTTACGTTTTATGATAGTGAAAAAGCATTAGAGTATTTAAAGCATCAACGTGTGGATTTAGCAATGCTAGATATCATGATGCCGAAGATCAATGGCTTTGAGATTTGTAAATGGATTCGTGAAAAATATACGTTTCCTGTTATCATGCTGACAGCGAAAGTGGAAGACATGGATAAGATACAGGGATTGTCTTTAGGTGCGGATGATTATATCACAAAGCCGTTTAATCCTTTGGAAATGGTCGCAAGGGTAAAGGCACAGCTGCGCCGTTCACAGAAGTATAATCAGGCACAGAATGAGAATGTGAACATTATTGATTTTAAAGGTTTGGTGATTGATAATGATTCTCATCAGTGTACGCTGTATGATAAGCCGATTTCATTAACACCGATAGAATTTTCAATTCTATGGTATTTGTGTAAGAATAGAGGAAAAGTGGTACCGAGTGAAGAATTATTTGAGGCTGTTTGGAAAGAGAAGTATTTTGACAGCAATAATACGGTCATGGTACATATTCGTCGATTACGTGAAAAGATGCATGAGCCGCCTAGAAATCCGAAGTTTATTAAAACGGTATGGGGCGTAGGGTATAAAATTGAAGAATAATACGTATCGAAAGTTAAGAAAAAGGCTGACCGTCCTTTTTCTTTGTTGTAGTTTTGTGGTGCTTGGTGCTGTTTCGATACTGATTGCCATTTTAAGCTATAGTGCAGGGTATTATGGCAATCAGGGGGCACTTACGACATCAGACTTCCTGATGTTCTATTTACAGCATGCCTGGGAGGTCAATTTGTTTTTGTATGTATTGGCTTATGTTTTGTTTTTATACGTCTTTATCGGGCTGTTTTACCGCAATATGAACATTTTAGTATCTGTGTTGGAAGGTAATACAGTAGATAAGGTGCCATTTTTCTTTCGCTTGCTGCCAGAGTTTCAGATTGCGAAGGATAAAGTAGAGGATATGATTGCGAAACGAAATGAAAGTAAACAATTATCCATACAGGAAAAAGAACATAAAAATGAATTGTTGATGTATCTGGCACATGATCTAAAGACGCCTTTAACAAGTATGATTGGATATATTAATCATATACTGGATCATCATGTAGACGGGGAACAGATGGAAAAAAGTCTTTCCATCGCAAATGAAAAGGCACATCGATTAGATGAATTGATTGAAGAATTTGAAGAAATCCTTCGATATGATGATAAAGTGAGTATGTTAGATGCATCGCCTTTGGATATTTGTGCATTGATCAAACAACAGGTGAATGGATTTTATCCATTGATGGAAAAGCGTGGCATCAAAGCACAGGTGGATATTCCAGAGATGCTGGAAATTGAAGCGGATTATGACAAGCTGCAGCGTTTATTGGATAATTTAATGCGTAATGCGATTACATATAGTGATTCTGATTCCATTATATATATTCATTGCAGGGAGGATGAATCACAGATTACTTTAGAATATCGTAATGATGGTGAAGAGATAGATGAAGAGGCAGTATCCCATTTATTTGAGAAGTTTTATCGTGCTTCTACCGCAAGAACAAGCAGCAGCGGCGGAGCGGGATTAGGGCTTGCAATCGCAAAGGAAATTGTGGAGCTTCATCATGGAAGCATTGATGCACATAAAGAAGGTAAACAAATTGTGTTTACCATCCATTTATGGAAGAAACTGGGGGGCAAGTTATGAAAAAATATCTGAACCCTGTGAAATGGAAACTGTTTTTACGTTATATGTTGATACTGTTGATTTTTGTGATGCTGGGATTATTTATTGTCTATATGTTTGATGATGTTTTAAATGGACTGATCATTGATGTATTACAGTTGATCAATGGAAATCCATTTGAAACCTTTAGTAAGCTGTTTAAGATATTCCTGCCTTTTATTGTTGCTTGTTTCTGTTTCATCCTTGTATATTTCCTGTGTAAAGATTTAACGCTTTCTATGCGGACATTAATGGATGGTATGGATGATATCATGCGTAAACAACGTAATAAAGTCGTATTTCCTAAAGAAATGCGAAAGGCACAGGGAGCACTTATGAAAGTAGTGGATGAATATCAGGCATATTTGAAATCCGCTAAGAATGATGAAGAAAAGAAAAAAGATTTAATTTATCTGTTGGCACAGGATATCCGTATGCCACTTGCGAAGATTATGATGTATCTGGATTTTTTAGAGAGTGAACAGCGCATCAGCAGTGAAGTAAAGATGGATTATATCGTTCATGTATTAGATGAGAGTCTGCTTTTGGAAGATATGATGAATGAGTTTTTTGATATTACACGTTTTAATCTTCAGTATGCGAAATGGACACCTGAGGAAATGTTTATGGATCGTATGATGGAACAGGTGATTGATGAGTGCTACTATATGGCAGAGGATAAAGCAATGCAGATCCGTCTGGTTCAGGATTCGCATTTGTCTTTGTATGCGGACAGTGCGAAGGTAGCCCGCGTTATGCGGGATTTGATCAATACGATGATCTATGTAGGAAACAAAGGGGAAGTGATAGATATTTCCCTGCGTCAAAGAAATCATGATTATTTTGTGCATATGCAGGTGGATGGACCGCATTTTCAAAGTGATGTGATTGCTCATATGTTCCATAACTTTTATCGCTTAGAGGAAGTCAATGATGCTTCTAAAGGACATGCGATGGGACTTGGAATCGCAAAACAGATTATCGATATGATGAAAGGTAGTATCCGGGCGGAGTCCATTGGAAAACGATTTAGCTTTTATGTGAAGATTCCGGTGCATGAAAAGCCTGAGGATGATATAATAAAAAGTGGTGATAAGAATGAAAGCAGAAGTGAATGAAAAGTTTCCTGTAGAAATTGAGGCAGATGGAACGATTATGGATTTTGTGGATGGCGAATTTGTGTTCGTTATCAAGGACCAGGAATGGACAGATTTTGAAAAGACAGCACTTCGTCGTAATGAATTAGAGATTGATCTGGTGGTAAAATATGATATTCCCATGTTTTTGATTACCGTATTGGACGCAATTGATACCAGTGATTTTATTTTCAATATTCATGAACATGAGGAGCCTTCTTTGATATTTGAAAAAGAATGTATGCCATGCTCCATCTATTTGATTGATGACAAGAATATGGTAGCTGGTGTAAAACATGTGACATTGAGTAAAGAAGATACAGGAATATTGTTAACGCAACTGAAAAAAGTGCAAGAAGCACCTTATCAGGAAGCGGAATTCGATTGTAATTTGGAGGGCATTCAGAATACATGGGAGCCATTTGAGTTACAGGAATTCGCAGTGATGAAGGAAGTATTTCATTAGTACATATAAGGAAAAGGGCAATCCTTATAACCATTAGGATACAGATGTACGCAATTCGTGCACAAATGTATGCAATTATTGGAATATAGGGATTGTACTTTTTTTTGTTATACAGTATAATATTACTTAATCTGAACAGGAGGAAAGAGAATGAGAGCAGTTGTAAGTGTAATTGGAAAAGATATGGTAGGGATCCTGGCTAAGGTCAGTACCGAATGTGAAAAGGCAAATATGAATGTGATTGAAGTATCACAGTCATTACTACAGGATATGTTCGCAATGATCATGTTGATCGATATTACCAATGGTAATACTTCCCTTGCTGATTTTGCAGCACATATGGAAGAAAAAGGCAAAGAGTTTGGCATGATCATTCATGTAATGCATGAAGATATTTTCAATGCCATGCACAAGATATAGGAGCGTGGCGTTATGATTAGTGCACATGAAGTATTAGAAACAATAAAAATGATTGATGAAGAATACCTGGATGTACGTACGATTACCATGGGTATTTCTTTATTGGATTGCGCAGATAGTGATATCGATAAATCCTGTGAGAAAATCTATAACAAGATTACCCGTCTTGCGAAAGACCTGGTAAAAACCGGTGATGATATCTCAAGAGAATATGGTATTCCTATCATCAACAAACGTATTAGTGTTACGCCGATTGCCATGTTGGTGGCAGTGAGTGGCGGTGACCCTGTGAAATATGCGCTTACTTTAGAGCGTTGTGCACAGGCTGTTGGTGTAAACTTCATTGGTGGATATTCTGCCCTTGTACAGAAAGGCTGTGCTGCAGGAGATCGTGAATTGATGGAAAGTATTCCAAGAGCTTTAGCACAGACAGAACATGTATGTGCTTCTGTCAATATTGGTTCTACAAAAGCAGGTATCAATATGAATGCGGTAGAATTAATGGGAAGAATGGTAAAAGAAGCTGCAGAGCTTACTAAAGATGATAACTGTCTGGGTGCTGCAAAATTAGTAGTGTTCTGTAACGCACCAGAAGACAATCCATTTATGGCAGGTGCATTCCATGGCGTAGGGGAAGCTGACTGTGTGATCAATGTTGGTGTCAGTGGACCTGGTGTTGTTCGTGCAGCACTTGCTAAAGCACCTAAGGATATTCCAATGAATGAAATTGCGGATATCATCAAGAAAACCGCATTTAAGATTACCCGTATGGGACAGTTGGTAGGATCTCTTGCCAGTGAACGTTTAGGCGTACCTTTTGGTATCGTTGACTTGTCTTTGGCGCCAACACCTGCCATCGGTGACAGTGTTGCTTATATCCTTGAAGAAATGGGACTTGAAGGCTGTGGTGCTTATGGTACAACAGCGTGTTTGGCAATGCTGAATGATGCAGTGAAAAAAGGCGGTGTCATGGCTAGTAGCACTGTTGGTGGTTTATCTGGTGCATTTATTCCTGTCAGTGAAGATGCTGGAATGATTGCTGCTGCCAGAAAAGGTACCTTATGTATGGAAAAACTGGAAGCAATGACTGCTGTATGTTCTGTAGGTCTGGATATGATTGTCATTCCTGGAGAAACCAAACCAGAAATTATTTCTGGTATCATTGCGGATGAGGCAGCGATTGGTATGGTTAACTCAAAAACAACCGCTGTACGTGTGATTCCGGCAATCGGAAAACAGGTTGGCGATGAATTAGAATTTGGTGGTTTATTAGGAAGTGGTCCTGTCATGAATATCAATCAGACAGATTGTTCTGTTATGATTCATCGTAAAGGAAAAATTCCTGCGCCAATTCAAAGCTTGAAAAATTAACAAATGAAAAGACACCTTTTTGCGGGTGTCTTTCTTTTATACTAATGAGAAACCTCCATCTACCAGAATCAACTGTCCCTGCACATAACTGGATGCATCAGATGATAGATATATAATTGTTCCATTCAATTCCCCTTTTGCACCTGGACGACTTGCTGGTACCTGATAGGAATAGCTCTTTAAGAATTCCTCAGATTTAAATAAAGTATTCTCTGTCATTTCAGATTCAAATAAGCCTGGACCAATAGCGTTTACGGTAATACCATATTGGCCATAGCTGCAAGCCATACCAATGGTTAATCCTTTTACAGCGGCTTTACTTGCATTATAGGAATGGCGGATAAACATGTCGTTTTTATCTGCGACAACAGCGTTGACACTGGCCATGTTCACAATCTTTCCATAATGGTTTTTCATCATGGTTGGGAGGGCATATTTACAAGCCAGGAAGATGCCTTTTACATTGACATTAAATGATTTATCCCAATCGGCTACTGACATTTCATGTACACCACCACGTACGGCTACACCAGCATCATTTAACAAAATATCAATGGTGCCATAGGTATCCAATACTTCTTGCATGGCTTGTTTTACACTTTCTTCATTACTGACATCACAGGAAACGGCCAAAGCACGTCTGCCCAGTGCTTCGATTTCAGCTTTTACTTCCTCTAATTTTTCTTTTCTTCGCGCAAGCAATGCGACATCTGCGCCAGCTTTTGCATACGCAAGAGCGGCATCTTTACCAAGACCTGCACTTGCACCAGTAATAACAGCAATTTTACCACTTAAATCAAATAGTTCCATAATCACACCTCCATTTATGTATTCTATATCTTTATCTTATGGTCGATGTAAGCGTTACACAATATACAAATAGGGCAATTTGGCTAAGTTTTTAAGTAAATTATACGAATTATAAGAATTATGACGCAAAAGATTATATAACTCTTACAAAATGTGCTAAAATAATAAACGTTGAGAATAAAAAAGAGGAGAGAAACATATGCTTGAATTACAACATCTGTGTTTTGAAGTAGATGGAAAAAAGATTGTAAATGATATAAATCTAACGATAGCGGATGATCGTTTTACGGTAATCACCGGACCAAATGGTGGAGGTAAATCCACACTTGCCCGTTTGATTATGGGAATTGAATTTCCTACATCCGGAAAGATTTTGTTTGATGGAGTGGATATTACCAATATGCGCATTGATGAACGTGCAAAACTACATATTGGATATGCTTTCCAGCAACCACCACGTTTTAAAGGTATGAGTGTACAGCGTTTATTAACACTTGCTAATGGTCACAACATGAGCAAGGAGGAATGCTGTGAGATTTTAAGTGCTGTAGGGTTATGTGCAAATGATTATATCGATCGTGATGTCGATGGTTCTTTATCAGGTGGGGAAGTAAAACGTATTGAAATCGCAAGCTTACTGGCTCGTGATTTAAAGCTTTCTATATTTGATGAACCAGAAGCCGGCATTGATTTGTGGAGTTTTGCGAAACTGGTAGAAACATTCCAGCGTCTGCAAGAGGAACGTAAACAATCTATCATTCTGATATCACATCAGGAACGCATCATGCAGCTGGCGGATGAAATCGTAATTATTGAAAATGGAAGTATTAAAAAGAAAGGCAGTAAGGATGAAATTCTGCCATCATTGATGGATGAATTTGATTCCTGTGCTTATAAAAAGTAGGTGAGCATAATGGAACAGATGGAAAAAGATTTATTAAAAAGCATTGCGGATATCAGTGGCTTTATGCCAGGCAGTGCCTTTAACCTTAGAAAAAATGGAGAAGGCGTGGAACGCCATTCTACACCAAATGTAAAAATTGTCACAAAAGAAGATAAACCCGGCATTGATATTATTGTGAAGGCACACACTTCTGGAGAAAGTGTGCATATTCCAGTAATTTTAACAGAAAGTGGCATCAATGATATGGTCTATAATGATTTCTATATTGAAGAAGGCGCAGATGTGGAAATTATCGCAGGCTGTGGTATCCACAATGATGGCTGTGATACTTCCCAGCATGATGGTATTCATACTTTCCATATCGGTAAAAATGCGAAAGTGAAATATGTAGAAAAACATTATGGAGAAGGAAGCGGCAGTGGAGAACGTATTTTAAATCCAGTGACGATTATTGATATGGAGGAAGGTTCGTTTGCGCAGATGGATATGAGCCAGATCAAAGGCGTGGATTCCACTATGCGTAAAACAGAAGCCAATCTTGGTCCAGGTGCAAAGCTTGTGATCAATGAAAAGCTGATGACACATGGACACCAGCAGGCACATAGTGATGTTACCGTCAACCTGAATGGAGAAGACAGTGTTGTACAGATTGTATCTCGCTCTGTAGGCAAGGATACATCTATACAGGTATTCCATCCTATTGCGGTAGGAAATAATCGTTCCCGTGCACATATTCAGTGTGATTCTATCATTATGGATCAAGCGAAAATCAGTTCAATTCCAGAAATTGCCGCAAACCATGTGGATGCCCAAATCATTCATGAGGCAGCCATTGGAAAGATCAACAGCGATCAGCTGATCAAGCTGCAGACCCTTGGATTAACCAGTGATGAAGCGGAAAAAGAGATTGTGGACGGTTTCTTGAAATAAGCCGTATGCAGGTATTCTATATAAGAATATCTGCTTTTTTGTATATAACTATATTATGTTAAAAAAATAAAATTTCCAAAAATTGACGGTTTTCTTCTCATTATGACAAGCTTGTGATAAAATTGTATTGTCTAATGAGGTTAATGAATATGACAAGATTAAAAGGCGATAAACGATTAAAAAACTCGATATATATATTATCTATTCGACATGGGCTGATGCAATCCATACCATTTTTGATTTTGGGTGCATTTTCTTTATTGTTGAGTAGTTTTCCATTGGATGCTTATCTGGATTTCATTGGATCTTTTCATCATGGCGCAATCGTCAATATATTAACAACTGTTTACAATGTAACGTTAGGTTCTATTGCATTATTATTGATTGTCAATATTTCCTATTCATTTGGGAAATTGACGGGTGATGACCATGTGTTTTTTTATCCTGTCACCGCTTTGGTTTCTTATACTGGATTCTGTGGTGGATTTAAGGAAGGCATATCTATATTTAATCCAGAGTGGGTATTTACTTCTATGGTGATTACCTTGCTGTCCTGTACATTGTTTCGCAAAGGGATGGCATATGGAAGCAAGATGGAGAAATTACATACAGCCGGGGCAGAATATTTATTTAATAAATCAATTCAAGCGATTTTTCCTGTTGTATGCAGTGTGGTAATATTTACCTCCCTAGGAGGAATCATGCGTGCGCTGCTTGGGGATATCAATATCACAAACTTTGGCTCCTATTTCTTTTTAACATTGTTTAATAAAGTTGGAAAAGGAATTTGTGGGGCAATGCTTTATGTTTTCTTTGTGCATTTCCTATGGTTTTTTGGTATCCATGGAACCAATACGATGGAAATCGTTGCACAACGTGTTTTAGAACCCGTCATTGCCATTAATAAAGAAGTTTTACAGTCAGGTTCTATCCCAACCGAAATATTCTCAAAATCATTTTTAGATACCTTTGCCTTTGTGGGAGGATGTGGTGCTGCATTATGTCTGGTTATTGCCATCCTTCTGGTTTCAAAGAAAAGTCATAATCGAAAACTGGCGAAAGTTACTGGTTTATCCGTATTATTCAATATCAATGAAATCGTTATTTTCGGTTTCCCAGTCATCTTTAATCCTATCATGCTGGTACCTTTTATTTTAACACCAATCATTTTAATGTTAAGTAGTGCATTCGCAATGTATTTTGGTTTGGTGCCGGTTGTATCACATTCGGTAAAGTGGACTGTCCCAATCTTTTTGAGCGGTTATATTGCGACAGATTCTATTCGAGGCAGCATTTTACAGTTATTCAATCTTGTATTAGGGGTATTGATGTATATTCCATTTGTAAGAATCAGTGAGGAAAAACAAACAAAAGAATTTATCAATTCCACAAAAGCCATGACAGCAGATATGGCAATGGGAGAAGCCGTTGGTATTATTCCAAGCTTTTTATCAGATTCCTATGAACATCACTTTGCCGCAAGAACACTTGCTTCCGATTTGCGCAATGCCATGCAAAGAAACCAGTTGCAATTGTATTATCAAGTACAGATGGGAAATGATGAACAGTTATTTGGCGCAGAAGCATTATTACGCTGGAAACATCCAGTCGCAGGCTTTATATCTCCACCATTATTGATTGCACTTGCCAACGAAGATGGCTTCCTGTATGAACTGGGGTTATATATCATTGAGCGAACATGTAAAGATGTACAGATGATGGAACAATACCGTAAACATATGGATATATCTATTAATATCTCTCCAAGACAGCTGGAAAATGAAAGCTTTGTGCAAGATGCGTTAAATATTATCGGCAAATATGATATACGTAATACATGCTTGACCTTTGAAGTCACAGAACGTGCATTATTGAATACATCTCCACTCATTATTGAACGTATCCAGTTATTGCGTGCAAAAGGCATCGCCATGAGTATGGATGATTTTGGCATGGGACATAGCTCTATGATGTATCTACAGGAAAGCGCATTTGATGAAGTAAAATTAGATGGCAGCCTGGTCAAAAATATTTCTGATAATGATCGTTCAAAAGAGATCATTACGGGTGTAATTGATATGGCAAAGAAACTAAATTATCATGTTGTTGCGGAATTTGTGGAAACCAAAGAACAGCGGGATATCCTGTCCTCTTTAGGTTGTGATATCTATCAGGGATATTACTATGGAAAGGCAATGCCGCCAAAAGATTTTGTGGAAAATTTTCTTAAGAACAAATCAGCATAAAAAACAAGACTTGTCATCATAAAGATGCTTGTTATAATAATGCTGGAGTTGATAGAATGAAAAAGAAAATCTTATTGATTGTAATGATGGCGATGATGTGTCTGTTACCAATTGAGGCAAACAGTAAAAAGAATGTGAAACTAAGTAAATGCACGGATGGTGATACAGCACATTTTCTAATTGATGGAAAAGATAAAACTGTACGCTTTCTTGCAATTAATGCGCCAGAATACACAAAAGAAAAAGAACCTTTTGGTAAGGAAGCCAGTGAATATGTATGTAATACACTGACCAATGCCAAAAAGATTCAATTAGAATTTGATGATGGCAGTGATGAAACTGATAAATATGGCAGAGTACTTGCATGGGTATATGCGGATGGCAAATTGCTTCAGCGTGAACTTGTAAAGCAAGGATTGGCAGAAGTCAAATACATCTATGGTGATTATGCTTATACCGATGAACTGAAAGAATTGGAAAAAGAAGCAAAAGCTAAGAAACTTGCTATGTGGAGTAATGAAACAACAAAAGAAGATGATACCATGCCATATTATCTAAGTGCAGCAGGTGGTGTTGTATTGATTATTATTGGAACATTCTTTGCGAAAGGGAAACGCAATAAAAAGAAAATGATCAAACAAGGCATGAAACAATTGAAGCGTAAATAAAAATCCTCAAAATATGAGGATTTTTTTACATAGTTTTAATTTTTTCTGCAAGTTGTTTTCCCAGATCCATTAATTTATCCAGATCTTCTTCACTAGGTGTATAGTTTTGAGATAACACATCATCTGTTAATAATGTGAAGCCAGCACTTTCTAAACGTGCATTGATTTCTTTTGTGACGCCATTGAACCATCCATAAGATCCAAAACCAAGAGCTTTTTTGCCTTTGATTTTACAGCTTTTTAATTTTTCAAGGAAACCGCTGATATCAATCGCCATCACGTTGTTATAGCAGCCACTGCCTACAAGAATGGCTTTCGCATCTATAAGCTCTTTCATAACCAAAGCAGGAGATGTCATAGAATATTTAAATACTTTTACACAGACACCATTGCGACCAATGCCTTCGGCCAGTGCTTCTGCCATCTGCTGGGTATGTTTCCATACACTTTCATAAACGATAACAACTTTATCTTTACTTTTGAATGTTGCGAAATCTTCATATGCGGCTAACATTTCTTCAATATACGTTCTCCAGATCACACCATGCGCTGGGGCAATCATATCAATTTCAAGATTCATATCCTTGATTTGTTTTAACTTATTTGCCACCTGTGTACCATATGGCATGACAATGTTGGCATAATAATTTTTTGCTCTATCTAAGCATTTATCTAAACCATGCGCATCATCAAACATATCATAGCTGCAAATATGCTGGCCAAATGCATCGTTGCTGAATACGATTTTTTGCTGTGCCACATATGTCAGCATATTATCCGGCCAGTGAATTAACGGCATCTCGACAAACGTTAATGTGTTTTTCCCTATATTTAAAGTATCACCTGTTTTTACTTTGCGGTAATCATAATCTTTGAAGTATTGTTTTAACATAATGCCAACACCTGCATTTGATGCATAAGGATGTGCATCAGGATAAGCCTGCATAAATTTCACAAAACCACCAGAATGATCTGGTTCTGCGTGCTGGCAAATCACATTATGAATTGGCTGATCACCAATTACAGAACGAATGCGTTCCATCATAATATCAAAAAACTCTTCTTCTACCGTATCAATTAATGTAATTTGTTCATCTACAATTAGATAGGCATTGTATGTAGTTCCTTCCTCAATTGGAAAAATATCCCCATGAAAATGGCGGCAATTGAAATCATGTACACCTACCCAATACATGTTCTCTTTAATCTGAATTGCTTGTTTCATTCATATCACCTCTATTTGAATATTGTAGTGGTTCCTGCCTGTTTTGTCCACTGATATGATTTGTATATGTCTGGAAATGCAAAAATTTGTATTATTTAACAGAAAAAGTGCAAATATTAATAAAACGAAAGCGTTGCCGTTTAAAAAAAGGAAAATGGGTAGTATAATAAAAGCAGATGGAACATCTAAGGAGGTCAATTTGATGATTATTCAAAGTAAGAGAGTGTGGGTATTAGGACAGTTTTTAGAAGCACAGGTAGAAGTTGTGGATGGCAAAATTGCCAATATTTTACCATATGGCGCAAAAACTGCAGATAAAGACTATGGTGATAAACGAATCGTTCCAGGATTCATTGACATTCATACACATGGTGCTTATGGATTTGATACAAATGATGCAGAAGAAGAAGGTCTTCGTAACTGGATGAAACATATTCCAGAAGAAGGCGTAACTGCAATCTGTCCTACAACAATAACACAGACAGAAGAAGTATTGACAAAGGCTGTTGCAAATGTTGCGAAAGTCGTAGAAGAAGGATATGAAGGTGCAGAAATCCTTGGTATTCATTTTGAAGGACCATATCTGGATATGGTTTATAAAGGAGCACAGCCAGAGCAGTGTATCGTAAAACCAGATGTTGAACAATTCAAACGTTATCAGGAAGCTGCACATGGCTTAATCAAGATCATTACGATGGCTACAGAAAAAGACGAAGATTTTAAACTTACAAAATATTGTGCAGAAAATGGTGTTGTTGTCAGCATTGGACATTCAGCTGCAACTTATGAGGAAGCAAGTATGGCAGTTGCCAATGGTGCAAAATCTATGACACATATCTTTAATGGTATGACACCATTCCACCACAGAAAACCAGGCTTGGTTGGCGCAGCAATGCGTTTTAGAGATGTATTTGGTGAAGTCATCTGTGACGGTAATCACTCAACACCAGCAGCATTAAATGATTTATTCATGGCAAAAGGTCGTGATTATACAATCATGATTACAGATGCATTGATGGTAAAAGGTTTACCAGTTGGCACAAAAGTATTATTCGGTGGCAATGAAATCGAATTATATCCAGATGGAAGTGCCCACTTGGTAGAAGCAAAGAGTCTGGCAGGATCTACATTAAAAGTTAATCAGGGATTAAAAGTACTAGTAGAAAAAGCATTGATTCCATTTGATTATGCAATTAATTCTTGTACAATCAACCCTGCTCGTTTATTGGGTATCGATGATCGTAAAGGTAAATTAGTTGCCGGATATGATGCAGATATCGTAGTATTGAACGATGACTATTCTGTAGAAATGACATACTTGAAGGGTAAAGAAGCATTCTAATAAGTAATGTAAAGGTAGGAAGCGGTGGATAACACCGCTTTTTTTGCCTTTTGGAGGGGAAAATGAAAACACATTTAGGAAAAAAATGGTATCAAAATAATTTGTTGTGCATCATCATGCTGGTCATATTTCCACCAATTGGTTTATTTCTTCTGTGGAAATATCACAGAACATGGAAAACAATGATCAGATGGGTGGCTACTGTATTATCCGTTTTATGGGGTATATTTTTTGTGGTTGTGGCAAATGGTGAAACACCAGAATCCATACATATTTCATCTCAAGATATCACAATAGAAATCAAAGATACAATATTTGTACCGATTGATGTACAACCAGAAGGAACGCAAAATTTAGTGAAATTTCAAAGTGAAGATGAATCTATTGTAAGTTTTGAAGAAGATCAAAAACAAGAAGTGTTCACTGGAAAAATAACGGCACTTAAAGAAGGCAGTACAACGATTTATGCGTATTATCATGATAAAGTGATCAGCAATAAAATAAAAGTAGAAGTTGTGGATACGCAAAAGCAGAAAGTAAGAGAAAAGGCTGCGGCTGATATTGATAAAAACATAGTGGCATTAGGGACGATCACATTAGAAAAACAAGAAGCTATAAAAAATATCAGAACATCTTATGATGCTCTTGATAAAAAAGGCCAGCAGCTGGTCAAACATTATACAGAGCTTGAAAAAGCAGAAAAAACAATAGAAAAACTTCAAAATGAAGAAAAACAACAGATAAAAACTGTTGAAAAAGATATTGAAGATATCGGAACAGTATCATTAAAAAGCAAAGCATCAATTCAAAAAGCACGAAAAGAGTATGATGCTTTGCGTAAGGCAAGCCAGAAAAAGGTAAGCAATTATACGGTTTTGGTAAGTGCAGAAAAGGCATATCAGGATCTGGAAGCAAAAGAACAGCAAAAAGCAGAAGCAAAGCAACAGGAAGCGATAAAAAAACAACAGGAGGCCGCGGCAAAACAGCAGCAGGAAAATGAAGCTGCCGCAAAACAACAGCAGAATTCCACGAATGATACTTATCATGAAGAACAAAACAGCCCATCGCAGGGACTTGTATATTGGACACCGAATGGTGGAAAATATCATGCAAGCTCTAGTTGTCGTACTTTGAAAAAATCAAAAACGATTATACAGGGAACTGTGGAGGAAGCAAAAGCTGCGGGCAAGGATGCTTTATGTAAAGTGTGCGGGCATTAAAACTGCCTATTTACTTATCGCTTAAAATCACGTATCCTAATACTTGTAAGTGATTGGGAGGATATACATGAAAGATAAGATAAAAGCCATCTTTTTTGATGTAGATGGAACATTATACAGTCATCGATTTCACGATATTCCAGAAAGTACGAAAGAAACGATGATAAAACTAAAACAACAAGGCTATAAAATTGGTATTTCTACCAGCAGATGTCGTTATGAAACAAAAAATCTGCCAAGATTCTTTCGAGAATTTCCATTTGATGCGGCCTTTTATGATGGCGGAGCACTGGTAATGGAAAAAAATCAAATGATTCATAAGGCACCCATTGATAAAAATGCTTTGAAAAAATTACTACAGATGGCAGAAAAAGATCAGATACCGCTACGTTATTCTACAGTGGAGGGAGATCATTTTGCCTATCCATGTGATTGGCAGATCAAAGACAACTTCTTTAAGCTTTATTTAAATATGCCCATCGTGAAACCATATGAAGGCGAAGACGTTTTTAATGTTTTAGCATATCCAAAAACCAAAGAGCATTTGGAAAAAATCTACTCGATGCAGGAAGAGGTCAATATTGTTGAACATGGAGATAAGACGATGGAAATCACGGCACAGCATATTGATAAAAGCAAAGGAGTAGCAATTATGGCAGACAGATGGAATCTGACAATGGATGAAATTGCCTGTTTTGGGGATGGATATAATGATATCGAAATGTTGAAACATGCCGGATTAGGCATTGCGATGGGCAATGGAAAAGATGCTTTGAAAGAAGTAGCGGATATTGTCTGCGATGCAATTGATGATGATGGAATTTATAAAATATGCAGAGAACTGCAATTCATTTAGGAGGACAAATCAATGAAATTAGAAAATGAACGTTATGTTGTGACTTTTACCACAAAGGGTGGTGAAATCGAAAGCTTTACAGATAAAGAAACAGGAATCCAGTATATGTGGCAGGGAAATCCTGATTTCTGGGGTGGAAAAAATCCTACACTGTTTCCAATCGTAGGAAACACACATTCTGGCGATTATGAAATTGATGGAAAACGCTATGCAATGAAGAACCATGGATTGATTCGTTATGCGACTTTAAAAGATGCATCTACAGAAGATAAAGTTGTTATGACATTAGACAGTGATGAAAATACATTATCACAATATCCATTCCCTTTCCATTATGAAATTGCATATACCTTAGAAAACAATCGTTTAACAATCGTTTATCATATCACCAATACAGGTGATAAAGATATGCCATTTACCTTTGGCTTACATCCTGGCTTTAACTGCCCATTAACGCAGGGAGAAGCTTTTGAGGATTATAAGCTGGTGTTCTCTAATCCTGAACATTTACAGCAGCTGGTTTTTGATAAGGATAAAAAGAAACCTTATGAAATCAAAGAAGTGGATGTGACAGAGCTGCCTTGTGATTATGATTTAATTGAAGAATATGCTACTTTGGTTTACAAAGGAGCAAAGAGTGCTTATGTAAGTTTACAGGGCAAGGAACACGGTGTTCGTGTTTCTTTGATTGGCTATCCATATGTGGCATTCTGGACAGCAAAAAAAGGTGCACCATTTATCTGCTTGGAGCCATGGTATGGACATGCGGATTTTAGTGAAGTAAGCGAAGATTTTTATCACAGAGAAGGCACAATGATTTTATCTGCGAATGAAACATTTACTACATCTTACAGTATTGAGGTATTCTAATGGAATTCATCCATGAAGAAAACCGTGTTTATATCAAGGATGAACAAGGGGAGCTGTTGGCGGAAATCACTTTTCCCAATGAAGCTGATCATGTGTGTATCGATCATACATGGGTATCAGAAAAATTACAGGGACAAGGAATTGCTTCCAAGCTGGTTCAGGAAGTTTTAAAGCAATGTAAAGCAGAAAATCTGAAAATACGTGCAACCTGCAGCTATGCGAAAGCATGGTTTGAAAAACATCCAAAGGAACAAAACTGGTACTTATAGAATGCTTGTTTATTGCTTTTGAAAAATGGCATATCAATAAGCAGTAATGGAAATTAAATTTTACAGAGAAATGAATCGCTTGATTTCATGCTGTAGAAAAGACAAAATGGATTTTTAGGAAGCTTTCACTTTTCTTTTTATTTCATTGAAAAGGCACGCTTAAAGGGGTATAATAAATATGTGTAATATTAGGAGGAGATTTTGAAATGAAAGTTATCGTAGTTAAAAATTATGACGAAGTCAGCAAAGAAGCATTTAATGTAATGAAGGAAGTTGTTACAGCAAAACCAGAAGCTGTTTTAGGTCTTGCGACTGGATCAAGTCCAATCGGTTTATATGAAAATATGATCAAAGACCACAAAGAAAACGGTACTAGCTATGCAAAATGCCAGTCATTCAACTTGGATGAATATGTAGGAATCGATCGTAATCACTCTCAGTCTTATTGGACATTCATGCATGAAAATTTATTCTATGGCATTGATTTACCAGAAGACAAGATTCACGTACCTTATGGAAGTACTAAAGAAGATTGTGAAGCTTATGAAAAAGCAATGGAAAACGTTAGTGTTGATGTACAGGTATTAGGTATTGGTGGAAATGGACACATTGGTTTCAATGAACCAGGTACTCCATTCACTGAAGAAACACATATCGTTGAATTAACTGAAAAGACTCGTTCAGACAATGCTCGTTTCTTTGAAGATGATATCAATAAAGTTCCTACGCATGCAATCACAATGGGTATCGCAACAATCATGAAGGCTAAGAAAATCTTATTGGTAGCAAGTGGCGCAAACAAAGCTGATGCAGTTGCTGCTATGGTTAACGGACCAGTTAGTGAAGATTGTCCAGCATCTGTACTTCAGAACCACAATGATGTTGTAGTTATCGTTGATGAAGCTGCTGCAGCAAAATTAAAATAACAAAATATCTAAGAAAGTAAGCCTTCGGGTTTACTTTTTTTAGTTTTTCATTATAATGTACCTGTATAGAAAGAGGAAGCGGTATGGCAATAAAATTAATAGCGTTAGATTTAGATGGTACATTACTGACATCACAAAAAACAATTGATGAACAGACAAAACAAAAACTGAAGCAGGCAATGGATGCAGGCATATCTATTGTCATCGCAACAGGCAGAGATAAAGGTGGTATTGATTTTGTCAGTGAGCCATTAGAGCTTGCGACAAGAGGCAAGAATTTTGTGGCAGGTGTCAATGGACAGATCATTTATGATTTTTATCATAAAGAATACAGTGTGGATAAAGTTTTTAATGGACAGGATGCAAAAAAAGTAATGCATTTAGCAAAAAAGATGAATTTTGAATGTATCTGTTGTTGTGGATATGATCACTTTGATTTTATTCGACCATCTTTGAAGTTTATGAAAAAGATGCACAGTATCCTGAAAGGAAAACCAATGGATTATGGTTTTAATCAGGGAAAGCGGCGTTTTATCACGATTCATGATGCGGATTACGAAATCACAAGTGATGTGAATAAATTCGTTTTGATTCAAACTGCTCCATATTTTGAAAAAAATCTGCCTAAAATTCGTGAAGAATTAAAAGACTTTGAAATATTGGCAGTAGGACCAGCATGGATTGAAATCATGCCAAAAGGTGTAAGTAAAGGAAATGCTTTATTGAAGATTGGCAAAGAAAATGGTATTTTACCAGAAGAAATGATGGCTTTTGGTGATGCTGAAAATGATATGAGTATGTTTCAGGCTGTTAAATATGGCATTGCAATGGGAAATGCCATGGAGTCTTTAAAACAAATAGCATATGATGTCACAGATACCAATGAACGTGCTGGCATCGCAAAAGCTTTGGATAAATACATATTTGAAAGAGAAGATGCATAAATCTTCTTTTTTTGAAACATTCTATATCATAGAAAGGTTTTTAAGGTAGAGGGGAGCGTTATATGAAAGAAAGATGCACCATGGATGAAGCGGAACATATCGTAAATACATATGCAGATATGGTATATAAATTTGCTTTATCATTGACAAGAAATAAAGATCAGGCAGATGATGTTTTTCAAAATGTCTTTTTACGCTATAGTAAAACATTGCCAGTGTTTGAAAATGAGGAGCATACGAAAGCGTGGTTTTTTACTGTCACAAGGAATTGCTGTCGCAGTTATTTAACCACAGCCTTTCTAAGGCATCATGTGCCTTTAGAAGTGGATATTCCAGTAGAAAGAAAAGAAGAAAATGCTTTGTATTACTATGTGATGAAACTACCGACAAACTATCGTATGGTGATTCATTTATTTTACTATGAACAGCTAACAACGAAACAGATTGCGGATATCCTGCATAAAAAAGATGCGACCATACGAACATGGTTAAAGCGTGCAAGAGAACAGTTAAAGACGATGCTGGAAGGATGTGATATTGATGAAATCTTATAAAGAAATCAATGATGAGATACAAGCAGCGGAAAGTTTAAAACATAAAACATTGATGAAAATGCAGGAACAAAAGGCACCATCCCATGTATGGCAGAAAACACTTCTGATTGCGACTGCAGCTGTTTTATTGTTTATTATTTTACCGATACAAATGCATCTTGCGACAGATTCAGGAAGCAATACAGCAAACATCCTTTTGGATAACTATATTGTCTATGATCAATATGATAAATCATTTTCTGGAATCGATGAAGAAAAAGGGGATGCCGCAATTCATACACCTCCATATCCTAATGCAGATAAAACAGGAAGTGCAGATGAATATATCCAGAAAAAAGCTTTACCAAAAGGATTTACTTTAACATTCCAGCAAAAAGATCAGGATAACACGATATATACCTATTCCAAAGATCAAAAACATGTGATCATCACACTTACAAATAAGGAAACAAAACTTCACAATACAAAGGCGTATGGAGAGTATCAACTTCAAATCATGTTGATGGATGATTTCTTTACAGCCACTGCTGTAAAAAAAGACCTGACAATTACCATTGAAGGTACGCAGGTCACAAAAGATGAATTCTATACTTTTATACAGGCAATATTAGACAAAGAGAGCGATTAGCTCTCTTTTATGATATCTGCACAATTTGCGTGAATCAATTCTATACAATCTGTTGGCGACATAGCGATTTGATAACCAATCTTTCCACCACTAAACATAATCTGATCAAATAACAAACATGTTTCATGAAAGGTTGTTGTATAAGCTTTTTTCATTCCAATTGGCGAACATCCTCCACGGATATAGCCAGTAACTTTATTAATATCTTTAACATGAATCATTTCTACACTTTTTACGCCAACAGCTTTGGCACATTTTTTTAAATCTAATTCATGTGCAACTGGAACAACAAATACGAAATATTCTTTCGTATTGGAAATTGTAACCAGTGTTTTAAAAACACTTTCCGGATCCTGTTGTAACATATTGGCAACACTGACACCATCGACAGCATCTTTTCCATGCGCATAAGTAAATACCTCATAAGGAAGTTTTGCCTGATCAAGGATACGCATGGCATTTGTTTTCTGAATTTTCATCCAATCACCTCATGTGACTAAGTATAGCACGTTTTGAAAGGGATGAAAAGATATCAACAAATATAAGATATAGCATAAAAAGCAGCTTTGTTGTATAATGCTGTTTGGGTGATAGAATGGTAAAAATGATCGTAATGGATATGGATGGCACATTATTAAATAGCCATAATCAAATAACAAAGAAAACCAAAGAAATATTATTGGAAGTACAAAAGAAAGGTATTCAGCTGGTTTTAGCCAGTGGGCGCAGCTATATGAAATTACTACCTTATGCCAAAGAACTGCAAATGGATATCTATGGAGGATATTTAGTTGAAGTGAATGGTACAGCAGTATATGATGTGAAAAATAATCAAAGAGAAGTTTTGGCTCAGATGCAGGTAGAACAAATACATGAAATATATGCATATTTTATGCAATATCACGTAGAGATTATCGGACAGTTTGATGATGGTATGTATGACTATATTCCAAAAGATATGATGGAGGAAAAAAAGGCTTATCGTAAACAACATCAATTACCCCAAGATTATCCATGGAGTGCAGGAGCTTTTCATTTTATATTTGATAATCGTAATGGATATCCTAATCTTGTCTATGTGCATGACTACAAAGAAATTACACATAGCATCAACAAGGTAAGTGTCACATATCATCCTAAGCAAATGGAAGAAATAACCTATTATGCAAAACGAGATCTTTCTGATCGTTATTGGGTGGGACTTACAAGTCCTCGCTGGCTGGAAATCATGATTCCAAATGTGACCAAAGCAACCGGGCTAGAAAGAGTTGCACAAAAATCAGGGATTTCTTTACAGGATATGATGGCATTTGGAGATGGAGAAAATGATATTGAAATGCTAAAAGAAGTAGGGTTTGGCATTGCAATGGAAAATGCGTTTGCACATGTAAAAGAAATTGCTGATGATGTCACAAGCAGCAATGAAGAGGATGGAATTGCTGTCGCAATAAAAAAATATATTGATTTGTGAGTAAATCACTGAATGTTTTTTAACTCTTGTGTTATACTGATAACGAACACAGGAGGTAATGAACATGAGAATAATCAATGAAAATGAATTTGAAGCAACCATTGCAAATGGTGTTGTATTGGTAGATTTCTTTGCAACATGGTGTGGTCCATGTAAGATGTTAACACCAGTTCTTGAAGAATTATCTGAAGAACTGGCAGGTAAAATAGAAATTGTAAAGGTAGATGTAGATCAAAGTAATAATCTAGCTATGCGTTTTGGTATCATGAGTGTACCAACGATGATGATTTTCAAAAATGGTGAAGCTGTAGGAACTTTACAAGGATATGCACCAAAACAGCAGTTGTTAGGAAAGCTACAACAATATCTATAAGAGGTCATGATGATCTCTTTTTTTTATTGCTTTTCTTTTCTTTGTGTGATAAAGTAACAGAAAAAAATACAGAAAGAAGGGGTTTTTGATGGGAACAATCATCAATGCACTGGCGGTGGTAGCCGGTGGCGTATTTGGTATGGCAATTAAAGGCGGCTTGCCAAAACGTGTCAGTGATTTATTAATGCAGGCTTTAGGTTTATGTACTATGTTTATTGGCATGACGGGAGCAATCAGCGGTATGATGAAAATAGAAGATGGCGTACTCGTTTCTCAGGGAACCATGTTATTGATTGCTTCTTTGGGAATTGGCGCTGTTGTAGGGGAATTATTAGATATTGAGGGAAAAATGGAACAGCTGGCTGAGCGTATCAAAAAGATGGTACATAGTGATGATAATCGCTTTATTGAAGGGTTTGTGGCCAATGCATTAGTGATTTGTGTTGGCGCAATGGCAGTTGTTGGTGCTTTACAGGATGGATTAACGCATGATCCCAGTATGTTGATCACAAAGGCAATCTTGGATGGAATCATTTCCATGGTGTTTGCTTCAGCGCTTGGAATTGGCGCAATCTTTGCGGCTGTACCACTTTTCATTTATCAGGGAGGCATCACCTTATTAGCTGGTGTAATCGCTCCATTATTTGATGCCGCATTGATCACAAATTTATCATTTGTAGGCTCTGTTTTAATATTTGGTGTTGGTGTTAATTTATTTTTCGGTAAACAGATTCGTATTGGAAATCTGCTTCCAGCTTTATTGATTCCAATTGCTTATGCCATTATCTGTTCATTCTTATAAAAAAATGTGCCGAGGAGTCAGCACATTTTTTCAATTATTATCTTTTATTTTTTAAAGGGAGAAAGTATGAATTTTTGAGGGGAAATTTCATAAGCAAGTCCTTATCTAACTTGCTGACTATAGTATACTAAAAACTTATGGATACAGTTTGTGGCAATTATGTTATATTGTGTGTAGTTTTTGACAAATTTGTGAAAGTTGACGAAAAGGGATATACCAAGAGCAATTTGTCATCATCGCTATATTGGAAATCAGTATCTATTTGATATTTCGTAAAATTTTAAAACAATATTGTGTAGCACAACGCAAAAAAAATATCCGAGGGGAGGGATATTTTTTTTGAATTATATTTTTATTTGAAAGGGAGAAAGTATGATTTTTTTTGAGGGGGAAATATCATACCAGCAAGTTCTTATCCAACTTGCTGACTACAGTATATCAAATAGTTATAGAATAAGTTTGTGGCAATTATGTTAGATTATGTTATTTTACACTAACACATAATCATATACATATGATGAATATGTTATACGGTATAAAAACAAAAGAAGCACCAGAGGGGTAAGTGTGCTTCTTTTGCCAAGAATTAATTTCTTTGAAAGGAAAAAAGTATGAATTTTTGAGGGGAAATGTTCATACTAGCAAGTTTTCAAACTTGCTGAAAATAGTATAACTAAAACTTGTCGCACAAGTTTCGAAAAATCATGTAGAATTGTGTGATAGCATTTGTTATAATGAACCCTGTAAAGTGAAGGTGATATAATGCAGTTTTTAAATTTAAATGAAGAAGAAGTCTTAGCAGCCGCAAAGCAGGCATATCCACAAAATTATATTGAATATGATCACACAGACTTTTATGTACGCGATATCGCAAAAGGTACAATTCATATTGATGATGTAGATTATCCATTATATGTCAGTACGAATTATGTGTATGAAGATCATGTGATCAATGGAAATGATACCCGCTTCAAATCTAAGTTGAGTGTCATCACATTAAAAAAAGATGCTTATGATGTCGTGTATGACAGCTTTGGTAAATATTTTGTGGCATATAAAGAAGATACGATAAAATTTGTACCTTATGAAGATTTCTATGATATGCTCAAGGATCACATTCATGTGGAAAAAGAAAAAAGTGAATCCTGACACCATTCGACAAATTTCTACTTCTTTATGCGGTATGATATAGCAGGCAGATGAAAACTGCTGATACGTTAATATCCCCTAACAATCCCTTTAATTAACGTATTCTATTCTATCCCCTATATTAATAATATTTGGAAATTGATCGCAGAATGTAACGTTTTGCGATCAATTTTCTTTTTGTTATCGTAAATTATAAGATTTAAGGATTTTTTCATATTTGATTCGTTATACTATAGTCACACAAGAAAGGTGGAGATAGAAATGTTATGGAATATATTAAAGAAAGATTTCATAAAACGGAAAAGTATTAATTTGATTCTGTTTTTATTTATCATATTAGCTACGTTGTTTTTATGCAGCAGTGTGAACAATATCAAGGTCACTTCTTCTGCTTTATCTTATTATGTAAATAAGGCAAAAGTACCCGATATTAATTTTATTACGAATACAGATAAAGATCGCAAGGAAATAGAAACATATTTAGAGAAGAAAAAAGAGGAGGGTACCATTGAACGATATGCTAGAAATCATTTTATTGTTTTGAACAGTAAAGATTTAAAAGCTGAAAGAGATGGTAAAACAGTTGAAATAGCTGATTCTCGTGGCAGTTTATATGTTTCAGCGCTGGATGTTGACTTTGTATTAGCGTTTGATCAAAAAGGCAATCCTTTAGAATTAAAAGATAATGAAATTGGCTTATCGCATGCCTTTATGAAGAAGAATAAACTTCAATTAGGAGATACCTTAATTTTAAAAGGTGAAAAGCTGATCATCACACAAGAAGTAAAAGATGCTGCTTTTGGAAGTGATATAGTGGGAATGACCAGATTTCTGGTGAGTGAAAATACCTTTAAGAAAATGGAACCATCTTTTCAGAAATTACGCTTATATTATGTTGATGCACATGATCCTTCCATCATTTTAAAAGAATTAAAAGATATTAGTATTCCTTCCATCATCAATATCGTGGAAAAGGGAACCTACGCTATGGCATATAGTTTTGATATGATGACAGCTGCATTATTTATCGCTATTGGCATATGTTTCATTTTGATTTCGTTATTAGTACTTCGATTCACACTGGTATTCACCATGGAGGAGCAGTATCAGGAAATAGGTATTTTGAAGGTAATCGGTTTAAGAGATCTTGCCATAAAGAAATTATATCTGATGAAGTATTTTGTAATTGTATCCATTGGCGCATGTATTGGACTTATGCTCAGTATTCCTTTAAGTTCTGTCATGATAGAAAGTGTCAGTGAAAATATGCTAATGGAAAGCAGTGAGGCTAATTTTGGTATCAATGTTTTATGTGCTGCTGGCATTGTCTTATTGGTTTTGGCTTTCTGTTACTTCTGTACAAGAAAACTGCATAAGATTTCAGCAATTACGGCTATACGTGGTGGACAAAGTGGAGAGCGTTTTCATGATGATAAATGTTTTTCTTTATCAAAATGTAAGCATTTGCCACTACCTGTGTATTTAGGAATGCATGACATCGTAACACATGTAAAACGTTATGCTGTATTGATTATCACTTTCTGTATTAGTTTTATATTAATCACAATTCCTTTGAACACCGTAAATACAATGCGAAGTGATGAAATGTCAAAACGCTTTACACTTGATCCTTCCTCTAACATTATTGTAAAACAATTTGAACAGGATCAAAAACCAGTCAATATCACAGAATTGAAAAAAGATATGGATATGTTTAAAGAACGATTGAATCAAAAGGGATATAAAGCACAGATGAGTGCTGTTCCACTTTACTTTATTCGATATGGAAAAACGGACGCATTTAAACACAGTTATTTAAGTATTCAGCTAGTTGGGGATCGTACCTCCTATTTAGAATATGAAGAAGGAAATGCACCAGAATTAGAAAATGAAGTTGCTTTTTCAAAAAAAGCGATGGAAGATGAAGGCTGGGTCATTGGTGATCAAATCATCGCTAATATCAATGGGGTAGATAGAAAAATGTTGATTAGCGGGGTGTTCAGCGATTATATGCAAATGGGAAGCAGCGCCCGTTTGAGTCCTGTTATAAATTGTGACAAAGAAACATTATTTGATTACTGGAATGCGCAGCTTTATATTGATTCAGATTTATCCGATGCAAAATTATTAAGTGAACTGCAAAAAGCCTTTCCTCATCAGGATTTCATGAATGCACAGACCTTTATCAATCAGAATATCGGAGGGATTCAGGATGCTTTAGATCAAATGCTGATTCCCATGACAGCGATGTTATGTGCTGTGATCATGTTGATTACCTTCTTGATGGAGAAGTTGTTTATCGCAAGAGAAAAAGGTGAAATCGCAATGATGAAAAGCATAGGAATCCCTTATAAAACAATTCGCTTATGGCAGTTAACACGTATGGTATTTGTGGCATTATGTTCTATGTTGATCGCAATACCGTTATCCTATATCAGTAATCAGTTTATTTTAAAGCCGATCTTTGCTGTGATGGGTGCTGAAGTTAAGATTCAGGTAGATGCTTTACAAGCTTATGGAGGTTATCCTGGTGTCTTATTGATTGGAATTATTATCGCAACATTAGTGGCAACTTATCAAATTAAACGAATTGATATTAAAGAAATGAACAATCTGGAATAGGAGGAGAAGAAAGATGAAGGAATTAACAGTTACGAATTTATGTAAAACCTATATTGTAAATAAACGACAAAATAATGTATTGCGCAATGTGAATTTAATTATCCATGAAGGAGAAATGGTCGCAATTATGGGACCAAGTGGTTCAGGCAAAACCACACTTCTCTATACTATTTCCGGTATGGATGAAGCAAGTGCTGGCAGTGTAGATTTTTTTGGGAAAGAATTATTTCATTTAAAACCAAATGAGATGAGTGATCTTCGCTTAAAAGAAATGGGATTTGTATTTCAACAAATGTATATGCTGAAAAATTTATCACTCTATGATAATATTATATTACCAGCTTATCAAAGTCCGGAAGGTAAAAGCAAAAAGGGAAGATTACAAATTCAACAGCGTGCCAAAATGCTTATGCAAAAACTGCATATCGCCGATGTAAGTGATAATGGCGTAAATGAAGTATCTGGTGGACAACTACAGCGTGCTTGTATCGCAAGAGCTTTGATCAATCAGCCAAAAATCATTTTCGCTGATGAACCTACAGGTGCATTAAACAAACAGAATTCTATAGAAGTAATGGAAGAATTAGCCAATATCAACAAGGATGGCACAAGTATTTTACTGGTCACACACGATATGAAAGTCGCAAGTAAATGTGAACGAGTTTTATATATCGAAGATGGAGATATCAAAGAGGAAATCCAATTGGGAAAATGGCAAACAGGCTGTGATGGATTAAGCAGGGAAAGAAAATTGAATGAATGGTTATTGAAATTGGGATGGTAATATGGACACAATCGTATTTATTGAAGATCAAATAGAGCTTGCGGAATTAATTATCGCCTTTCTGAATAAGAAAGGCTTTTCCCTGTGTCATTTTGTAAATGCTGCCTCAGCTTACACATGGATAGAAACCCATGGAGCTTCTTTGATCCTGTTAGATATCATGCTGCCGGATATGGATGGCTTTGCGTTTATGAAAAAACTGCGTCATCAATTTGATATTCCCGTAATCATCATGAGTGCTAGAAGTGAAAAATCAGATCAGCTGCTAGGTTTTGAATTAGGTGCGGATGATTATATCCCAAAACCAGTTGATCCTGATATCCTGTGTGCCAAAATTCATGCAATCAAGGCGAGAACAACACATATTGCACATCAAAATCAAATCATATCCAATGATATCAAAATTGATATCGCAGCTCATATCGCTTATCTAAAAGATCAGCGCTTAGATTTAAATGCCAAAGAATTTGAATTGTTGACGTTGTTTGTGAAAAATGAAGGAAGAATCCTTCAAAAAGAGTATCTGTTTAATGAAATCTGGGGGATGGACAGTGAAAGTGAAAATCAAACACTGACAGTCCATGTGAAAATGTTAAGATCAAAAATTGAAGAGGATCCCAGAAAGCCTAAACGAATCATCACTGTATGGGGAGTAGGATATCGTTATGAGAAAATTTAATCTATTCCTACCGGTTTCTATCCTGATATATCTGATTTGTGCCATCGTTGTGGGATATCATATGGTACATTTACAACAAGCATCTTCTTATGCTTATCGCATCGAAGTCAATCGTATCATGGAGGAGCTACAAGCAGGAAAAACGATCGATGAGCTTAATATAAAAGCATATCAAACTATAACAGCTGTCACATATTTAGACGCAAACGATAAACAAACAACACAAATTGTTTCCTTTTATGAAGATAAAGATACCCCTTATGTGATTATGCCGTGGATGAAGGATGGTCAAATAGAAGGATATCTTCGTTTTGATTATCATATCCAGAAAAGCCAAAAGCATATTTTCCTGATTGTGGAAGGGATTTTATTCATTGTGGAGGTCTTTGTTTTTACTTTATTATGGTATTTGAAAAAACATTTGATCAAGCCATTTCAACGATTGAGTACACTACCGGAAAGTTTTGCGAAAGGGCATTATAAATCAAACATCAAAGTAGAAAAAAGTCGCTATCTACAACGTTTCCTATGGGGCATGAGTCAGATGCAGGATAGCCTTGATACATCAAGAAAACGGCAGATCGAATTATTAAAGGAAAAGAAACAGATGCATTTATCTTTATCACATGATATCAAGACACCGTTAAACCTGATCAAGCTGTATTGTAAGGCATTAAAGGAACATGTATATGAATCGCATGATCAACAAGCACAGATTTATGATAAAATTGATGATAAATGTAATGAAATAGAGCGTTACGTAAATGAAATTATGAAAACATCAAGAGAAAATATTCTGGATCTACAGGTAGAAAAAGGTGAATTTTATCTATATGATTTAATGAAAAGAGTTTTAGATACATACAAAGAACAATGTGTGCTTCGCCAAATCGAACTATATGTTGGGCCATGCGAGAACCGTTTGTTGTATGGTGATATAGATCGCAGTCAGGAGATATTTGAGAATTTGTTTGAAAATGCTTTTAAGTATGGAGATGGCAGACGTATTGAGATCACATTTTATGAAGAAGATGGATGTCAGCTGATACGTGTATTTAATACAGGACAGGTCTTGGAAGAACGTGAACTTGTGCATCTGTTTGAAAGCTTTTATCGTGGCAGCAATGCACAACACCAAAACGGCAATGGGCTAGGCTTATATATTGCTCAAACATTGATGCGGAAAATGGAAGGTGAAATTTTCGTTCAACAGGAAAAAGATGGCATGGCATTTATCATGGTTTTCCATTAAATTCGTTTGATGATTTTTAATGGAACAGCTTTCATTTCAACTTTTTGTAAGAAACCAAAAAATATGGGTATTCTTTTGTATGGAAGGCATAAATTTGCATTGACGTTTGATATTACGTATGGTACACTTAGTAAGTTATTACGATACATAATGATAGAAAGAAGGTAACAATGACACTATTTAATGAGTTAAACATCAGCAGCGAAGTCATGAAGGCTGTTGAAGAAATGGGATATGAAAATGCAACCGACATTCAGGCACAATCCATTCCAATGATTATGGAAGGTAAGGATGTGCTGGGTCGTTCCAATACAGGAACAGGTAAAACAGCAGCATTCGGTATCCCAGCCATCGAAATGGTAGAAGCGGGAAGTAAATATCCAAATGCAATGATTATCTGTCCAACCAGAGAGCTGGTAACACAGGTCGCAACCGAATTAAGAAAGTTTTCAAAGTACAAGGAAGGTGTAAAAATCGTTCCTATTTATGGTGGTCAGCCAATTGATTCACAGATCAAACTGTTAAAAAGAGGATGTGGAATCGTTGTTGGTACACCAGGAAGAATCATGGATCATTTACGTAGAAAAACACTTCGTTTAAATGATACACGCATGGTAATCTTAGATGAAGCAGATGAAATGCTGAATATGGGATTTAAAGAAGATATCGAAGAAATCTTAAGCAGTATGCCTGCAGAAAATGAACACCAGACAATTTTATTCTCTGCGACATGGCCTGCGGATATTTTGAAAATCACAGAGCAGTTCCAGAAAAATCCTGTACGTGTAGAAATTAAATCTTCACAACGTACAATCGATACGGTAGAACAGCTGTATTATGATGTACCAAGAGGTAAAAAAGCTAATGCTCTTCGTGTATTGTTAAATCACTATGATCCAGATCTTTGTATGATTTTCTGTAATACAAAGAAAATGGTAGATGATTTATGTACAGAATTAAATAAACATGATATCAAAGCTTTATCGTTACATGGGGACATGAAACAGGAATTCAGAACACGTGTTATGGATCAGTTTAGAAATGGCGGAGCTTCCATTTTGATTGCGACAGATGTTGCGGCACGTGGGATTGATGTGGATGATATTGATCTTGTGGTAAACTTTGATTTACCTCAGGATAATGAATACTATATTCACCGTGTAGGAAGAACTGGCCGTGCTGGTAAAAAAGGTCTTGCCATTACGCTTGTCAGTGGTGGAAAACAGCGTGGTGGTATCAAAGATATCATTCGTTATACAAAGACAAATATTACACGTCATGCACTTCCAACGTCAGCTCAGATGATCGAAGCGAATCGTACTGCCTTTATTCAAACAGTAAAAGAAGCATGTGATGAAGGTATTACTGAAGAAAGCATGGAAATTGCAAATGAATTGATCGCAGAAGGTATTGCATTAGAAAATATTATTTCCGCATTGATTTCTATGACATATAAAAATGAAATCATTGATATTGAAGCAGATGAAGATGTAAAACGTTATGCATCTGATTTCGATGCGATTACTTTAAAATTTAGTATTGGACGTAATGCAGGGGTAAAACCTGGCAATATCGTTGCGGCAATCATTGAAGAATGTAGTATTTCTGGCAAAGCAATCGGTAGAATCGACGTACGCAAAGATTTCACATTGGTTGATGTAGAAGCCGATAAAGTAGATACTGTATTAAACAACATGCAAAGAAGCCACATTCGTGGAGAAGAAGTCATGGTTGAAATTGACAGTGCACCAAAACGTAAGAATAGAAAAGATGGCGGACGTCGTGATGGTGGCCGTGATCGCGATGGTGGAAACAGATCACGTTCAAAAGGCGGAGATCGAAGAGATCGTGGAAATGATCGTAAAGGTTCTTCAAAAGATGGTGGACGCAGTAATCGTGGGGGAGGTAGAAGAAATTCTACAAACCATGATAAAAGCGTAAGAAAATCTGGAAAAAAAGTTAAATAAGTATAGAGTCAGTCAATAAAGACTGGCTTTTTTTGTAAAAGAAAAGGATTAATCAATCCTTTTCTCTTGGCTCTTTAAATGTAACGGTTCGATGTGGATAAGGAAAGTCAATGCCTTCTTTATCAAAACGTTTCTTGATTGCTAATCGTAAATCACACAACATCGCAAACCCCTGGGCATTGCTTTGTGAATACACAGTAGCCCGTAGGGTAATGGAAGAATCATTAAAGCTGGTTAAACGGATCACGACTTCTTCTGTATGATTCGCCTTGTCTTGTTCACTTCTTCCATCCTGATAATCAGGATGTTTTTTAATTTCTTCCCGTATGATTTCCATTGCACGATCAATATCACTTTCATAGCTGATATCTAATGTTAAGAAATTGGCTTTGGCATTGTTATTTAAGCTGACATTTTCTAATACAGCTTTGTTCATGGTACTGTTTGGTATAATGACTTTTGTGTTTTCATATGTTTGAATAACTGTATCACGAAGGGAGATATCCACAACATATCCTTCATATTCTCCATTATTGACCTTTACCAAATCACCGATTTTAAAAGGTTTAAAGGTGGTAATCAATATACCATTCACAAAGTTTCCCATGGATTCCTGAGCCGCAAAACCTAAGACTACGGCGATGATACCAGCAGATCCCCAGACCTTGCCCAAGACATCATTGAAAGGTGTTAACAAAGATAAACAGGCATATATCGCAATCGTATATAATGTGATTTTCACGATACGATTTACAAATTTCGCATTTACCTTGACATGCTTTTGAATATAGCGGGTACAAAGACGGCGTAAGAAATAGGCGATCAATAGAAACATGAGCATATTGACAATTGTTTCTATCAGGCCATATTTTAACCAGGTGCCTTTACCCAGTTCATTGATGGTTTTTAAAATGTCCAAATTTATCACTCCTCGTATCCATATTATACATATAATTTTCAAAAATATATAGAGAAATAAGTGGAATTATGTGATATTATTGATATAAAAATTTTTTTAGATATAATAAACTTGATAAGAAGGTGAAGCACACGTGAACGTTAAAAGTAAGGTATTGAAAATCAGAAATCTTCCTTGTGACGGAAAGAAACTTGATACGATTTCCAGTAAGCCATATGGATTTATATGTGTTTTATTGATTGCTGGAATTATTTTGTTATGTTCAAATTATTATTTAGTCGGTTGTGTGATTACCATCTTTTCCGCATATTACTTATTTTTTGTGAAGAATATCAAGCTTGTGGAGTTCTTTGACCGCTATGCTTTGTTTTATATGAATAATGGGAAAGATGAATGTTTCGTGTTATTCTGGGAGGATGTAGACCATTGGGAATTTTCCAAGTGTAAAAATGATCTGGATTCTTTGACGATCACTTTAAAGAATCATCAAAGTGTGAGTATCAAATGTGTATCAAGAAAGAAAATCGAAAAATATTTGACGGAATGTACGACACAAAAAGATACATGTCAAATTCATAAGCAGCATGCATGAAACGCTGCTTTTTTTATGAAATTGATTTTCCTTTCGCAATCTAGTATAATACATCATGTTTCCAACAAAAATTAAAGGAGAGCTTATGAACGAATTAAAATCAATTATACAAGATATGAAACAACAGATGCCACATGCTTTCTTGAAGCTGTTTTTCTGGCTGTTGTTTATAAAAATTGTGAATATGGCAGTATCTGATATATTCCATATGATCATAGACACCCAAAGCAATCTTTATCTGATTGTGAATTTTGTGACTTCATTTATTTTGGTAGCATGTTCAAACACGGTAATGTTTCTGTTTATTAAAACAATACGTAAAGAAAGCTTCCATTTGCAGGATATTATCTGTTCCGCAAAAATGCTGTTTTACCATGTAATTACTGCTTTGGTATTATCCATACTTCAATCAATCATGCAAATGATTGCGGTCATGTTTGCCTTTATTCCCATGCTTGCAATTGTGGTTATGATGCTGATTCAGGCAATCTTTCTATATTGGAATGCCCTTGTGGCTTATGCCATCTATGATCAAAACAAATCTTTAAAGGATTATTTTGGTGGGGCATGCCGTATGATGCTTGTGAATTATAAATTGATTCTCTTCATCAGTATTCCTTATATATGCATATGTATATTGACTCAGCAGTTAGGAATCTCTTTGTATCAGAGCGTTTTTTCAAACGTGGATAACTTTGACTGGATCATTACATCGTTGATGGCCGCAAAAGGACAATGGGGAACAATTTTACTTACATATATCTGTTTCCATGGTCTTCAGATTCTTATCATTACAGCTTTATTTTTGGTGATTGCGAACTTATATGATCGCTATGCTGCTATCTATATGCCTAATCAACAGCCACTATTGGGAAGAAGGGATAAAAAATGATACGTGATTTTTTGGAAATGATGAACAACGGCGGTAAGCTGAAAAAGAATATCGTTTTGATGATTCTTTGTTGTATCATATATGCCCTGGCATATCAATTACTATCAAAAGTACTTTATCAACAAGAGCATGTCTTATTGATTTATGGCTTTGCCTATATATTGACATTACTTGCTTCTATGATTCCTGCATTTTTATCTTTGCGTGTATTACATGATAAGCGACGTGAGAAACAAATGAATCTGAAAATATGTATACTGCCTTTTCTTGGGATACAAAGCATTTTATATATCATCATGTGTGTATTAGGTTATGCTTCTTTCTCACTTGCGATGAGCGCAACTACGGGTATACTTGCTTATCTAGTCAACGTTTTATTGATGCTTGCCTGTTTATTCTATATACCTGTACAGCTGTTTTCCTTCTTACAAATGGAAGAGGAAAGAAATGTGGTCAAGATATTAAAAAACAGTTTGATCACCATATGGAAACATTATCAATCTGTTTTCTACAGCTGTCTGATTGTTGGTTTGCTGTTTATTGGATATCGTTATTTTATGCAGACAATGTTTTCAATGCAGGGTGGTGTAGCATTATTTGATTTGCCAATGGAATTATTAAATCGCTGGTATCCATTCTTAGACAGTGTGGTTTATCTATTTCATGCATTGGAAAATGCCTCCTTGTGGCTGCCGTTTTTATTCTCTGTGATCTTTGGTATATGCTTATGCAATGCCTATATCATTCTGCTTTATGTCAATGCATGTATCCATGATGGAGAAATACGCGTATAATATATGTAAAAGGGTGATGTATATGAATGAACTGCGAATACCGCTGGTATGTAGATTTCAGGTAAACGATATGATCATTATCGTTTCTATAACATTGATCAAACAGGGAAATAGTCCCTTTATCCTTATGCAGATTGAGCCTTTATTTAACTAAAGGCTTTTTATTTTGCCTGAATCGGTCACAATTCTGGTGTAGGCTCATATACTGAAATGTATAAGAAATGTGCTTATATAAGAAGGAGGATATTATGAGCAGACGATTTCAGAAAGTCTTAACCAATGCGTTTCATGTTAGCTTTCTTGAAACAATAGAAAATGACGCATGTGAACGATATTACACGCTGGATATCGAAGCACAAAGTGATGATCCTACAATGTTTAATCAAAGTATGTACATCAAACTTTGTCATTCACAAGAAGAATGCGCACACTATGAAATCCCATTGGATGAGTTTGGAAGAGGACGTATTTCAATTGAAAACCAACAGGCAATTACCGTAAATGTCGTACAGGTAGATGAATGTGGCAATCAAGTGATGAATCAGGATGGTATGGAAATATCTTATATTGTTGAAAATGAGGTACAGCAGGAAGACTACGCCAGATTGCATACGGAGGATTTAAAAGATCATTATACCATCCGTATTGAAAATCATGTTTTACAAAAAGCTGATTTGCATATTCAAAAAAAAATCTCAGTAAACCAGGAGCTGAAGTTACCAAGAGCTGATGAATGCTTTACCATATATATTGAGGGTATGGGGATTTGTCAATATGTCAATCTGGACCAAAACAATGATTTCAGCTGTTGTTTAGAAGGGATTCCTGCCGGTCAATATGCGATTAGTGAGCTGAATGCATACAATGATACGCTCTATCAGCTGAATGGACAGCCAATTGAAGACAACAATTTTATTTTAAATGCAGGAGTGAATGATTTAGATATCATCAATGTATCTGATTTTGATACGACACTGACAATTTCTAAGTATATCCGCAATGAGCGTGGAGAATTATGCCGGCCGCAATGTGATGAAAGCTTTGAGGTACGTATTATTTCTGATCGCCATGATGTGACAGTAAATTTAAGTGATGAAAATGATTTCTGTATTGTATTACATGGATTGATTCCAGGATACTATCGCATCAGTGAACAAAGCGATGAACAGATGTATGATACAACGTATATCGTAAATGATGCCTGTGAACGTAATTTTGCGCATTTGGAAATTAGTGAATGTGGAGAAAATCAGGTCATGATCATCAATACTGAAACAAAATCAGGAGGGTGTTTACCACTTCAGGAATCACAGCTTCGTATCTGTAAATTTATCCGCAGTAAAGATGGATGTTTAAGAAAGCCATGTCATCATGAAAACTTTCAGGTAACATTATCCGGGTGTGGCCTTTGTCAGACATTGAATTTAAATGAATCGAATAATTATTGTGTGGATATCGCATCCTTGTGCAGTGGGTACTATCAAATCGAAGAAACCAGCTGTCATGATTATGTATCCAGTTATATCGTTGATGATGATATCGAACGTACTTCTGCCTGTATCCGAGTAGAAGAAGGCAGTACTTTTTGTGTAACGATCATCAATTCCACACGCAATAGTGGAACTCTTCGGGTATGTAAATATATCCGCAATGATTATGGAGATCTCATCAAACCAGATAAGCAGCAATGCTTTGATATGACATTATCCAGTATTTTCTGTAAACGAAGTTTTATATTAAGTGTCGAAAATGACTGGTGCATGTGCTTTGATGATCTTCGTTTAGGCAGTTATGAAGTGAAGGAGGCAAAAGGCGGCACATCAGATTATGCGGTTATTTATCAGGTAGACTGTGGAAAAGAATCACACCATGCCCGCTTTATGATGGATGGGGGAGATCGTGAAGTAAAAGTTATCAATTATCGCCAGAAACAAAGCTGTGGAACCCTTCGTATCTGTAAGTTTGAAGAAACACAATGTGGAGAGCTTGTAAAACCACAAAGGGATGAAGTCTTCCATGTGCATGTAGAAGGGGATGGCTTAAATGAATGCTATAGCTTAAAAGCATCTAATAACTGGTGTATTCTGTTAGATGGTTTAAAGATGGGAGAATACCATATTCAGGAAGAAGAAGAGGACAGGTATGATGCCTGTTATATCGTGAATGGATGTCGTACACAGGAAGCCTATGTATGCATGCAGTCAGGAAATGAAGAAGTCACGATTTTAAATCATCGAAAACGAAATGGAATCGTTACTATCAATGCCATGCTTCAGGATTGTGATGAACAGATCTCACAGCCATATGAAGGTATGGATATTGAAGTGCTGGTGGAAGGAAAAGATACCTGTTACCATTTATGCTTAAATGCAGAAAACAACTGGTGTGTATTATTAGACGCACTGCCTCAGGATACCTATCGAATCATTCAAAAAGACAGTTTTGGCTTTGTGATTCACTACATTGTAAATGGCTGTGCCTGTGATTTTGCACGTATTGCGTTAAACAAAGAAGATCAAGAAATTACGATCATCAATGAAATTGCCAATTGTGCGGGCATGGTAAAGGTCACAAAGTTTATAGAAGATGAATGTGGAGAGTTATCCATGCCTTGTGCAGATGATGAATTCCATTTTGAATTAAAGGGTGTAGATTTTGCCGCAACGTATACGTTATGTGAAAAGAATGATTTCTGTGTGTACTTTGATGACTTAACTCAGGGATGTTATGAAATTAAAGAACTCAGCTGTGGTTATGATGCTCGCTATCTGATCAATCATCAGCCATGTGAACAGGCAAAATTCACACTGGGTAAAGAAGATATTTATATCGATATCTTAAATAAAGCATCCACACAAAATGCCGTCATGATTGAAAAACGTATTCGTAAAGGAAATGAACTGGTCATACCACAGGTCAATGACAGCTTTAAAGTATTATTAACAGGAAGAAATACACATGAGATTTTTGAATTAAATGATGATAATGATTTCTGTATTCATTTAACTGATTTGTGCAATCAGCATTATGAGATAAAAGAACTTGGCGCAAGTGCGAAGTCATATATCATTGATGGATGTGAACAGGAAAATGGATATTTCCTTTATGAAGGAAATGAAAAGCAAATCACGATTGTCAATGAAGAGGAACGTACAGGAGCCCTTCGTTTGGAAAAGCTGATGGAGGATGCCTGTGGCAATTATATCCGTCCACAGCGCTGGGAAAGCTTTGATATCATGCTGGAGGGAGAATGCTATAAACGCAAAGTTACGCTGGATATCCGGAATAATTTCTGTGCCTGTCTGTATGATCTGCCTTGCGGTCATTATGAAATCAAAGAAATTGGTTCCCGTCATCCAGTATCCTATATGATTCATGATATCCCATGTGATAATGCCATTATTGATTTAAGAGATGAAGATGTCAATGTGACCATCATCAATCATGAAGCAAAAAATGGCTGTTTGCATTTTCAGGGACTGATAGAAAAAGATGGGGAGGTTATGGAGGCGGATCCACTTGATGAGTTTATCTTAACGATTACTTGTGGAGAGGATAGCCAGAATGTGGTATTACATGCAGGCAATGATTTCTGTGCAAGTATCGATCATTTAGAAAAAGGCAGTTATTCCATTTGTGAAGGCGGTAAAGAAGAAGTCGCATTTTTAATTGAAGACCAGCGTTTTGACGATTGTGTCTGTGTCGAATTAAATGGGGAATATGTGGATATACGGGTAGTAAAACGTAAAGAAAATAAACACAGTATCACGATTCAAAAATGGATGGTTGATAAAAAAGGAAAACGCCAGGTTCCTCATAATGATGATCATTTCATGATGACCATGATGTTTAAAGGAAGAAAACAGATGTTTGAGTTACATGCCAAAAACAACTTTACCAAACGTTTGGATAACTGCCAAAGCGGTGATTATGAAATCATGGAAGAAAATGGGCATGCGACATATTCCTTTGATGGAGGAAAACCACAGGAGGATGGTTGCTTCACCCTGAAACAGGAGAACATGCGTATTGATGTTTGTAATCCAATGAAGAGTGAAGGTGTTGTATTATTTCAATTGATGAATGAAGATTGTGGGGAAAATCTGGGAACACCGCCAAGTGATGCATGTTATGAAGTTTTGATATCCGGGGCGCAGGAGGAATGTCTAAAACTGTCAAAAGATAATCAGTGGAAATGTCGTTTGCGTATGCAATATGGAGAGTATCAAATCATGCTTCAAGGGGAAGATGAACATTACTTCTTCATAGATCATGTACGTCAAAAAGAAGGAAATCTATCATTAGACAGTCAACAGGTACTGGTTCAGTTGATTGTAAAACAACCATGTCAGGATGGCATGCTGCTGCTTCAAAAATATATCCGAAATAAAGAATGTGACTGTTTAAGAAAACCATGTAATGAAGAAGCCTACGAAATCGAAGTCAAAGGGGATAACTTTTATCGTATCGTATATCTGAATGAAGAAAATGCCTATCAGGATGTATTGCATCATTTAGAAAAAGGACGTTATGAAATACGGGAATTACATGGGGAACAGGTCAGCTATATCATCAATGGGGGAATGGAAGACAAGCAAGGAATCCTGCAGATCAATCAAAACCGAAATACAGTAAAAATCATCAATGAAGCAGAAGTTATGCATCAGGGAAGTATTGAGATATGTAAATTGATGAAAGATGAAGAAGGCTGTTATTGTTATCCAAAAGCTGATGAAATCTTTTGGATCATTGTCAAAGGGGAAGAAGGCAGCAGTCGTGTTTTATTAAATGAAGCCAATCATTTCTATGCCTCCATGCGTAATTTAAAAGATGGCTGGTATGAGGTCATGGAAGAAAATGGACAGGAGCATGTACGTTATGTGGTAAATAATGGTGCACCAATGAAAAAAGGAATTGTTCATGTGGTCAATAATGCCAATACCGTCAATGTCATCAATCAGCTGCCATCAAAATCAGGTTCTATCCAAATCAATAAATGGATACGAAAAAACGAGCAGTTGGAAAAGCCGGAGCAGGGGGAATACCGAATACATGTATCTATGCCAGGCTATCAAAATCTGATCATCTTAAATAAACGCAATCAATACAGCGAAACACTTTCCAATTTAAAACCTGGTACCTATGTCATATCAGAATTAGAACATGAAAACGTATCTTATATCGTAGATGGACAAAAGGAAACACAGGAGGCAAGAATAGAAGTAAACAACACCATGCATACCATAGATGTGATCAATTCCACGATGAAGGATGGTCAGATTTCCATGGTGAAATATCGCAGGGTCAATGGTACAATGATGCGCCCACAACCTGATGATTCCTATGAATTCTATCTGTCAGCACCTGGCTATCAAAAACTGTTTTATCTGGATCAAAGCAATGAATGGAAAATGACATTTAACGATTTAAAACCTGCCTCTTATGTATTGACAGAGCGTAATGCAACAGATGAAGTCAGCTATATCATTGATGAAGGCAGTGAATCAAATCGTGCAATCATTGATGTGAATGGCACCTCTCATCAGGTAACCATTATCAATACACCGTCCATGGCACAAAAAGGCAGTATTCACATTGAAAAAGTAGTACGTCAGGGAAATCAATTAACCACACCTGATCAAAATGCAAGCTATCGAATACATGTATCAAGACCAGGTTATAATGAAACCTTTACGCTGGATGCTTCCAATCAATTCACTCTGCATATTTCTGATTTAGAAGATGGCATGTATGTGCTGGATGAACTGGATAATACAAATGAAGTCACGTATATCATCAATGGCGGTAGTGAAATCAATCGTGCTGTCATCAATGTCAGAGGCAATGAAAACCGTGTGATGATGATCAATACACCAAGAATGATACAAAAAGGCAGTATCCATGTAGAAAAAGTGATTCGTGAGCATCAACAGCTAATATCTCCAGGGGTTAATGATAACTATCGTCTGCATGTATCAAAGCCAGGTTTTAATGAAGTTTACACATTAGATGCTTCTAATAATTTTATGGTTGATATTATCGACTTAGAAGATGGAACCTATGTGTTAAATGAAATGGATCATGATGAAAGTGTCAGTTATATCATCAATGGGGGGACAGAAACAAATAGTGGCATCGTTGTAGTATCCGCTAATGCCAATGCGGTTGTGATGATCAATCCACCAACATCTTTTAGAAGCGGCAGCATCCATGTGGATAAATTTATAAATCGTAATCATGAACTGATACGTCCTGATTCACAAAATACGTATCGTTTACAAATATCCAAGCCAGGATTCAATCAGGTATATAAACTAAATGCCGCAAATAATTTTATGATAGATGTATTAGATTTGGAAAATGGAACGTATGTATTAAATGAATTAGATCAAGAAGACAATGTTACGTATATCATCAATGGTGGTACTGAAACCAATCAAGGTATCGTAGAAGTCAAAGATAACGCCAATCAGGTAAAGATGATCAATGCTGAACAGCAAATGCATCAGGGCAGTATTCAGGTAGAAAAATTTGTAAGGGAAAATAATGAATTAAAACACCCACAGGATAATCAAAGCTATCGCCTGCATGTATCTAAGCCTGGTTTCAATGAAGTATTTACACTGGATCAATCCAATAATTTCAAAGTGAATATCACACAGCTTGCGGATGGCTTTTATGTATTAGATGAACTGGATGAAAAAGGGGAAGTCAGCTATGTCATCAATGGGGGCAGTGAAACACGATATGGCATTGTGGAAGTACGTGGAAATGCCAATGTTGTAAATATGATCAATGCATCTCAGGGAACCACAGGTAGTATTTTCTTCAGTAAATATATTAAGAATGCGGATGGCAGTCTTAGTGTACCAGCAGATGGGGACCAGTATATCATAGAAGTATATAATCAGGAATTTTTACAACGGGTTACGCTGAATGGACAAAACAACTTTCAGTCAACACTTCTCAATTTAAAAGAAGGGGTTTATCATTTAAGAGAATTAGACAGCAGTAATTTCAGGGTAACGTATAAGATCAATGGCAGTGAGGAAACCAGTGAAGGGGTTGTATATGTACAAGGCAACCGTAATATGGTAGATGTCATCAATGAGCGTAAAACCAATATGAACACCGTAGAAGTATTTAAATATATGCTGGATAAAGATGACAACTATCTGCCACCAAGTGCACCTGATGTTTATCGTTTTGAAATAAGTGCACCAGGATTCATGCGGGAATATGATCTGGTACCAGAAAATAACTGGCATGTGACGATTTCCGATTTACCCGCAGGCCGTTATCAGATAAGGGAGATTACACAGGATCCAACCCGTGTACGTTATTTGATCAATTCACCACAATTGGTAGAAGAAGCCTTTATTACAGCGGCACCGGGGGTAACCAATATCGTGGGAATCATCAATATTGAAGATGATGTAGAAAATGGTACAATGACGTTAAATAAACGCATAAGAGATGCAATGGGACAGCTTATCATTCCATCTGATGAAGAAAGCTTTGTCATGCGCATCAAAGGCAATAATTTTGAGCGGCTGGTTGCTTTAGATATGGATAATGCATTTACGTATACGATTGAAAATTTAGCCTATGGAACGTATACGATTGAAGAAACAGATAGTCAATATGATGTGAGTTATCAAATTGATGGGGGAGAAGAGAAAAGTAATGCAAGCTTGCGTATTCAAGATGGCACAAAACATGAAATTCTCATCATCAATACCAAAAGTGCAATGTTCTTTGATGCAAAAAAGGATGATACCGTAAAGATCATAATTGACTAGGAAAGGCGATGAAAACTCGCCTTTTCTTTCATTGTTTATCATTTGTTTTCATTAAATGAAAATATATTGGTTAATATTTACAATTTTACGCGTTTGAGATTAAAACGTAAGATTTAATGTGAAAAATATAACAAAATCCCTAGTAAAATAAACAATTCCGTTTTATAATAGGGGAGTAAAAATTATGCAAGGAGGAAAACAAATGACTAAGAAATTTATGTCAATGGACGGTAACACTGCTGCTGCACATTGTGCCTACGCATTTACCGAACTTTCTGCGATTTACCCAATCACACCATCTTCACCTATGGCTGAAGTTGTTGACCAGTGGGCTACGCAGGGTCGCAAGAATATTTTTGACAGCGTTGTAAAAGTCGCTGAACTGCAATCAGAAGGTGGAGCAGCTGGAGCTGTACACGGTGCTTTACAGGCTGGTACATTAGCTACAACATTCACTGCATCTCAGGGTTTATTACTGATGATTCCAAACATCTACAAGATGGTTGGTGAATGTTTACCAGGTGTTATCCACGTCGCTGCACGTGCACTTGCAACAAGAGCATTGAACATCTTTGGTGATCACGAAGACGTTTACGCATGCCGTCAGACTGGCGCATGTATGCTTGCATCTCACTCAGTACAGGAAGCAATGGACCTGGCTGGTGTTGCTCATTTGGCTGCAATCAAAGGAAGCGTTCCATTTATTCACTTCTTTGACGGATTCCGTACATCTCACGAAATTCAGAAAATCGAAGTTATGGATACAGAAGTATTCAAAGACATGATTGACAAAGAAGCTTTAGCAAAATTCCGTAAGAATGCATTAAACCCACACACAAACCCAGTTACTCGTGGTGGTGCAGAAAACGATGATATCTTCTTCCAGGGTGTAGAAGCTAGAAATACACACTTTGATGCTATTCCTGACATCGTTGCTGATTATATGAAGAAAATCAGTGAAATCACTGGTCGTGAATACGCTCCATTTACTTATTATGGTGCTGCTGACGCTGAACGTGTTATCGTTGCTATGGGTTCTGTAACAGAAGCTGCAAAAGAAACTATCGATGCATTAACAGCTGCTGGCGAAAAAGTTGGTATGATCAAGGTTCACTTGTATCGTCCATTCTCTGTTAAATATTTAACAGCTGTATTGCCTGAAACAGTTAAGAAGATTGCTGTATTAGACCGTACAAAAGAAACAGGTGCAATGGGAGAACCATTATACTTGGATGTACTTGCTGCATTAAAAGATAAAGACATCGAAATCATCGGTGGACGTTATGGTATGGGATCTAAAGATACTCAGCCTTACCACATCAAAGCCGTATTTGATGAATTGAAGAAAGATGAAATGAAGAACAGCTTCACAATCGGAATCAATGATGATGTTACTCACTTAAGCTTAGAAGCTGACAAGAACTTCACAGTTCCTGCTGACTACACTTCTTGCTTGTTCTGGGGACTTGGTTCAGATGGTACCGTATCTGCTAACAAATCAACTGTTAAGATCATCGGTGACAACACTGATCAGTATGCTCAGGCTTACTTTGCATATGACTCTAAAAAAGCTGGTGGAGTTACACGTTCTCACTTACGTTTCGGTAACTCACCAATCCGTTCTACTTACTACATCGGTAACGCAGACTTCATTTCTTGTTCATTAGATGCTTACATGTTCAAATATGACATGGTAAAAGACATCAAAGAAGGTGGTACTTTCTTATTAAATACTACATTCTCTAAAGAAGAAATCGTTGAACACATGCCTAACCGTATGAAAGCACAGTTAGCTAAGAAACACGCTAAATTCTATATTATCAACGCTACTAAGATCGCTCAGGAAATCGGTATGGGACGTAGAACTAACACAATTCTGCAGTCTGCATTCTTCGCATTGAACGAACAGATTATGCCTTATGCTACAGCTGTTGATTTGATGAAAGCTGCTGCTAAGAAATCTTACTCTAAGAAGGGTGATGCAGTTGTTCAGTTGAACTACAAAGCAATCGATGCTGGTAAAGACGGTATCGTTGAAATCGCTGTTGATCCATCTTGGGCAGAATTAACTTACGATTCAGCTCGTAAATTAACTGGTGATGAATATTTCGACAACCATGTTGCTGCTATCAATGGTTTGGAAGGATATGATATGCCAGTAAGCGCATTTACAGGTGACTTCTTATTAGATGGTTCTATCCGTAATAATGTTGCTTTTGAAGAAAAACGTACAATCGCAGTTCAGGTACCTACATGGCACCCAGAAAACTGTATCCAGTGTGGTATCTGTAGTTTCGTTTGTCCACATGCTACAATTCGTCCATTCTTATTAACTGAAGAAGAAGTTAAGAATGCACCAATGGAATTCAAGACAATCGCTGCTATGGGTAAAGGTGTTGAAAACATGCAGTACCGTATCCAGGTATCTCCTGCAAACTGTGTAGGTTGTGGATTATGTGCTGTTGAATGTCCAGGTAAAGCTGGTAACAAAGCTCTTGAAATGGTTGATATCAACGAAAAACTTGATCAGGAACCTCTTGCAGATTACCTATTCAAACACACAGAATATAAGACTGAATTCTTCCCAACAGATACTGTTAAGGGTTCTCAGTTCTTAATGCCTTACTTTGAAGTATCTGGATCTTGTCCAGGATGTGGTGAAACTCCATACTACAAATTAGTATCTCAGTTATTCGGTAGAGATATGTTAGTTGCTAACGCTACTGGATGTTCAATGATTTACTGTTCATCAACTCCATCAACTCCATTCGTAAATGATGCTAATGGTGAAGGTGTTGCTTGGGCTAACTCATTATTCGAAGACAATGCTGAATTCGGTTATGGTATGGCATTATCTCAGAACTACAAAGAAGCTAGAATCCTGAAAGCAATGGAAGACAACATGGAAAATGTTGAACCTGCATTGAAAGAAGCATTCGCTAAATATATCGAAGTTCACGGTGATCGTGAAGCTGAAAGAGAAGTTGCTCCAACAATCAAAGAATTGGCTGCTAAATCAGACATCGAAGCTGTTAAAGAATTAGCTGACGTTGATTTGATTAGTAAATCAATCTGGATCGTCGGTGGTGACGGATGGGCTTATGACATCGGTTACGGCGGATTAGACCACGTATTAGCTAACGACCTGAATGTAAACGTATTAGTATTAGATACTGAAGTTTACTCTAACACAGGTGGTCAGTCATCTAAATCAAGTCAGGCTGCTTCTATCGCTAAGTTCGCTGCTGGTGGTAAAACAACAGCTAAGAAAGACTTAGGACAGATTGCTATGGCTTATGGACATGTATATGTTGCTTCTGTTTCTATGGGTGCTAATAAAGCTCAGACTTTAAAAGCATTGAAAGAAGCTGAAAGCTACGATGGACCATCTTTGATCTTAGCTTACTCTCCTTGTGCTGAACACGGTATCAAGGGTGGATTAGCTAACCACCAGAGAACACAGGCAAAAGCTGTTGAATGTGGATACTTCGATCTATATCGTTATGACCCAAGAAAAGAACAGCCTTTGACAATCGATTCTAAAGAACCAGATTACGATAAGATGTTAGACTTCATGATGACAGAAACTCGTTATAGCCAGTTACCAAAAGTAAAAGGTGAAACAGCTTACGAAATGTTCGAGAAGACTAAGAAAGACGCTATGAAACGTCACAAGAGATTATTAGCAATCGCTAAAGAAAGCATGTAATCTTAAAATATAAGGACCACTTCGGTGGTCCTGTTTTTTTCTTGTCACAATTATGTGTAAAATTATGGTATAATACTTTCGTTTAGGAGTGAGAAGATTGGCAAAAAAGAGAAAAAAGAAACATAGAGATCCAATGAAACTATTAATGATTCTTTGTTTAGAATTGATTGTCGTACTTGTTTTATTGATCTTGTGCGCTAAAGTATTTCCAGATAATCCGATTACACGTTCGATTACATCACTCATAATAGAAGATCCCCAGGTAGTATTGGATGCCGGACATGGTGGATATGACAGCGGAAGTAATTTTGGCGATATATATGAAAAAAATGTAACACTTGCTTTAACAAAGAAGATTGGTACAGCGCTGGAAAATAAAGGCATCAAGGTTGCGTATACAAGAACAAGTGATGAAGTCAGCTGGCCAGCAGATGAAGTCGCAGATTTAACCAGACGTGTAGAAATATCCAATACATCCCATGCAAAAGTATTTGTGTCCATACATACCAATGCAAGTGAACTAGGTAGCAGTGTAAATGGCTTTGAAATCTGGGGTAAAATTAAAGATACTAATGTTTTTGAATTATCAAAACAAGTAATGGGACAGATGGAGCAGTTACAATATACACAAAACAGGGGAATCAAAGATCAAGATCTTGCGCCGCTTCAGGTATTGCAGGATAATCAATTACCTGCTATTTTGATAGAAACCGGCTTTTTGGAAAATGAAAATGATCGTGCATATTTAACAAATGAAGCAAGTCAACAGGCATTAGCAGATAAGATTGCTCAGGGTATTTACAACTACATAAAGCAGAATGAACCATAGACATCTCACAGGAGATGTTTTCTTTTTACGAAAAAATGTAAATGCTTACTTTTTACTATAGAACTTTTTCTTCAGATACGATACAATAAAAGTAATAAGAAAGAGGGACGAGTATGAAGGAACAAATATATATCATAGGGCATAAAAATCCGGATACAGATTCGATTGTTGCTTCCCTTGCCTATGCTAAGTTAAAACAGGAGTTGGGAGTTAATGCAATAGCGGCAAGAATTGGTGAAGTAAATACAGAAACGGATTATATTTTAAAAAAATTTAAGGTGGAAGAACCAGTTTATTTACAGAACGCGAAAGTAAAATTGTATGAAGTAGCATTTGATGAACCGTTATTGATTCAAAAGGATCATACGATCAAAGATGCATGGAGCCGTATGTCTGCGCGTAAATCTAAGGTATTATACGTTGTGGATCATGAGCAGAAGCTGATAGGTGTGGTATCTTTATCTGATATTGCGAAAGTTTTATATAATGAAAACAGTGAAATGAACCGTACGTTGATGAAGGAAACGCCAGTAGAAAATATCTGTCGTGTATTAGATGGAGAATTCGTTCATCAAGATGAACGATATCGTCCTAATGGAAATGTGTATATTGTGACGAATCATCAAAGTGTATATAGTGATGATAATTATAAAGATGCGATCGTAGTATTAAGTGATGATTTACAACTACAGAAACGAATTATTTCAGATGGCGCGGCATGTTTGATACTGGTTGGTGTGGATATCATATCACAAAGTATTATGAAACTTGCGAAAGAATATCATTGTACCATCATTAAAACAAAGCTGGATATGTTTAAAGTCGCAAGAAGAATCTACCGTTGTCCAAGTGTGGAATTGATAATGAGCCGAAAAATCGTAGCATTTAATGATCATGCCTATATTGATGATGCGTATCATCAAATGTCACAAAGCCGTTATCGTTCTTATCCAGTCTTGAATAATCAGGGAGAAGTCATTGGTTCAATTGCACGTTATCATTTATTGAATTATGCGAAAAAGAAATTTATTCTAGTAGATCACAATGAAACAAGCCAGAGTATTGATTATTTAGAAGATGGGGAAGTATTGGAAGTTGTGGATCATCATCGTATTGGGGATGTAGAAACAACAACGCCTGTGCATTTTCGAAATGAAATCATTGGCAGTACCTGTACAATTATCGCAAAAATGTATAAGGAGCATGGCATCACACCTTGTAAGACGATAGCTTCTTTACTATGCTGTGCAATTATTTCTGATACCATGAATTTTCATTCCCCAACATCTACCCATCAAGATCGGGAAATTGCCAAAGAATTATCTAAGATTGCTGGGCTTGATTTGGATGATATGGCCGCAGAAATGTTTGGGGCAGTCGCTACTTTAAAGGGGCGTTCAACTTCTGAAATCTTATATAATGATTTTAAAGAATACAATATTGATGGAAAGCGTATTGCGATAGGGCAAATCAATATCGCAGATGAGGAAGAATTAAGGGATATACGTGAAGAAATGTTATCCTATATGGAAACAATCAATACGATTAATAAATTTGATATTTTGATGATGTGTTTTACTTCTGTAGATGGAAGTGGCAGCAACTTGTTATTTGTTGGAAATCTAAAGAAAGTTGTGGATGAAGCATTTAAGGAAGATATCATGGATGATTTATATTTTGTAGATGGTATTGTTTCGCGTAAAAAACAAATTATTCCTACTTTATCCAAATTATTGAAGGAAGGATGAAATGTTAAGAATCTGTTAATTTTAGAAATATTGTTTACAGAGGGACAAAGATTTGGTATCATATGAACCAATAAGGGAGTAGTCAGCACAATGTGTGGCTCTGGTCAACAAACCCGAATGAAAATTCTGGTCAGAACCTGAAATGACGAGACTTATAGAAAGCTTTTCTATAGTCTCGTTTTTATTTTGGAAAACTGGTAAAACTATAGAAAAGACTTGCAGAGAAAGGAAGATGTTTATGCAGGATAAGTTTTATCAGAAAAGTGTGGAGGAAACATTGTCCTCGACGAATTCGAATCGACAGGGAATAGAAGAAAGTGAAGCGACAAAACGTATAGAAACCTATGGCTATAATGAATTAGAGGAAACAAAACCCAAAAGTGCATTTATGGTGTTTTTATCACAATTTAAAGATTTATTAGTAATTATTCTGATTATCGCTGCCATTATTTCTATGGTATCCGGTGAAGTAGAAAGTACGATTGTTATTTTAGTGGTAATCACAATGAATGCGATATTAGGTACGGTACAAAGCATCAAAGCACAGAATTCATTGAACAGTTTAAAACAGTTGTCTACACCGCATACAAGAGTTATACGTGGTGGTAAAACCATGGAGATATCCAGTAAAGAATTAACGATAGGGGATATCATATTGCTGGAAGCTGGAGATGTGGTAGGCGCAGATGCTAGAATTATTGAAAACTATACGCTACAGGTCAATGAAAGTGCTTTGACAGGTGAAGTAGAAAGCGTAGAAAAAGATGTAGCGGTCATTGATTCAGAATGTGGCATCGGTGATCAAAAAAATATGGTGTTTTCAAGTGGACTTGTTACATACGGACGAGCTGTCTGTGTGGTCACAGCGATTGGAATGGATACCCAAATTGGTAAAATCGCCTCTTTGATGAATGAAACCAAAGAACGACGCACGCCATTACAGTTAACATTAGATGATTTTAGTAAAAAGTTAAGTATTGGAATCATCTGTATTTGTATTGTTGTATTTGGCTTAAATGTATGGCAGGGTGATCCTGTGATGGATTCCTTAATGTTTGCGGTGGCATTGGCAGTTGCGGCAATTCCAGAAGCACTTGCCAGTATTGTGACCATTGTACTTGCTATGGGAACATCACAAATGGCGAAAGAAAATGCAATTATCAAAAATATCAATTCTGTAGAAAGTCTGGGATGTGTCAGCGTCATTTGTAGTGATAAGACAGGAACATTGACACAAAATAAAATGACTGCCCAGCAGATCTATCGAAATCATGAATTGATTAATGCATCTACACTTCAAGAAACAAAACCAATAGATCGTATGATGCTGTTAGGATTTGCTTTATGTACAGATGCCCAGACAACCAATGATCAAAGAATTGGTGATCCTACAGAACTAGCATTAATTGATTTGTTGGAAACTTATCATATTGATGAGCTGGCGACAAGAGAGAAATATCAGCGTATTGATGAAAATCCATTTGATTCACAACGTAAATTGATGTCCACGTTACAGATAATCGATCAAAAACCTGTTTTATTATTAAAGGGAGCCTGTGATGAGATATTGAAACGTTGTCATAAGATACAGTTAGACGATGGCATTCATGATATCACACAAGAAGATAAAGACATGATCTTACAGCGCAATGAAGCATTTGCGGAAGATGGTTTACGTGTGTTAGGATTTGCTTATCGATATGTAGACAAAAAGACGATCGGCATGGAGGATGAAGAAGAATTGATATTTATCGGCCTGGTATCTTTGATGGATCCACCAAGGGTGGAAAGTAAAGATGCCGTTGAAAATTGTCAACGTGCAGGTATCATTCCAATCATGATCACAGGAGATCATAAAGTAACCGCAAGAAGTATTGCCCGTTCCATTGGTATTTATCATGATGGCGATATCTGTTTGGAAGGTATGGAATTAGATGCAATGGCGGATGATGAATTAGATGAACAATTAGAAAACATTCGTGTATATGCAAGAGTTGCGCCCGAACATAAGATTCGTATCGTGAAAGCATGGCAGAAAAAAGGCAATATCGTCGCAATGACAGGAGATGGTGTCAATGATGCACCTGCTTTGAAACAATCAGATATTGGAATCGCAATGGGGATTACAGGGACTGAAGTCAGTAAAGATGCTGCTAGCATGATTTTAACGGATGATAACTTTGCGACCATCATAAAAGCTGTGGCTACAGGTAGAAATATTTACGCAAATATCAAAAATGCGATTATTTATCTGTTAAGTGGTAATTTATCTGGTATCATATGTGTTCTTGCGGCATCTTTATTAGGACTGCCTGTACCATTCTTGCCTGTTCATTTATTATTTATCAATTTAGTGACAGATTCTCTTCCAGCGATTGCGATTGGTATGGAGCGCTCTACAAAGGATGTATTGAAAGAAAAACCAAGAGATCCAAAAGAAGGAATTCTGACAAAAGATACAATAAAACAGCTGGGTGTTCAGGGAATCATGATTGCTCTTGTGACAATGGCTGCATATTTTATTGGATTGAAAACCAGTTGGCAAATTGCCACAACTATGGCTTTTTCTACTTTGTGTCTTGCTCGTTTATTCCATGGCTTTAACTGTCGTAGTAAACGATCTATATATCGCCTGAAACTTATGAGTAATAAATATTCAGTCATGGCATTTGGTGTTGGATTTATATTCTTAACAGCTATTCTGATGTTGCCGGCACTTCATTCATTATTCTCTGTTACAACGATTTCTTTGGAACAATTGCTTACAATTTATGGTCTGGCATTTCTTCCAACCTTGTTAATTCAGGCATATAAAACCACAAAAGATTTACATTTAGGTAAATAAGAAGATTTTTCTTCTTATTTACTTTTTTTTTCGAAACATTTATAATGGTGGAAAAAAGGAGAAATGCCTATGCCGAAAATTGGAATGCGCATTATAAAATCAAGTTGTGCAGTCGCTATATGCTTTTTGATATCGCTGTTTCGCTCAGAAGGTATCGTCTTTTATTCCTGTATCGCAGCGGTATTATGTATACAACAGGATGTGACCAATAGTAAAAGAGTCGCTATCAATCGTGTAAAAGGAACTTTGCTTGGCGGGTTTTGTGGAATGCTAGTGCTATTGGTTGAAAAAAGTTTTTTTCCTAATGATGCTTTATGGCTTCGTTATGCAATCATATCTTTGATGATCATACCAATTATTTATAGTACGGTGCTGTTAAAAATGACAACCGCTTCTTATATTTCCTGTGTTGTATTTATGAGTGTTACAGTATCTCATGGTATGGATATCAATCCATATCTGTTTGCCTTTAATCGTATCATTGATACCCTGATTGGTATTTTTGTGGCACTTGCGTTAAATACATTACACATGGGTACTGCCAGAAATAAAGATATCTTATTTGTAAGTGATCTGAATCATACATTATTGAATGATGATCAGGAATTATCAGCTTATACAAAGGTGAAATTAAAACAGCTTTTGGAACAAGGTGCCAATATTACAATTGCGACCTGTGAAACACCATCGATGTTTCTTCATAAATTACAGGGAATCCCTTTCACTTTGCCCATCATTACGATGAATGGGGCAGCGACCTTTGATATGAAAAAACAAGAATATAACCATTGTAAAGAAATACCATTTGAAACATACCATTCCTTAATGGAAGTATTCAAGCAACAACATATGAATTGTTTTGTACATACGATTATTCATCATATGCTACATGTGTATTATGGAGATTTTCAAAATCCTGTAGAAGAAGACTATTATCATGCAATGCGTAAAACACCATATAAAACCTATGTATATAGCGAGCTTCCTGAACAACATCATGCCATTTATATTCATGCGATTCATAAAACAGCGCAGATCCATACATTATATGATGAAATAAAAAAATTGCCTTGTTTCTATGAATTACATATCGTAATCAAAGCAGATGAACTTCATCAAGAATATTCCAGTATGGAAATTTACAGCAAGGATGCTGGGAAAAAGCAGGCAGTGGATGATATCATGAAACAATATCATTTTGAAAAAGTATATGTATTCGGGGATGATTTGGAAGATTTACCATTGATGGGGTCAGCAACCCAAAGTTTTGCGGTACAAAATGCCAAAAAAGAAATTCTTGCCCATGCAAGTATCATTCCTAGCAATAATGATGATGGAGTTGTTCAAAAGATTGCACAATTGTTTTATAAGAAGCTGAAAGGATAAAAGGATCATGAAAAATGAAGTGATCGAACTGAGTAAGGAAACTACACAGGGATGCTTATGCTTTGAATGTAAAGAGCATATCGCAAGAGAAATTGAAAACTACTATGGCGCTGGACATGTTTCTTCTGCAGGATCTATGCCATGTGAACATAAGCAACTTAACGCCTTCTCAAATCGTACGTATCAAAGCCACAACAGAAATGATTAAGTGCCATTAGGGCACTTTTTAGATTATTAATTGTATATTTAATGATTTAGCTTGCAATAAGATGCAGGTTTTGTTAAAATGTATATACCCTATTAAATAGGGTATATACATTGATGAAGGGGGATGGCGATATCAATAGGAGAGTAATCAATCCATTGGAATGGAAAGCACTTATAAAAGATTTTAAAAAGGAATATGGCTTTGATTTAGAAAAAGACTTAAAAAATGTGAATATGACGTCTTATGAGTTTGTTAAAATTTTAAAAGATCTTTCTTTTGATATCAATTCAAATCCAATAAAAGGGAATAAAGTAACTTCAATTCCTCCAATTAGTGTGTATAAAATGAGATATAAAGATGAAAATAGACATATAGGAACTTCTAACGCGTATAGATTATTATGCATGATGGATGAAAATAGTGCCATACCATTTCATTTGTATCATAAAACTTCAGGTAGAAAGCCAAAATTAGATTTAACAGAGAAAGAATAAAACTAGTTAAAAAAATGGTAGAAGATGCTGTGGCGCAAAGGAGGTAATAAAATGTTTAATTGGAACGATGCATTTCGTAAACCTGGTTACGAAACAAAGATTAAAGATATTGAAAAAATTGTAACACCAACATTTTTAAAAAAATTGCGACAAAAAAGAAATGTTTCACAACGCTTGCTTGCAAAAATATTAGGTGTAAGTGAAAAAACAATAGAAAAATGGGAACAAGGAGTAAATCCCATTAAAGGGACAGCTAGTCGATTACTTTATCTTTTAAATAAATATGATTGGTTATTAGACGAATTTTATGTATTTGAAAGAAATGATGAATATTGCCAGTTACAAAACGATTATAAAATAAAAGTGATTCCTACTAGAAAGAAAATAAAAAAAGAAACAAATACAAAGTTTGTAAAAAATAATGATTGTATAGAAATTAATCAGATGTTATATAAAGAAAATAGTCAATCTCAACAAGATGCTTCTACATCTTGCTATATATAGGAGGAAAAAATGGAAAATCAGCCTTATTTATTTTTAGGATTTCATTTAGAAAAAATTAATTTTCAAAAAAACCAGATAGAAGACTTACAAGAGATAAGAATTAGTATATCTTCTTATGGATATGATGAAGAAGAATGTGTCTTTTCTTTAAGTATTGTAATAGAATTAGATTATGAAAATTCAAAGAACAATGAATTCCATTATATAGCTGGATATAAAATTCAAGATGAGGAAACGATGGAAGATATAAAACGAGATAAAAATATTAATGATTATATTTCTGTTTTTGTATCATTTGTTATCCCATTCATTCGATCTAATATTACGTCTATTACCATTGATTCAGGAACTGCTGTAGTATTGCCAACTATAAACTGCCGGACAATAACTCTAGACAAGACAATTGTATTATCAGTTGATAAATGATAGATCGCGTCAAATAGACGCTTTTTATTTTTTAGGAAATATTTTTACTACCCATTTAGATAGAAATAGTTTATAATAGGAAAGCAAATAGAAAATAGGTGATGATATGTTAGATTTTATCGCAACTCCATTTGAAATGGAGGACTTACATAAATTAAAAGAAGCAGGTGCAGATAGTGTTGTAATTTCAACACCGTTTTTTTCTGTACGTGGTGCTGGCTATTTTGAAAGAGAAGCACTGCCGTGTGTGAAAAAACAATGTGAGAATCTGGGATTAGCGATGTTAGTCATGGTGAATCGTTTTTTTACAGAAGAAGAACTGCCTAAGCTTCGTGAATTCTTAAAAGAATTAAAAGCCATAGAAGTAGATGGTATCTATTATGGTGATGAATGTGTTTTATATGAAGCGGATCTACTGGATATGAAAGATAAACTGATTTATAATCCAGATACCTTGATTACCAATCATGCGGATGTACAGTTCTATTTAGATGAAGGTATTTCCATGGTTAGTATTTCTAAAGAAATCACAAAAGATGAAATTTGTGAAATTGCCCATCAGGTAAAAGGCGATATTGAAATCATCATACATGGTCGTGTCAATATGATGCATAGTAAGCGAAATCTGATTTCTAATTATTTGAAATTTATTGGCAGAGAAGAAGATATCAAAGGAAAACGTTCGTTATTTATTATGGAAGAAACCCGTGATGAGCATATGCCGATTATGGAAGACGAATTTGGTACACATGTATTTAGTGGCTATACACTGGCAAGTTTTATGGAAATAAAAGATTTTGTGGATGCAGGTGTTCGCCATATGCGTATTGATGGGATTTTTCATAATATTGATTATGTATGTGAAGCATTACGTTTATACCATGAAATCCTGGATGGAAAAGACGCAAAACAAATTGATGAAATGTATCGTGAAAAATATAAAGAAGATCATGTCACAAGTGGTTTTTATTATACCAAAACAAGTAAAGTGAAGGTAGGTGAATAGCGTGAAGAAAATTGAATTGTTGGCACCAGCAGGTGATTTAGAACGTTTAAAAATTGCGGTATTATATGGCGCAGACGCTATTTATCTAGGAGGAAAACAGTTTTCATTACGTTCCCGTGCAAGTAATTTTTCTATTGAAGATATTGCAGAAGGTGTAAAATTTGCGAAAGCCCATGGTGCGCATATTCATGTGACAGTCAATATGCTGCCCCATGAAGAAGATATGCATGGATTAAAAGAATATCTGATGGAATTAGAACGAATCGGTGTTACTGCGATCATTGCTGCATCTCCTGCCATTATGAAATGTGCCAAGCAATATGCACCTAAACTGGAGGTACATGTGAGTACCCAGCATTCCTCTACCAATTCCTCAGCCGCAAATTATTGGAAAGATAAAGGAATGGATCGTGTGGTATTAGCAAGAGAGCTGACACTTGATCAAATAAAAGAAACAGCCAAACATGCCAAAGTACCATTAGAAGTATTTATTCATGGAGGAATGTGTATATCTTATTCAGGCAGATGTGTATTAAGCAATCATATGACAGGAAGAGATGCCAATCGTGGAGGTTGTGCACAAAGCTGTCGCTGGAAATATCGTTTATATGATGGTGAGCGTCAGTTACATGATGATCATGACTTATTTTCCATGTCCAGCAAAGATTTGATGGCAGCACGGTTTATCCCTGATTTGATAGAAGCAGGAATCGCCAGTTTAAAAATCGAAGGAAGAATGAAAAGTGCTTATTACATTGCGACACTGATTAAGACATATCGCATGCTGATTGATGAAGTATATGAAAAAGGATGTTTAAGTGAAGCACGTTTACAATATTATTATGAAGAATTATCTAAGGCGGAAAACCGACCGACCGCGATAGGATTCTATTTGGGACAGCCAAAGCCACAGGATCATTTATATGGTATTAATGGCGCAGGTGTCACACAGGAATACATTGCTTATGTGCTAGATTATGATGAAAAAGAACAAATTGCTACCTTAGAAGTTCGTAATCATTTTTTGCCGCATATGGAAGCAGAAGTATTTGGACCGCATATCCCAATGACAAAATTTATGATCGATGATTTATATGATGTTGACGGCAATCTTGTGGAAGTTGCGAATAAACCTATGCAGATATTAAAAATGAAATCAAAGCTGCCAATGGAAAAAGATGCCATGATACGGAAAGTCATGAAAAAAGATCGTTCAGATATTTATTAAGCATGAAAAACGTGATAAAATAAAAAAGATTGTGAGGAGAGATTACATGAAATTAAGTAATAGTTTCTTTTATACGATAAGAGAAAATGCAAAAGATGAAGACAGTACTAGTGGAAATCTGCTGGTTAGAGCAGGAATGATCAAAAAAAGCAGCAGTGGAATTTATATGATCATGCCAATGGGGAAACGAGTATTAAAGAAGATTGAAGAAATTGTACGTGAAGAAATGGATCATGCAGGAGCACAGGAATTATTAATGCCTGCGCTGATTCCAGAAGAAATTTATGAAAAAAGCGGTCGTAGAGCAGCATTTGGATCTAATATGTTTGCGCTAAAAGACCGTTATCAGAAAAACTATGTATTAGGACCAACACATGAAGAATTATTCACGATGGCAGCGATGATGAAAGGAAAATCTTATAAAGATTTCCCATATAATCTATATCAGATTCAAACCAAATTCCGTGATGAAACAAGACCTCGTTATGGATTGATCCGTGTACGTGAATTTATCATGAAGGATGCTTATTCCTTTGATATCGATGAAGCAGGATTACATGAATCTTATATGAAAATGTTTAATGCATATAAGAATATTATGGAACGCTGCGATCTAGAATATAAGATTGTAAAAGCAGATACCGGTGCAATGGGAGGAAGTCTAAGTGAAGAATTCCAGGCCATTACAGAAATTGGTGAAGATGTTGTTGTGACATGTGATGCTTGTGATTTTTCAAGTAATTTAGAAATTACAGAAGTTGTTGATACAGCACAGGAAAGCAATGAAGAAGAAAAAGCCATGGAGGTCGTAGAAACACCAAATGCGAAAACGATTGATGAAGTAGCGGCTTTCTTTCACCGTACAGCTGATGATTTTGTGAAAACACTAATCTATTCTGTAGATGGTAAAACATATGCATTCCTGTTAAAGGGAAACCGTGAATTAAATGAAACAAAAGTATTAAAACTGTTGAAGGCAAATGAAATTGAACTAGCAAGCTTTGATGAAGTAGAACGTGTTACACATGCAAAGGTTGGTTTTGCAGGTCCTGTTGGATTAGAATGTCCAATCATTATGGATCGTGAAGTTGCGAAAATGAAAAACTTTATCGTTGGCGCAAACAAAACAGACCACCACATCGCAAATGTTAACCTAAAAGATTTCACAGTTGAAATGATTGCGGATATCGCACAGGTACACGAAGGTGATATTTGTCCAAACTGTGGAAAACCACTAAAATTCTGTAAAGGAATTGAAGTAGGAAATACCTTTAAACTGGGTACGAAATATGCGAAAGCACTTGGCTTGGAATATCTGGATAAAGAAAATAAATTACATCCAGTAGAAATGGGATGTTATGGCTTTGGATTAGAACGTTGTATGGCAAGTATCGTTGAACAGCACAACGATGAACAGGGAATTATCTGGCCAGTAAATGTTGCGCCATATGTTGTGGCAATCGTCATCGTATCTATGAAAGATGAAGAACAGGTACGTATCGCAAATGAATTATATGATACTTTAAAAGCACAGGGTGTAGATGTGGTATTGGATGATCGTAATGAACGTCCAGGAGTAAAATTCAAAGATATGGAACTTGTCGGTATCCCTTATCGTATTACGGTTGGTAGAGGAATCAAAGAAGGTAAAGTTGAATTCCGCGCAAGAACAGCAGATGCGAATGAAGAAGTAGCACTAGATGCAATCGTAGAAAAAGTAACAGCTTTAGTAAAATAAGAATCAGCGGAAATTATTCCGCTGGTTTTTCTTATAGTTATGAAAATTTTGAAAACAGAAATCGTGAAAAACACCATTTTCATAGTAATGTAAACGGTATTACAAATGACTCTAGTGAAAATTTTTACATAAAATGAAAATATTACAAAAATGTCTTTCTTTCTTTTTCTTTTTATTGTATAATATATGACGATAGGGTTATTTCACCTTATGATAAAGGACAAAAAAGAGAGTGAAAGGAGCAGATTTATGAAGGAAACATTGTATTTAACAAATGACTTAGCAATCGTGAACTATAGTGCAGGGTATGCACAAAATGGAGATATGTTATTAAATTCCACTACCTTCAGCAACTATGTTCATAATTATATTGACTATTTAAAAGACACACACGAAGATTTATACTATTTTGCATTAAATGGTAAAACACCGAGAGAAGCGACTACTGAAATCTTAAGACTGTTCCGTATGATGCGAGTATTTAAGGTGGATGAAATTGAATCACAATATTTAAATGATAAGAAAAGATTATTGGAATTCGTAGAAGAAATGTATAACTTCTGGAAGAAACACCAAAGATTCGCTGTGATCAGCGTTGGAGAAGGTAATGCATTACAGGATATGAGCTTTGTATCTGCGGACTCTAGTTTCAACTTATTGATTCTAAGCCTGTATCGTTCTATTGAAGAACAGATCATGGGTAGAAAAAATAAAGTATACCGTCAGTTACAATCAGGTACCAATGCAGCAATTTCTGTACGTAAAAACAAAACAAAGCTATCAGCAAAATATGATAAGCTGAAAGATATTGAATTTATTAATTCAGTTATGTTACGTACACCTATGCTGTTACACCCAAAATCAAATAAACGTACAGGTATGTTTGAAGAAATTGATACAAACCCAATTGAAGAATTCACAGGAACACCAGATGAATGGTTCTGTTATCCATGTAAAATTGGAACATTGCTGGCATTTATCTATTTCCACCGTGATTTTATTTCTTCAGCAGTATCACTTGCAAACTTGTTTGAATTAGCAAATGAAGATGAATGTTCAAAGAAACCAGATATGATCGTATTGTTTGGTAATGAAGATGGAAAAGACCAGACTACATTCCACTATGATAAAGAAGAAGATGTATGGGTAGGATGCGTTAGCTATAATGAACGTGTTGAATACTTTGGATATCTGAAGAAAATGTCATTAACATTGCACAACGTAAGAAAAATGCAGAAGGGCTGGCTGCCAATCCATGGTGCTTTCGTAGAAATCACATTGAAGAATGGTAAACGCAAGAATATCATGCTGATGGGTGATTCTGGTGCAGGTAAGTCTGAATCCATTGAAGCATTGAAGAATGTTGGTAAAGATATCATTAAGGATATCGTTGTTGTATTTGATGATATGGGAACTATTCACTTAGAAGATGGTGTTCCATTTGGACAGGGTACTGAAATTGGTGCATTCATCCGTTTGGATGACTTGGATCCAGGTACTCCATATCGTGATATGGACCGTTCTATCTTCATGAACCCTGAATCAAGCAACAATGCCCGTGTTATTACACCAGCAGCTCCTTATGAAATCGTTGCGACAAATCATCGTATTGACTTGTTCGCATATGCAAACAACTATGATGATAAGAATGGTTTACACCGTTTTGATGATATGGCAGATGCTATCGCAACATGTAAAGAAGGAAAACGTATGGCAAAGGGAACTACACAGGAGGTTGGTATTTCCACAACTTACTTTGCAAACCCATTTGGACCAATGCAGCAGGAAGAAATCTGTGAACCATTGATTCATGAGATGTTTGACGCAATGCAGAAAAATGGTGTCTTTGTAGGTGAAATTTATACACACTTAGGTCTGGATAAAGAAAACCGTGAAGGTATCAATGTTGCCGCAAAAGAATTATTAAACTTCATCGAAAAAGATTAATGAAAACAAGGCTATCCATAAGGATAGTCTTTTGTTAATAGAAAGGATGTGATAATATGGAAATCAAAGATATATATTTTGATCCTGCTTATCATACTGAGGTGCTTTCATTTCAGGTAAATAATGGAAGTGGATTTCTTTATGAGGTCTATTATGATGAAGATGAACATCAATATATACAACTATGTGCTGGAAACAAACCATTAGTTGAGCTTGAGGATGAATGTTATTTCATTTCAACACATGAAGCATTTTTACGATGTGGATTACAGGATGATGAAGTATTGCCATATACATGGGACACAACTTATACATCTTTACAGGATGCATTTCATAAACTACAGCCATTATTTCAATCATTGATGAATGGAGAATATCGCTTAATGTTATGTGAATGTATTCCTACAAAAGGTGATCATTCATTCTTCTGGAATAGCGAAGCTGGTTATGCATCAGCAAGCTGTACTTATGATGATATGAAATATATAGAAGGAAGACCATTATTTTTATATCCGTCACAAAGTGTGAAACGATATAATCCAAGACAGGTGGAATATTATGAGAAGCATCCTGAAGCGTATGCTGTTGCTTATTATATTGGTGGATTTGGATGTGTGCTTTTGGATGGACATCATAAAGCCTGTGCAGCAGCGAAATGTGGAAGAAAGGTAAAAACGGCTGTCATTGTTCCTGTAAGGACAACGCATATGCGTAACCCCCTTCCACATAAAACCGATAGCATACAATCAAGAAAATGGGATCAGGATATCGTACAGAATTGTAAAAAGTATATGACAGTAATCGATGCCATTCATATCGAGGATATCGATTTAAAAACAGCCCAGCAGATTGCGGATGCAACAATCAATCAGAATGTAAAAGAAATAAAGTCATATGATATCTATAGCATAGCATTGAGGCTTTATGCGGATGCAGATCAACGCCTTTTACCATATGTGAAGTGTTATTTATTTGATGATTTTTTTCATATCTATCATGCGGAATTAATTGAAATCCTAAGCAAAAATGTGAATGAAGAAATACAAAAAATCTTCTTAGATTATATCATCCAATATGATAATATCGATGATGATTTATATCAAATACTTTGCGATAATATATAAAGTATTCTATTCTTATGTAAGAATTCATGATTGGAAAATAGATGTTCACAAAATGCATACAAAAATATAAATTTGTATTCAAAAAGTAGAAAAAGTATCTTTTCAAGTAAATGAAAACGGTGTACAATGAAGTTAGTTAGTTTTGGGAGGAAATCAAACATGAAATTAGATCGTATTCAAAAGGCAAAAGAAGTTTTGGAGCCAATCATTAGTAAAACACCAATTGTACACGCTGGAAAGATTCATGAAAATCTTTATATCAAATCAGAAAATTTGCAGGGAACAGGAGCTTTTAAGTTACGTGGCGCATACTTTAAACTTTCTAATCTAAGTGAAGAAGAAAAAAAGAAGGGTGTCATTGCCGCAAGTGCAGGAAATCATGCACAGGGAGTTGCTTATTCTTGTATGAAAATGGGAATCAAGGGAACCATCGTTATGCCAAAAACTGCCCCATTATCTAAAATTGAAGCAACTAGAAGTTATGGTGTGAATGTAGAATTGCAGGGAGATACTTTCAATGATGCATATGAATATGCAAAGAATCTACAGGAAATCACAGGTGCTGTTTTTATTGAACCATTCAATGATGAAGATGTCATCGCAGGACAGGGGACCATTGGATTAGAAATTCTGGAAAAAATGCTGGATGTAGATACTGTCATTGTGCCAATTGGCGGTGGTGGATTGATCAGTGGTATTGCGACGGCAATTAAAAGCATTAAACCAAGCTGTAAAGTGATTGGTGTACAATCAGAAAATGCACCAAGTATGAAACGTTCGCTTGAAGAAGGAAAAATTATTCAGCTGGACAGTGTGAATACGATTGCAGATGGTATCGCAGTGAAAACACCAGGTACATTGACTTATGATATCTGTAAACAATATGTAGATGAAGTCGTTACGGTGAATGAAGAAGAAATCGCAGCCGCAATTCTTGTATTGCTTGAAAAAATGAAGATGGTAGCGGAAGGTGCAGGTGCAACCAGTGTAGCAGCGGCAATGTTCCATAAAGTTGATTTAGAAAACCATAAAGTCGTATGTGTATTAAGTGGAGGAAATATTGATGTCAATCTGTTAAGCAAAATTATTGATCTAGGTTTGATTAAGACTGGAAGAAAAGCAGTGATCAATATGGATGTTGTGGATAAACCAGGTAACTTGTCAAGAATGATTGAACTGATTTCTCAGACAGGTGCCAACATCATATCTGTCAATCATAACCGTATCCAAAATGGTATCTTATTTAATAAATGCCGTGTAGGACTTGTGATTGAAACAAATAATCAGGCACATATCCAGCAAGTCATGGATATCCTGGAAATCAATGGCTATACACCACATTTAATCGATCATGCCTAAAATATTGATAGATGGAGATGGATGTCCGGTCGTAGAAGAAACAATTGAAATTGCGAGAGCGTATGAAACAGAGGTGGTCATTGTATGTGACACCTCTCATTTCTTTTCTTATGATGATGTTAAGGTAATCGTGGTGGATAAGGGAAAAGATGTTGCGGATTTTACACTCTTGCGAAATACAGAAAACAATGATATCATAATTACTCAGGATTATGGACTTGCGGCATTAGCACTGGCAAAAGGTGCTATCGTCTTGTCACAAATGGGATTTGCCTATACCAAAGACAATATTGACAATCTGCTGGCACAGCGTCATCAATCCTATAACCAGCGAAAGCATGGACATTATGCACATGCGAAAAAACGGACACACAAAGAAGATGAAGCATTTTGTGAACTGTTAGAGGATGTATTGTCATCCATGTAAGAGGTAATTATGTCAGAAACAATTTTAAAAACACTCGCTTATCAAACGATGGTTCAGGAGCTTTCCTCCATGTCTTTAGAAGAAATAAATGCACAGCTAAAATCAATGGGCTGTGCTTTACGTTATGATCAAATAAAAGAGCAGCTTGTTCATACATATAATGAACTTTCCATTGCGGATATGATCTTTGATACTTACGATATTCATCCTGCAAAATATCCAAAAGAATTTATTGATGAAGTAGTTTTAGAGATTGCAATCCGAGAAAATTATGGATTTATGCATTATGGTATTTTATCTAGTCAAATTCGTGATATAATGGAGGAGAATCTTGCACAAGTTGAAAAAATCAAACAAGTGGCAGGATGTTATCGCAAATTATGTCAAACAGCGCAGAAGTTTGGCATTAAAGCTATAGAAACGATGCAGTATCAGGTAAATGATGGTGTTGATCTATATGCTTATTTTATGAGTCTATTAGATATGATGATGCAGGAAGGCATGAAACAGCGCCAAATGTATCGTGAAATTGTGGATTTATGCGATAAGATGTTAAAGACATTTCCACAAAGTCATCCATTTCTAAGAGCAAGTATGCAATATGAACAGGCAACTGCCTACATAAAAATGAAATCTAAAAAAGGTGAACAGATATTTCAGACACTGTTAAAAAATCATTTAGATCCATGTGATGCACTTTTACATTATGCACTTGCTTATCTGGATGAAGATGAACAGCGTGCAATTCGTATTCTAAAGAAGTATCGAAACTTATGGGATGAAAAAAGCGAAGCTTTTGAGGTCATCCAGCAATTGATCGAAGAACAAAAATAAAAGCGAGGAACCATATGAAGAAAAATTTTATACAGAGAAACATTATTTGGATATCGTTGATTCTTTTATGCTTTACAGTAATTCCCGGTATGCGTGAAAAAGGCTATGCATTGGATAAAGAGCATGAAAATGAAGTGAGTAAACAAAGTATTCCCACAGATGAGAAAAAAGAAGAAAAAATCAAGGTTGTGATTGATCCAGGTCATGGAGGATATGACAGCGGAAGTGAAAGCACCAATGGAAAATTAGAGAAAAACCTGAATTTGAATATTTCAAAAAAAGTTGGCGCTATATTAGAGAAAAACAATATAGAAGTAATTTATACAAGAACAGATGATAATGTCACATGGAGTGATGATAACGCTGAAGACTTATTAGCACGTTCTGAAATCGCAAATGAAAGTAATGCAAAATGTTTTGTGTCCATTCACATGAATTTCTCTGAAGAATATGCAGATGAAATACGCGGACATGAAGTCTGGGTTAATTACGATAATAATGAAAATGTGAAATTGGCAGAAAATATTATCTCAAAGTTTAAAGCTGTGAGTGAAAGCACAGATCGAGGTATTAAAGATCAAGCAATCAGTCCATTATCTTTATTGACGTTTAATCATATTCCATCCGTTTTGGTAGAAGTTGGTTTTATCAGTAATGAAGAAGATTCTGCATTTATCGAAAGTGAGGATGGGGCTTCTAAGATTTCGGAAGCGATTGCGAATGGAATTATTGCTTATGTGAATGAAAAATAATGAAAACTTGTAAATTTAATGAAATATAATTCAAAATAGTGTATACTAATGAAATAAAGGAGGTTTTATCAATGTTTGGAAAACATGATGATGTATTAGATAAAGAAGAAAGAAGCATGTTTGATGGCACGAATGATTATTCATCCGAGTCAGATATCATGCGTAAACAGGTTGCGAAAACATTCTTATGGATGGCAGCAGGTGTTGGTGTAACTGCAATTGTATCCGCAATCTTATATAATAGTATCGATTTTTGGTTCTTATTATATACAAAACCAATGACACCAATGGTATTACTGGTTGCTCAATTAGGTATTGCAGTTGTATTCTCAGCACGTTTATTTAAAATGAAAGTCGCAACAACAAGAATTCTATTCTTAGTATATGCTGCATTACTTGGTGTTACCTGTTCTTCATTAGCAATGATTTATACAGGGGAATCCATTGCGATTGCATTTGGCTTATCTGTTGCGTATTTTGGTGCTTTAGGTGTGATTGGCTATACAACAAAAATGAATTTAATGAAAATTGGACCTGTTTTATATATCGGTTTAATGATCATGGTTGTAATTGAAGTCGTAATGATGTTTTTAGGACAAGATATTTATACAATGTTATTTGCAGGTATCGGCTTAGCATTATTCACTGGTATTACTGCTTATGATACACAAAAAATGCGTAAGTTATCTGAACAGTGCATGGGGGATACAGATATGATGAATCGTATCTCTATCTATAGTGCTTTCCAGTTATATCTGGATTTCGTTAATATCTTCCTGTATATCTTAAGAATCATGGGAAATCGTAAATCTTAAAAAAACACAGAAATTAATCTGTGTTTTTATTTTACGCCTAAGTACTCTGCGATATTTGCATGCTGGTCAATGACCGGTTGTAGTTGTTGAGATTCACTTGTCAGAATAATGGTAAGTCCTGGGCCATGTCCACTGGTAAAGGAATCACTGTGTACGACGACACCAATGGAAATTGCACCTTTTAGATAATGAGGTCCATGATGATTGTCATGATCTTCAATTGCCACAAGATCGCCAAAACAGAGTTCATTTAAATGGAATTTTTGATTTGCCTGTTTATCCTGCGTCATGATATCATAATCCCCATTCATCATACTCGTACTGCCTAAACCACTTCCCATCAGATATGCAGGGATGATAGTTTTTACAGGTATCCTTAAACCATTAGCTGTTTCCTGGATGTTTAATTTATCCAGTAACTCAGGATCAAGATTCATCACCTGTATATCTTCATGATCATCTAATTTTAATCCCTGACCGTATGCTTTAATTAAAATACGATCATCACATGTCATTTTATCCAAAGTATCATCATCAAAATAAACCATAACATGATCAATGCCACCATGTTTTCCAGTCACATATCCAATACTACCTTTTGCATCACCAGAAATAACTTTCGCTTTATTACCAATACATGCAAATGCCATTAATGCATTATTCTCTTTACTTCCTGGATGCTTGATACTAACACCTGGTTCAATATGATCACCAGCAATACCCATACAGCAATCACCAATTTTATAATTATAGGTGATACCTCCAACAGACATGGAAATTCTTCCCCAGCCATCATATCCAACCCAATAGCCATCCCCTTTTAACCCTGGATGATCTACACAGCCTTGTACACTCATGATTGGCAAACAGTTTTTATTCGTTTTCATAACACACACCTCCATCTGTTTTTTATTATACCGCAAAACACATGGAAACACACGAGAAACAATGTTATAATACCATCGAGGTGAGGCAATGATCATGCACAAATGTGTAACAAACACAAAAGAAGAAGTCATCATAGAAAAAACAGAAAGAGATCGTATCATAGAAAAATATGTCCATGGAAGCTTTTTAACAGCTTTACAACAGGCAAGAGAAAGCGTAAATGGAAGTCATGAGGTAGAAATGAATCAATACCAGGATGAATTTACACTTCCTATGAAACGAAATGTATTTGGCTTATTAACCATCCCTGTTTATATCAACCATGTACGCTGTACCTTTATCATTGATACAGGTGCACAGATCAGTGGGATGAAGGAATCTAAAATAAAAGAACTGCAGTTGAAAGAAACAGGCAGGACATTGTCTGTGGGCAGTGTTGGTGGAAAAGAAAAAGCAATGAAAGGCATGCGTGCAGATACTTTACAATTTGGCGCAATCGAATATCATAATTTTCCGATGATTGCTTTAAAGGAACAAGACTTTTCTTTGAAATTTGGAAATATTGACTTATTTATGTTTGATGGTATCTTAGGATGGGATATCTTAAGTACGATTGATTTTGAACTAGATGATATCGCAAAGCAGATGAAGGTATTAAAAAATCGTTTTCGCTTTGATCATCCCAATATGGTGATGGGAAGTTTTCCTTTTTTTATCGTAAAGACACCAGATAGGAAAACCGGTATCTTTGGATTTGACAGTGGATCAAAAATCAGCTGGATAGGAGAACATGCGATTGATAAATTTCAATATCAGATCGCAGATGAAGGAAAGACATTAGGATTTGGCGTGCATGGCTTGGAAGAATTGGATGTGAAAGTATTATCATCAGTAGAGTTATATTTATATAAGGCACATATCCATTTGAAACATGTAGGAACAGGCAGAGTACAGCTATTTCCTGAATTTTGTTTTGATGGTGTTTTAGGAAATGAAATATTTAAAGGAAGAAGAATAAGATTTGTGAACAGTAAAGCAATGGTTCTGATTGCATGATTGTTTTTTCTTTCAATTTCGTGTATAGTATATAAGGTAAAAGCGAAAGGATGGTATCAATTATGATTATCAAAGGTAAAATTACAATGCACAATGGGGAAGTCATCCCATTTGAATTATATCCGGATGATGCCCCAATCACAGTAGAAAATTTTGTGAAATTAATCAAGGAAGGCTACTACAATGGCAAAACATTCCATCGTGTAATTCCACACTTCGTATCACAGGGTGGATGTCCTTATGGAACAGGTGCTGGAGATTTAGGTTATACAATTCCATGTGAAACCATGCATAACCCAAATCGTCATGTAACTGGAAGCTTATCTATGGCACATCGTGGAAAAGATACAGGATGTTGTCAGTTCTTTATCTGTCATGAACCACAGCCACATTTGGATGGTGTTCATACCGTATTTGGAAAAGTAACGGATAACATGAAAGCTGTGACATCTATGCGTAATGGCGATGTTATGGATATGGTTGAAATTGAGGAAGCATAATGGATGATGTAAAGCGTTTAGGCTTTCCTGTATTGGTCATTGTTGTTTCAGCGGTATTAACAAAACTGATTGAAACCTATTTAACAGGTGCTTTTGTTTCTACATTGCTGATTATCGTCACGGTATCCGCATTATTTATGTTTGGGGTATCTCTGAATAGAAACAGAAAAAAGAAAAGCAATGCAATTTTCCGTAAGGTATTTGCGGTTGTTGTCGTAGTCCTGCTGCTGTTTACACAGCTTGGATATTTTCGTATCCCATATGTCAGTGACTGGATGGCTTATCTTGGAATGGGTGCTTTTTATATTAATATGCTGTATATCTTTTGTGGATATCTGTTTGTCGATTAAGGAGGAACTATGTTCAATTTTGATAAAACAATGGAAGAAGTACGAGCGGATATGCAGGATGACGATGTCCTGCTTGTCGATGTAAGAGAGATTGATGAATTTGCGAATGGTCACATTCCAGATGCAATCAATGTACCTTTGAGTGAATTAGACCAAAGTGCAGAAATCATGTTGCCAAAGGATAAAAAACTGTATGTATACTGTCGTAGTGGACAGCGTAGTACTACTGCAAAACGTAAATTATTAGAAATGGGTTTTGAAGAAGTATATAACGTTGGTGGAATTATCAGCTGGCCTTATGAAGTAGAAACTGGTGCGTAAATGAAGAAGAAACTGATTTGTCCAAAGTGCGGGCAGGAATTTTCTTTTCATTATATGAAAAATAAATTTTCACCACGTGTACAATGCGATCACTGTAAGGAATCATTATATATAGAAAATAAGATATTTCCATACCTGATCATTGCTATCGTTTTATTATTTGTGACAGATACGATTTTTATATATTTTGATCAGATCAATCTACAAGGCTTTTTACGTTATCTGATTGTATTTATTGTGTTGTCTGCCATATGCATTTTTTTAACAATGTTGCTGCGATTTATTTTTGGTGATGGATTTCTATATAAAGTAAGAAGTAGAACACAGGAACTGGAAGAACGGGAACGAATTGAAAAAATGCGTAAAGAACTGCAGGAAAGTAAAGCCAGGGGGAAAAAGAAGAAATGCAAAAAGTAAGAAGATTACCATTACATCATGCTTGCAATGTTAGAGATTTAGGTGGCTATGCCATAGATGAACATTGTATGAGCAGCTGGCATATGCTGTATCGCAGTGATTCTTTGGAAAAACTGGATGAACATGACTGGCAATATCTGGCAAATTGCAATATTAAATGGATCATCGATTTACGTAGTGACAGTGAACAACAGCAAATGGGTTATGATGCAGCTGCTCATGGCATGACGAAAGTTTCATTACCATTCATGAAAGAGGACAAAAGTCCTAAAGAACTGCTGGATGATGAAGCCAGAGAACAGTTTATGGAAAGCATGAAATTAAAATATGATGAGATGATTGAAGATGTGCCTGAACAAATTATAAAAGTATTTGATGTGATTGCTAATGCTTTATCACGTCATGAAGCAGTATTGTTTCATTGTACTGCTGGAAAAGATCGTACAGGCATGTTGAGTGTCTTGTTATTGTCTTTAATTGGGGTTGACCGTTATGATATCCTTGCGGATTATCAGGTAAGTGCAACGTATAACACATTAGGTGTCAATCAAATGTTACCAAAGGAACTTATGCAGGTACCACAAATTCGTGCTTTATTTGAAAGTACGCCGGATATGATGGAACCTCTTTTAGATAAACTGGAAACAAGTGGTGGTTGTGAAGCATATCTGTTATCCATAGGTGTTTCTAAAGAAAGTCTGGAAATCATCAAAGAGCATTTCATCACTTCTCGCTAAATAAATATATCAAGAAACAGAAAATCTAATATGATTTCTGTTTTTTTATATAGAAAAAGGGGAGTGATTCCTTATATAAGGAATCAAATTGATGATATAATAGTATCAGTTGAAACAAGTTTTAGAAAAAATCAATTCTATTTATAAAAAATCGTTAGCCGCAAAATTTCAAATAAGTCTAGGAGATGAATTTCAAGGATTAGTACAGGACTTAAAGTATAGGCTAATTAATAGCTTTTCAAAAGCAGAAAAGAAATGACAATGCTTATAACTGCATGGTATAATGCAGGTAAAGACAAATTGAAATTTATAGGAGATATTTATATGAGTGAATTTACAATAAATGAAATGAAAGAAATGCAAAAAATACTACAAGAAAAATACAAAGATAAATGGGAAGGTATTTCTGCTGAAGTAGGGCAAAACAAATTACTATGGATGGTTGGAGAAATTGGCGAAGTAATTGATATTGTAAAAAAACATAGCGGATTAAAAGCCAGTCAAGATGAAGATTTGAGAAAGGATTTGATTGAAGAATTAGCAGATGTTCTGATGTATTACAATGATGTTTTATTATGTTACGATATTTCATCCGAAGAATTAAAATCTGCATATGTTAATAAGTTTGAAAAGAATATGAAGCGTTGGTAAATAAGAATATGTTTGATGAATTGTTATATAGTGCTTCTAATGCTTTCGATATTGATGTTATGTATATAAAAAAGATGGCATAACTATCAACACCCTATACAGGAGGGCTGTTATAAATCGGTGTTGAACGGTGTTGTAAAGAAATATAACAAGAGCCATGAGAAAACGCCATTACCGAAGATAACGCCCCACAGCCTAAGACATGTGTTCTGTAAAAAAGATAATGTGAGAGAGGCAGAAAAATATTGAAATAACTATCAATTATAACTAAAAGAAAAAAGGCTTATTTTGAAGCCTTTTACTGTTTTTTGATCATCCGCTGTCTTAATAATTCAAAAGCGAATATGGTAGCACTGCTGCTGGCACTCATTGCATTTTTAAAATCATTCGCATAAGGTATGAAGACATTTTGATCACAAGCCTGTGCTACGATTTTACTTAAGCCACGCATTTCACCACCAATGGCGATACAGACACGTTTTGGAAATGTATATTCATAAAGATTCACTGCATCTTTTCGCTCTGCGGCGATTAAATGTATATCGTTGTTTTTCATTTCAGTAAGTAATGCTTCCATATCATCTGCGATGATCATGGATAAATATTCACTGGCACCAGCACTGGATTTTGCGACAACACCTGCGGCAGTTGTCCAGTTTCTTGGTGGAATGATGACACCATCACATCCTGCTGCATACAGGGAACGAAGGACATGGCCAAAATTAAATGGATCTTCAATGCCTTCCAGGATACATAAGAAGCAATCATCATTCATGATACAATCGGATAGTTTTTGATAACTTCGTTCTCCACAAAATGCAATCATACCCCCATGGGTTTTGCCTTGCGCATATTCATCAATTTCTTCTCGTGTGTGGATTTCTACCGGTATCTTTTTTTCTTTTGCTTTACGGATGATAAAAGCCGTGTCGCGGTCTTTTTTCTTTTTATCAATATAAATCTTATGAATGCAGCGTTTATTTGCCAAAAGGGCAGCTTTAACGCTGATATTACCTTCTAAAATATAGTCTTCCATTTCGGTTACCTCTCAATCAAAGGTATTATAGCATGCCTTAGGAAAATTTAGAAATACTTTTGTTTTCATTATACGTGTTCTGTGGTAAACTATAGGAAAAAGTGAGGTTTTGATATGAAGATAGCAATCGTGACCATGATGGTCAAACCAAAAAAATGTGAAGAAAATTTTGTTTATATGAAGCAAAGAATTGAAGAAGCCAAAAAAGCACAGGCGGATATGATCGTATTTGGACAAAATGCCATCAGTGGATATCTGTTAAGTGAAGACTGGATGGATGATGCATGGTGTCGCTATGTGGACAGCTTTAATGAACGATTAATCGCAATGAGCGATGATATCGCTATTGTATGGGGAAATATTCGTTATCGCAATAAACGACGTTTCAATGCCGCTTTTTTTGCGTATCAGGGCAACACGCATATGCGTGTAAAGAAAAATGAAACGACAGAATATGTAGATGATGCTATGTATTTTGAAGAAAGTGACATCAATAGTGCTATTGAATTTAAAGATATGGTGTTTGCGCTTAATTTTGGGAAGGAACTTCAATTAGCGGATATGAATATCAATCTAGATGCACATCCTTATGATATGGATGAAGAAAGCACTTATCATGGAAATATTATATACGCCAATGTTTGTGGCGCACAAAATAGTGGAAAACAGGTAAAGGTGATGGAAGGTGGAAGTTATATCTACCGCAATCATGAATTAGTTTATCAGGCAGCGTATTTCACTGATACGATGGACATTGTGGATATACATGACACAAAAGATACACCTAAAGAAAAACATATATTAGATGCCTTATTAATGGGAATCAAATCCTTTGATGCATCTGTATTTCCATCTTCCATGCCTTGGGTTGTTGGATTGAGTGGAGGACTTGATAGTAGTGTCACAGCTGCATTATTAACAATGGCACTGGGAAACAAGCGGATTTATGGCTATAATATGCCAACTGGCTATAACAGTACGAAAACCATTGATAATGCGGAAAAAGAAGCAAATGCTTTGAAAATTGCTTATCATAAAGGCAGTATTCAAAAGATGGTAGATGATATGAAAGATCAGTTCATGGAATCATTTGGATTTGATGTAAATGGCATGCCATCTCTTGTACAGGAGAATTTACAGGCAAGGATTCGTGGTTTTGTGTTAAATGGAATATCCAGCATGCTTGGTGGTGTTGTAGTGAATAATGCCAATATGGTAGAAGCAAGTCTTGGATATTGTACATTATATGGTGACAGTATTGGTGCACTTTCTTTAATTGGTGATTTGGATAAGGTAACACTGTTTGAAATCGCACATGAAATCAACGCTCGTATGGGAAAAGAAGTTGTCCCTGAGAATCTGCTGCCAAAATTTAAAGACGGTAAAATGATTTGGGATATGATGCCAAGTGCTGAATTAAAAGATGCACAAAAGGATCCAATGAAATGGTTTTATCATGATGCATTATTGAATAAAATTCGATTAGGTGCAACAAAAGCTTCTTTACTATTGGAGTATCGCAAAAAAACACTTCAAAATGAGCTAGGAGAATGGATGCAGTATTATCATATTGATACAGAAGAAACGTTCTTACAGGATTTAGACTGGCTATTGTCCACAATGAAACGCAATGCCTTCAAACGTCTGCAACTGCCTCCTTGTATCACTTTACATGCGAAAACCATTACTGGACGTATCAGTACACAGGGTGGATATGGCAAGGATGATGAGGGCATGCTTAAGAAAATCATGAAGATTTCTTAAAATTTTGTAACTTTTCGTTTTCTTAGTCGAAGTCATGGTACAATAGCGGTAATGGAGGTAAATGCATGAAGTTTAAAGTAAGTGAAGATATGCGTCATAAGATCATTGCGGCAATCATTGTTGTTGCAGTGGGGATTACAATCTATTTCGCATATTATAAAATTGATGTATTGGTGGGGGTTTTTAATACAGTTACCAGTTTGATGATGCCATTTATTTTGGGGTTTGCGATTGCATTCTTATTGAATCGGCCAATGGAATTGATAGAAACGAAGGTTTTAGGGAAAACAAGATTAAAAAAACAGACAAAACGAAATCTTTCTACGATTATTACGATGGTTTTGGCAATCATTATTGTAGGATGCTTTATGGCTTTATTGATACCACAGCTTGTGGACAGTGTATTTTCACTTGTAAAGGCATTCCCTGGATATGTTGAAGAATTCCAAAAGTTTGCGGAAAGTTATATGTCAGAACATGCAATCAATGCAGAACATGTGAGTGATTATATACAGAAAAGTGATTTCTTTAATAAAATTACGAATATGGTTACCACGGCATTGCCTCAGATGTTGAAGATGACTTTTCAATTTGGCAGTACCCTGCTGGATGTGCTTTTAGGTATCATGTCAGCGATTTATATGTTGATGGATAAAGAACGCTTGATGAGATATGTTAAGAAAATAAATTATGCGATTTTCCCAACACAAGCAAGTGAATATTTACATCGTATGGCAATTGCCAGTGCAGATATTTTCAATAATTTTATTGTAGGTAAAGCTATTGATTCCTTGATCATTGGAACCCTATGTTATATTGGTTCATTGATTTTTCAGTTTCCATATGCATTACTTTTATCGGTATTTGTTGGTGTGACAAACATGATTCCGGTATTTGGACCTTTTATTGGTGCTGTGCCAGGTATATTCATTCTATTTATTATTCATCCAATTACAGCGTTATACTTTGCTTTGTTTATCTTTGTACTTCAACAGTTTGATGGAAATATTTTAGGACCATTGATTCTGGGAGATAAACTGGGTTTGCCAAGTATTGGTATCTTGTTCTCCGTTGTTGTTGGCGGTGGATTATTTGGTGTCATTGGTATGTTTATTGGAGTCCCATGCTTTGCGGTATTCTATACAGCGGTTCGTGAATTTGTGAATTATCGTTTACATAAGAAAGAACTGGAGCTAAAAGATTTAACATATAAAGATGAGTAAAAAAGCGTTAGACTTTGGTGTATTCCATAAGTCTAACGCTTGTTTTTAGATATAAGATAAAGTTTTTAAGATGAATAGCCACATGGTTAAGGTAAACGCACTACACAGGGTCGTTAGCATGACAACGGTACTAGATAGTGTTCCCTCATGTCCCATATTCTTGGCCATGATGAAACAGCTGACAGTTGTGGCACTGCCTAACATAATCAGGATGGCAACCAGTTTTTCTGATGTGAATCCCATCCATATGGCGATGGGCAGAAATATTGCCACAAAGACAATTAATTTGATAAAGGTACAAAGGATTGCCGGCTTCCATAATCCTTTGGCATTCTGTAATTGGAAGGATGCTCCCATCGCCATAAGACCAAGAGGTGTTGCCAGCACAGAAAGATTGTTTAATGTTTTCTGCATGATTACAGGCTGCTTGATTCCGGATATTGACCAAAGAAAACCAGCTATAATTCCTAAAATGATTGGATTGCTTGCAATTCCTTTGATTGTTTTGATGAGAACTTCCTTTCCCATTTTGGTACGTTCTCTTTTTAATACAGAAAGCACAATGACAGCCATGACATTATATAAAGGAACACTGGCAAAAATCATTAATGGTGCAATCGTGGAGTGTCCATAGATATTCTCAATTAAAGCGATACCCAGAATAGCCGCAGAACTGCGATAACTTGCTTGTACAAATTCTCCCTGTATTGCTTTATTGTGTAATCGAGTTGACACCAGATAGGAAAAGATAATGGAAATCAAGGTAGCAAAGAAACAAAATAAGACAAAGCGGGTATCCCAGACAGAAAAGAAATCTACTCTTGATAAATCATTAAATAACAAGACGGGCAGGGCACAAGAGAATACAAATGCATTCATTCGTTTAACAAATTCATCTGTAAATATATGCAAATAACGAAAGATCATCCCTAAGATCATCGTTAAAAATACCGGTATGGTAACATTTAAACAAAAAATTAAATCATTCATAAAATCCACCTTTCATTTTATTCGCATTCCATTATACCACAAAAAAACATATCACTATAGATATGTTTTAAATTGCAGGATTCAACTGTATATTTTCGTTGAATGCATCCTCCGTAAGTGTAAAGCTGCAGCGGCGGCATTCCTGAATGATATTCATGATATGATCGCTTACACGTTCAATATCAGTTAGGATTTCAGAATAGATGACACAATCTTTTGCGTCAACACTCTTGTCTTTCATACGGTTGATTTGAAGCTGTCGATAATTTTCAGTTAACTCATCAATGCGGTCTTCAATGCGCTCAATCTTTTCGTAACAATCATTATCACTATCGAAATCATAAGCGAATAATAAGGAAAAGCTTTTCATCAATAGATCGTGCAGGGTAGTTAATTCCTCTGTGACCATGTGAGAATCATCTAATGATAATTCATTATGCTTTGTATATTGCAAGATGTTAATGGCATGATCGCCAATGCGTTCAATGTCCGCAAAGCACTTGAATAAGGCATTAACAGTTGTACTTTCTTTTTCACTCATATGTAAAGAAGAAACTTTCGTCATATAATTGGTAATTTCATAATTGATATAATCGATACGTTTTTCACGCTTGTTGATTTTTTCAGCATCGCATTCTTTGGTTGTGATACCCTTGATAGAATCACTTAAATTCTGTTGTGCTAATTGTAACATTGCCACCGCTTCCTTACGTAAAGAGGAAACTGCAATTGTTACTGTACCAATGTTATCCGTATCCACAAATGTAAGGGGAATGTTGTATCCTTTGTTTTCTTCGATTTCTTCTGGTTTGATTGGCATAATGATCTGTGCCAGTTTTGCCAGTTTATTACCAAATGGAATCAGCAACAAGGTTGTCGCAATATTGAAAATCGTATGTGCATTGGCAATCTGTGCAGCAGGATTGGATGTGATGGCTTCCATCCAGCCCACAAATGGTATTAAATGTACTACGATAAAGAAGATGGCTGTACCAATAATATTAAAGGACAAGTGAATAATGGTTGTACGTTTTGCATTTCGATTTGCACCAAGAGATGCAAGTACTGCAGTGATACATGTACCAATATTCTGACCAAAAATAATATAAATGGAAGTATCTAGTCCAACAAGACCACTTAATGCAAGTGCCTGCAAAATACCAACAGATGCTGAAGAACTTTGAATTAAAGCGGTGAAACCAGCACCTAGTAAAATTGCTAATAATGGATTTTTGATTGTTGTCATTGCGGAAATAAATGCTTCACTACTCTGTAGTGGCACCATCGCATTTTTCATCATATCCATACCAATGAACAAAATACCCAGACCTGCCATGATTTCTCCAATAGCATTTAATTTTTTATTCTTGAAGAATGTTACAAACACAACACCAATAATTGCGACCAATGGGGCAATCTTACTGGCATCTAATGCAATTAACTGACCAGTGATCGTTGTACCAATATTGGCACCCATGATAATCCATACAGCCTGATTTAATGTCATCAGCTGTGAATTTACAAATCCAACGACCATAACAGTCGTCGCACTAGAGCTTTGTATGACCGCAGTAATCAATGCGCCTACCAGTATGCCTAAAAAACGATTGCTTGTTAATTTTTCTAAAATCGTTTTCATTCGATCTCCGGCAGCAGCTTCCAGCCCATCACTCATCATATGCATGCCGTATAGAAATAGCGCCAAACCTCCCAGCAACGCCAAAATGTTTTCAAATGTCATCCTTTATATCCTCCTGAAAAAAGTCATTCTTTATTACATCTCAAGTATACAAAATAATTGTAAAGCTATTGTAAAAATTCTGTTAATAATTCACAATGTATTGATGAAAACCGCTTACAATCAGGGGAATGTAAAAGATATGTAAAAAAGTGACCTTAAGGGTCACTTAGGATATTATTGCATACTGACAAACATATCATCATAAGTTGGATATGGATAATTATCAGAAGAAATAGCATCTTCAATTTGATCAATGACAGAACGTAAATCAGTCATTGCAGGCACAACCACAGTATTTAAATATTGTGCTTTCGCCATATTATCAGGATATTGCTGGCGATTTTCCATTTTTTGTTTTAAATCATGATACTGTTTATCAAAGTTATCCAGTAAAGATACCAGATGTTTGATCTTGCGCTGATAATAACTATTTTCAAAGCCCAGTGAATTTTGCGCATCACTATAGAACTTGATTTCACGTACCAGGGCAGGAAGGATTTCTTTCTTGCTCATATCTAATAATGTTAAAACTTCTACTTTTACACTCTTACGATATTCTTCTGTCAAGATATCCACACGTGCTTCCAGCTCAGCACGATTATAAACCTTCATACGATCAAACATCGCAACAGCTTTTTCAGAAGATAAAGAAGAAATAGAGTCTAAGTAACATTTGATATTTGGCAAGCCACGTTTTTCTGCTTCATCCAGCCAGTCAGAAGAATAGCCATCACCTGAGAAAAGAATGCGGTGGTGTTTCTGCAGGATATCACGACAGATATCCAAAGATTTCTTACGCACTTCATCAATATATTTGATACCCTGTAATTTATCAGCGATTTTACATAAACTATCAGCTACGATAGAATTCAATATAATATTGGTTGTGGAAGCGCTGCGGCTGCTGCCAACCATACGGAATTCAAATTTATTTCCGGTAAAAGCAAATGGAGATGTACGATTACGATCACTAGTATCTTTTGGCACATAGCTTAGGTTGGCAATCGCATATGCTTTTGGTTCTACAACATCATCAATTTCATTTTCACCTAAACGAATCTTTTCTAAAACGATTTCCAAATCTTCACCCATACAGATCGATACAACAGCTGGAGGTGCCTCATCTGCACCTAATCGATAATCATTTCCATAACTGCTTGCTGCCATACGAAGCATTTCCGGATACGTATCCACAGCCTCAATGATTGCACATACAAATAAAAGGAAACGAATGTTTTCGTGTGGGCGATCTCCTGGTTCTAACAGGTTTTGTCCATCATCTGTCACAAGACTCCAGTTATTGTGTTTGCCACTGCCGTTCACTCCCTGGAAAGGTTTTTCATGAAGCAGGCAGGCAAGTCCATGCTTATCGGCTTTTTTCTTTAATACGTCCATGATGATCAGGTTTTGATCAACCGCGACATTCGCATCAATAAATAATGGTGCGATTTCAAATTGACATGGTGCGACTTCATTATGTTCTGTTTTGGCATAAATACCAAGCTTCCATAATTCTTCATCGACTTCCTCCATAAAAGCCTGTACACGGGCAGGAATACTACCAAAATAATGTCCTCGCAGATCCATTGATTTAGGAGGCATAGAGCCAAATAATGTTCTGCCGGTATGTACTAAGTCTTTACGTTTCAGGTACATTTCTTTATCCACCAAAAAATATTCCTGTTCTAAGCCTACCATGGCATTGACATGCTTGATATCTTTATCTTTAAATAAGTTAACGATTCTGGTTGCCTGTTTACTGATTGCTTCTGCAGATTTCAATAAAGGAGCTTTCTTATCCAGCGTTTCTCCATTATAAGAAACAAAGATCGTTGGAATACATAAAACGTTGTCACGGATAAATGCAGGAGAGGTACAATCCCAATAGGTATATCCTCTTGCCTCGAAAGTAGCACGAAGTCCTCCACTTGGAAAGCTAGAAGCATCGCCTTCACCTTTGATCAGGCTTTTACCACTAAAACGGGATATTGCCTGATTGTGATCACCTGGCTCAATAAAGCTGTCATGCTTTTCGGCAGTTGATCCAGTCAATGGCTGAAACCAGTGCGTAAAATGTGTTGCACCTTTTTCCATAGCCCATATCTTCATCGCATGTGCAATCGCATCCGCTGTTGGGCGATCCAATGCATCTTCTTTACGTGTTGCTGTTTTCCATTTCTGATAAACAGGATGAGGAAGGCATTCTTTCATTACGTTTTCACTAAATAAATTGATGCCAAAATCATCAAAAGGGTGTTTGTTTGTCATTTTAAAATCCTCCTTTATCAAGATTTTACCTTATTTCACAAAAAAAGTATAGGAAATCTCAAATAAAAATTAAAAAAAGCTATAAAAATTAAAAAATATTTTGAAAAATCTGAATAAAAAAATAGAAAAACAGCAAGATAATTAAAAACTTGCCTGATTATATAATAGATTAGATGTTATATATTCGTCACAAATTCGTTACAAAAATCATTAAACGCTTACAAATTTTAAAATTTATGCGCAAAAGAGATGATTTTTATAAAATTATGAGGTACAATGTATATATGAAAAAGTAATGTTCATATACTTTATAAGGAGGAATTTAACATGAACTTAAAAGGAACAAAAACAGAAAAGAATTTGAATGAAGCATTTGCCGGAGAATCCATGGCTAGAAACAAATATACCTACTATGCTAGCAAAGCAAAGAAAGATGGCTATGTACAGATTGCCAATATCTTTGAACAGACTGCTAACAACGAAAAAGAACATGCAAAACTTTGGTTTAAATTATTGCATGATGGTATGCCTGATACAGTAACGAACTTAAAAGATGCTGCAGCTGGTGAAAACTTTGAATGGACAGACATGTATGCTCGTATGGCAAAAGAAGCTCGTGAAGAAGGCTTTGATGATATCGCTGAAACAATGGAAGGCGTACTTGCTATTGAAAAAACACATGAAGAACGCTATGTTGCTTTATTAAACAACATTGAAGATGGTACAGTATTTGAAAAGAGCGAAGAAACTGTTTGGGAATGCTTAAACTGTGGACACTTACACCGTGGTAAAACAGCTCCAGAAGTTTGCCCTGTATGTAATCATCCAAGAGCTTACTTTGAAGTTCGCGAAGAAAACTACTAAAAAGTTGAAAAACCTATCAGAATTGATAGGTTTTTTTTAGCTTTTCCTTATTATTTTAAAGGTTCTACCGCAATAAATAGCTTATCACGTTCAGGAAGTCCATAATTTTTTTCAAAGAAATCATACATTGTCCAATTATAGAAAAAACGTTCAGCTCCATAAATGCCATAGCCATCCTGATTATGATCTGTTGTATCATATGAATCAGCTACAATGATGACATCATCCTGTGTAGTTTCAGTGCCCATGGTATCATAGCCGATAATGACCTGCCAGTGTCCGCCCCAATCATTCCATGCAACCATCACTGGAATGCCTTTCTTTAGATAATCCTGAATCATTTCTAAAGAAATTTGATCATATTCACTTTCCTTATAATCATAAGTTGATTTTATAGAAAAACCGCCAACACCTTGAAAAATCTGAATCATTGATTTCAATGAGGTTGCTTCTGGTTCTAATTTATTTGTACGAAATTCAGCAAGGCTTTTTTCATCATAATCGCCTAATGCGTCGTAATATTTTAAAACCATGAGGGCAGCATCTACACCACAACTCCATTCACTACTTTGTTGAATCGTAGGAAAATGCTCTAAAATTGTAAGGGTATCATTAGATTTCATATGATATACATTAGGATGTGCAAAATATATAGAATCCTGATGATCACCATCACGTTCTACACTATCAGCACCATCCTCTTTTGACAAATCCACAGTATGTTCGATTTTCATATCATCTTGATAATTCGCTTTTTTTTCATTTTTGGCACAACCCGTTAATAATACTGCAATACATAAAAAACAACATAATTTTTTCATTTTTTCTCTCCTTTACAAAATAATCGCAAAGGGTACTTGCTTATGATCGTTTCATTATTTAATTTTGATAGTTTACTCCCATAAAATATGATTATCAGGATATTGTCTTGAGTCTATACAACATAAAATGCCTTTACTACTCTTACTGATCTCACAAGCACACTTGCTTATAAAACTTGGCTTCTAACCACAATAAGACAGATATTGTCTATATCTTCGGCATTTGACCTGGCTGTCCGTATGGCCTTTTTTCTAGGGTCAAATCACAGTTACCTGTGTATATGTTTATAAACTTAGACACATCCCTCCTTTTCTTAAGAGGTATTATAAAGAATGTTTATAAAAAGTACAATGTTATAAATAGGTTAATTAGATAGATATTATACATTCTAAATGAAGAGATAAAGAGGTAAGACTACACATGTAAGAAACACCAGTATGAAGATAAGTCAGAACTTTCTTATACATAGGTTGATTTCATAAGAAAATTTGAGAAACTATTTCAGCTAAGGTATAATAGACAGGTAAGAAAGTTGGGATGATATGGAACTGAAAGCATTACGGATATCAGATAAAAAAATTGAAATTTTAAATAATATGAATATCTTTCAGGCAGAGGATTTATTGACATATTATCCTTTTCGTTATGAGGTAAGCGAATTTATACCACGAAAAGATTGGCAGAAGGATATGAAAATCAGCATGGAGGCAATGATCATAACACATGCGAAAGTTATTCGCTTTCGTGGAAAACAAAGTATTACACGATTTAAAGTAGTATTTGAAGAAGAAGAGTTTGACGTGTCAATATTTAATCGGCCATGGGTATCAGCTTTTGAAGTTGGAAAAACAATCAGTATCTTTGGAAAATATGAAGGTGGCAGCCGTATTACAGCCATGACTTATAATTTTAAACCATTAAAGGAACAACTGGGTATTTTTCCAGTCTATAATATAAGAGAGGGGATTACCCAAAAAGATATTATTAAGTATATTGAAAAGGCATGGAATGTACTTCAAGATCAGGTAGAAGATTTCTTGCCAAAGGATATCCTAGAAAAATATCGATTGATTCCTAAAAAACAAGCTCTATACTTTATCCATCATCCAGGTAAAAGTGAAGCATTGCGACAAAGTCTGCGCCATTTAAAATATGAAGAATTCTTCAAGTTTCAATTAGCCATGCAGGCAATTAAATCGCAGGAAAAAGAGGTCGTCAAGGGATGTGAAAAACACTTTGATGTAGAAGATGTCATGGAATTAAAAAACTCATTAACGTTCTCTTTAACAGATGATCAGGAGAAAGTTATTGAGGAGATATTAGAAGATTTAGCAAGTGAAAAAGTGATGTATCGTATGGTGCAGGGAGATGTTGGATGTGGAAAGACACTGGTTGCGGCATTTGGGCTTTATGCATGTGTTTTATCGCATAAACAGGCAGCATTTCTAGCACCTACGGAAATCTTAGCAAAACAACATTATAAGAATCTGTTAGAAACATTTAAAGATGTGGATGTACAGATAGATGTATTATATTCTTCCTTAAAACCAGCGGATAAAAAAGCTGTTTTACAACGATTAAAAAATAATGAAACTGATATCCTTGTAGGAACCCACGCATTATTTCAGGATGATGTGGATTTTCATGATTTAGGTATGGTGGTTGCGGATGAGCAGCATCGTTTTGGGGTATCACAACGAAGAAAGATGTTAGAAAAAGGTGATAAGGTAGACTTTTTGTTTATGAGCGCCACACCGATTCCCAGAACTTTAGCGATAAGTTTATATGGAGATATGGATGTTTCCACGATTCAACATCTGCCAAAGGGAAGAATGCCAATTACCACAAAACTTGTGAAAAGCAGATCTATGGGTCCCATACTTGAAGAAGTGCTGGAAAAAATAGATGAAGGAAACCAGTGCTATGTTGTATGTCCTGCCATAGAAAAAAATGAAGATTATGATATCAAAAATGTGAATGATATCTATGATGGCATGAAAAAAACAATAGGCAGAATGTATTCCATTGGTTTACTACATGGCAAGATGAATACACAGGAAAAAGATGCTGTGATGCAGGATTTTGTGGATGGCAAGATTCAGATTCTGATTTCTACTACTGTAATAGAAGTAGGTGTCGATGTAAAGAATGCCAATATTATGGTGATTTACGATGCCAATCGTTTTGGCTTAAGTCAGATTCATCAGCTAAGAGGTCGGGTTGGACGTGGACAAAAACCTGGATATTGTTACCTGTTGAGTAATACAAGTGATCCTGATACGATGAAACGATTAAAAATCTGTGAAAAAACAAGTGATGGTTTTGAAATCGCCAGAGAAGATTTAAAGCTGAGAGGTCCTGGAGATATATTAGGAACTAGACAAAGTGGGGTGCCTGGATTTATCTTGGGAGATGTGATTCAGGATGCCAATATTTTAGAAGTCGCAAGAGATGATGCTGCCTATGTGTTAAAACATATGGAGGAAGATAGATATACATCACTCAAAAGTTATATAAATGATACATTATCCAGTGGAACTTATCTGGATTAGTGGTATAATAGAAACATTAAGGAGAAAATGATATATGGATACTATTTTTGATTGGTTAGATCGTATGCATATCGCATATCACGACAAAACGTTGATTGAAACTGCACTGGTTCATTCTTCCTATGTGAATGAGCATAAAAGCTATCCACATGATAATGAACGATTGGAGTTTATGGGTGATGCGGTATTACAGTTATGGTCCACAAACAAATTATTTCGTCTGAACCCTCCATTAAGTGAAGGTCAGATGACAACCCTTCGTGCACAGCTTGTCTGTGAGGAGGCTTTGGCACAATATAATCGTAAGCTTGGCTTAGGTAAATATTTAAAGCTTGGTGTTGGCGAGGAAAAAACAGGTGGCAGAGAACGTGATTCAATTTTAGCGGATATGTTTGAAGCACTACTTGGCGCAGTCTTTTTAGATCAGGGAATGCACGCTGTAGATATTATATTGGATCAGGTGTTAACACCAGCCATTACCCAGCCAAAGAGTGAAAAGGTAATTGATTATAAGACAAAGCTTCAGGAATACATACAAAGTGATTCTCGAAAGACAGTTCATTATCAGACCGTGAATGTCAGTGGTCCAAGTAATAAACCTGAGTTTGAGGTCGTTGTGTTATTAGATGAAATCGTGCTTGGTAAAGGCAAAGGTTATTCTAAAAAACGTGCGGAACAGATGGCCGCAAAAGATGCATTTGAAAAGATGGTGAAGTAAGCTGGTATGTCCAGCTTATTTTTATGGACATATGGAAAGTGTCAGAAACAGAAAGTAACGAAATAACACATGGGATGGAATGTAAAAACTCCATCCCTTTTTTGTCACACGAAAATGTAACCGTTTTTTGAAACCCTTAACATTATGGTTGCTTTTTCAAAAAGAAGCCGGTATAATGAATGTGTATGGTGGTATATACCACGGGAGGAACAACATGAAAAAAAGTGTAAAAATCGTGACAATTGGTGGAGGTTCATCTTATACTCCTGAACTTGTAGAAGGGTTTATCAAACGTTATGAGGAATTGCCAGTTTCTGAATTATGGTTAGTTGATATTGAAGCAGGTAGAGAAAAATTAGAAATTGTTGGTGCATTGGCGCAACGAATGGTAAAAAAAGCAGGATTACCAATGAAGGTGATTTTGTCATATGATAGAAGAGAAGCTTTGAAAGATGCAGATTTTGTCACTACACAGATGCGTATTGGTCGTTTGCCAGCTCGTGTATTGGATGAAAGAATTCCTTTATCACATGGAATGATTGGACAGGAAACAAATGGTGCAGGTGGCATGTTTAAAGCATTTCGTACCATTCCAGTAATTTTAGATATCGTAAAAGATATGCAGGAATTATGCCCTGATGCATGGATGATCAACTTTACAAATCCAGCAGGTATGGTAACAGAAGCAGTACTTCGTTATACAGATTTCAAGAAAGTCATTGGTTTATGCAATGTTCCTGTGAATATGGTCGCAGGTATCGCAAAAATCATGGGTGTAGAAGAAGAACGTGTTACAATGGAATTGCAGGGTGTTAACCACCACATCTTTGCGACAGATGCATTTGTGGACGGTGTGAGTGTGATTGATGAAGTTGTGGAACGTTATGCGAATATTGACGCAGAAGATACGATCGCAATGAAAAACTTTGTATCATTGCCTTATTCTCCAAGCTTTATTCGTGGGCTACATGCGATTCCTTGTCCTTATCATAACTATTACTTCTTTACAAAAGAACAGCTTGAAGAAGAACTGGAACAGTTTAAGACAGGTACCGTTCGTGGAGAAGTTGTCAGTAAAGTGGAAGAAGAATTATTTGAATTATATAAGAATGAAGAACTTGCGGAAAAGCCAAAACAATTGGAACAGCGTGGAGGCGCAAAATACAGCGATGCTGCTTGTAATCTGATTGCGTCTATCTATGCTAATAAAGGTGATATTCAGTATGTAGATGTTAGAAACAATGGTACAATTACCAATCTGCCAGAAGACAGTGCTGTTGAAGTAGCTTGTTACATAACTGCAGATGGCCCTAAACCAATCGCAACTGGGGAATTAAAACCACAGATCAATGGTACCATTCAGACAATTAAAACATTTGAACGTCTGGTATGTGAAGCAGCTGTGACAGGAAATCGTGATTTGGCAGTTACTGCATTGAATATGAATCCATTATGCCCAAGTGATACACTTGCCAATGTTGTAGTGGATGAATTATTAGAAGCACACAAAGAATATTTACCACAGTTCTTTAAATAACAAATAAAATCCCAGGGAACACAAGCTGTCCTCTGGGATTTTTTTCTTATTTTTTACAATATTTTTCCACAAAAGCATCGACGGGAATAGGCTTTTCAAAGAAATAGCCTTGAGCATAATCACAATGGACCTCTTTCAATAATTGCACATGTTCAGGGGTTTCTACACCTTCACAAACAACTTTTAAATTCATGATATGGGATAATTCCACAACACATAAAATAATATTGCGTATCTGATCTAGCTTTTTGTCGGTATTCAAGAAATCCCTGTCAATTTTTATTACATCTAATGGTAAAGAACTTAAATGATTTAAACTGGAATAGCCGGAGCCAAAATCATCCATGGTGATTTTAAAGCCTTCTTTTCGTAATGTTTGAAGCATGACAGTGACACGTTCACTTATCTCATTGAAGGCACTTTCTATAACTTCTATTTCGATATATTGATAAGGAATCTGATAATTGTCTACGATATGATGAAATGCATCATAGAAGTGTTCATTATTCATGGTCACTCTGGAGAAATTTACTGCGATTGGAAAAGCCTGATCATCTTTTAATAAATCTTTTAATAACATACAGACATGTTTCAGCATATAAAAATCCAAATGTAAAATACGTCCGTTTTTCTCAAAGAATGGAATAAAGCAGTCTGGTGGCATAAAACCTAAAGATTTTGATTGCCAGCGAACAAGTGCTTCAGCACCCATCAAGGTCGTATCATGAATATAAAACTTTGGCTGAAGATAAACCTTAAATTCTTCGTTTTTTATCGCATCATCCATTTCTTTTTGCATCTGATTTTCTCTATCCAGTTTTGCGACTAAGTCATGATCATAGTAGGCTGTGGCAGATTTTCCAATATCACGGCATTGTTTATGAGCAATATTGGCTTTATCAATGATGCTGTTGATTTGTAAAGTAGTACTTGGATTTGTCACATAGATACCAACGGAATAGGTTAAATAATCAGCGATTGCTTTTCCAAGCTGATTTTCAATACTCTTATGCAGGGTTGCCCTTAATTGATCAACCTGATCTCCTGGCTCACATGCAAGAATGAAGTTATCGGCATTCACATGGGCAGCAAGTGAATAATTCTGTTCTAGTGTCTGTGCAATGATTTGCAGCACTTCATCACCAAATTGATAACCATATGTATCATTAATATATTTCAGATTATCAATATCAAAATAAATGATGGCATAAGAATGTAGTTCCCGGGTCAGTAAAACAATCAGCTTTTCTTTAAAAGCCACAAGATTGTAGATGCCGGTTAAAGTGTCAATATAATACAGGTTTTTATATGTTTCCTGTCGCTTTTTACTGAAATAAATGATCAGTGTGGTGGAAATAATCAGATATGCCACAAGAATGAACACCGACAACAAAAGCTTTTGAGAAGATAAGCGCTCAGCCAAATCAACTGTTTCATTTGCATAGTTAAAAAAATCCTCACTTAATGCATACAAATCATTATTTTTTCCTTCCCGTACTTCATAAATGTTTTCTACAATTTCATCCCATTGTTTACGCATCTTTTCCAGATGCTCTTGAAAATAAGGATCAGTATTTTTCTTTAAATTATCGGGTCCTTTTCCTGTTTCTAATTCGTAAAGAACGATATCCATGCGATTCAGTAATTCATCATCTGGATGGCCTTCTAATTCTTTTTTTATTAAACGCTGTGTACCTCCACGAACAAAACCAGTATAGTTTATTGTTCTTGCATCACCCTGTAGCTGGAACAGCGAAAAGATTAAAATCAAAATGGCTACCAGCCAAGTCAGCACAGGGACAATGATATTATATTTTTTCATAGATGCCTCCCTGATTGATATTCAATCGTACGTAATGAAACCCTTATCACAATTATATCACAAAGGTTTTTAAAAAAGTTTTCTTTTAATGGTTTATCTGTCTTTTTTATAAGTTTTATTGTCATTTTCCTTTCATATGTATTATAATAACTAAGCTGAGTAGGAGGGTGTTGTATGAAATATCATTTTGATGAATTGATTAATCGAAAAAATACAGGATGTGTGAAATGGGATAAGGCATTTCCTGCATGCGATAAGGATATTCTGCCTCTTTGGGTAGCGGATATGGATTTTCCATGTGCAGAAGCAATACAGCAGGCACTAAAGGAAAAAGTTGACGAGCAGATTTATGGCTACAACACAGGATTTACACCAGCATATCGTCAGGCGGTATGTGGATGGTTTTCAAAACGATTTGATTGGGAAATAGATCCTGATACAATTTTTTATGCAGGCGGCGTTGTGCCAGCAATTGCCTATCTTTTGGAAATCATGAGTGAAGAAGGGGATGGTGTTATCATCTCTACACCAGTGTATTATCCATTCCGTAAAAAGATTGAGGCGACAAAACGTGTGGTTGTGGAGAATCCATTAATCAACGAACATGGCATGTATCGTATTGATTTTGATGATTTAGAGGCAAAAATGGCACGAAATGATGTGAAAGGAATGATCTTGTGTTCCCCACATAATCCAGTAGGACGTATCTGGACAAAGGAAGAACTGTTAAAAATTGTAACACTTGCGAAAAAATATGATAAATGGATCATCAGCGATGAAATTCATTGTGATCTTGTACAAAAAGATTATGAACATCAGCCATTATTGAAGCTTGCCCCAGAAGCAAAGGATCGTATTGTGGTTTGTACAGCACCATCAAAAAGCTTTAATTTAGCTGGTCTGCAAAACAGCAATATTATCATCTGTAATGAAAAATGGCAGAAAAAATGGACATCTTATGTAATGGAGCGCTTATCATTAAACGGTCCTAACAGCTTTGCGATTGCGGCTACCATTGCAGCGTATACCAAAGAAGATAGTGAACAGTGGTTAGCGGATGTCAATGCTTATGTAGATGAAAACGATGCATTTGCAAGAGCATGTATCCAACAATATTTACCAGAAGCAATTATATCCCCAAGACAGGGAACCTATTTGTTATGGGTAGATGTGCGTGCTTATTGTGAAGATGAAAAACAACTGGAAGAAACCATGTTGAAAGAAGGTTTGATTCTGGATGAAGGGTATCTGTTTGGTGAAGCAGGAAAAGGCTTTGAAAGAATTAACTTAGCCTGTCCAAGAAGTATCGTAGAAACATGTGTAAAACGCTTGTGCGATGCATTACATAAATAAGAAAGGATTAGAAAAATGATTTATTTTGAATATTTAATTTTAGCTGTATTGGTTGTTTATTTGTCGGTACGTTTATCGTACTATGTAGATTGTCTTGATAAAAAGACAAATTTATCAGGAGCATTTATTGGTGGCGTCATGCTGGCAGCTGTGACTTCATTGCCAGAATTATTTACTTCCTTAACTGCTGTTTTGGCATTAGATCAGCCTGACTTAGTTCAAGGAAATGTTCTTGGCAGCAATATTTTCAATTTGTGTGTTATCGGTGGATTGGTGTTATTTACAGCCAAACGTTATAAAGACGCAAGTATTGCCAACTCACATAAAAACACATTGATTTTTGGTATCGTGATGTATTTACTGGTTTTGTTTGCGATTTTAAAACCAATAGAAATCGGTGCTGGCTTCTTTAAGGTGAATCTGATGTCAATTGCGATTTTACTAGTTTATATCTTTAATGTGAAAACCATGGGGGAAGATACTTCAGGCGCACAAGAAGATGATGAAGTGTACATTGCCCTTACTGTGAAACAGATTATGATTCGTTTTCTACTGTTCAGTGTTGGACTTGTAATCGTAAGTATCCTGTTAACCCAGGTAACAGATAAAATTGCGACTGAATTAAATTTAGGTGCAACCGTAGCCGGTGCTATTTTCTTAGGTGTAGCAACAAGTCTTCCAGAATTGAGTGCTTCCGTGAATTTAGTACGTATCGGAAACTTTAACGCATCTTTTGGAAATATTGTTGGTAGTAATCTATTTAACTTCATCATTCTATGCTTTGCGGATGTATTGTATGTCAAAGGCGGCATCTATGTGAATGAATCACAGGTTATGAATTTGTTATGTTTTGGCATCTTCTCTATGGTTTGTACATTAGGATTGATCTATTTCAAAAAGAAACCAGCCATTACAAGAGTTTGCGGTATATTGATTCTGGTATCTTATGTTACCAGTATTGCTTTGAGTATGTAATTATTTATAATCGAAAATCAGGATATCAAAATCCTGTTTTTTTTTAATTTTAAAAAATTTGATTGTAAAGTTATTGTTAACGATTTAGAAAGGTTATTGTGATTGCCAGCAACTTCCTGTATAATGCAGACATCTTTTTCATAAAGTAGAAGTGGAGTGATGATATGAAAGATCGTTTCATGATAGGGATCAAAGGTTTGTTTGTAGGAAGCACCATGCTGGTGCCAGGTGTCAGTGGTGGAAGTATGGCGATGATTTTAGGCGTATATGATCGTTTGATTCATGCAGTAAGCAGTTTTCGTAAACAGAAAAAAGCCAGCTTATTATTTTTGCTTATCTTTTCCATAGGCGCAATCATTGGTATGGTAGCATTCGCAAGACCGATTCTTGCCGCAATCAATCGCTGGGAAAAACCTATGCTGTATTTCTTTATTGGTATTGTCGCAGGTGGGATTCCCTTAATGGTGAAAAAAGCCCAGCTGAAAACATTCCAGTTTACTTATATTATATATTTTATCATTGGCATTGTTGTCGTCGTGTTATTAGGAATGCTGCCGGGGATGGATGTTACATCTTCACAAAATGATATTCTGCATATATGTTTGCTGCTTGTGGCAGGTTTTATCAGTGCAATAGCACTTGTATTACCAGGTATCAGTGTTTCTTATATGTTATTGCTGCTTGGGATGTATGATACCACCATGCAGGCGATATCTAGGTTATATCTTCCATATCTGATTCCTTTAGGGATTGGTGTGATCTTGGGAATTATATCCACAACGAAGCTGTTGGAAACTTTGATGAATCGTTATACACAAAGTACGTATCTGGTGATTTTAGGATTTGTGGCAGGCTCTGTATTTGAGATACTTCCAGGCTTTCCATCCATACAAGAACTTTGGATTTGTGCATTTGCGTTATTGGCAGGCTTTTGTATCATCATGATGATTTTAAAATTCGATAAGGAGGAATGTTAAGCGTTCCTTCTTTTTTTCACCACTGTGTAATTAATTTCCTGCATGTATAAATGATGAGAGAAGGATATGAAAAAACTTAGTTTTATCCTTTTTTTTATCCTTGAAAAATGGTATCATATTGTGAGTGGAAATGAGGAATCTTATGGAACTAAAACTTGTGGATTTAGTAAGAAAAATGGAACAGGACAATCCTGATTTACAATATTTTGAAAAAGGTTCTTTTGTGATGAAACCGGTGTATTATAAACAAACACATCGTATTCATATGGAACTTTCTTTGCCTTCTGTACTGCCGTTTGATGTATGGAATGTTTTTTGTATGCGTCTTGCCAAAATAACAAGATGTCAGGTAGAAGTAATGATCAGTGCAGAAGATAAAACCAGTGACTTAGTAAATATTGCGGATTATATCCGTAATTATGTAGAACGCCATCCAGGCCTTCGTATTTTTTCAGATAGTCTGCCATCTCTTGAAAAAACATATTTGATTTATCATATCGCTGATGAAGCGCAACGTGATATCGCAATTCAAAATAAACATCTGGTTCAGGAGTTTTTGGAAAGTGTTGGTCTACAATTAGAGATACATGTAGAAGAAATGGTTTTGAATCAAAGCATTCCTACCATCAAGGTAAAAGATGATCATCCAAAACCGGTACAAACATTTGAAGAAAAGAAAAATTATAACTTTAAACCAAAAGGCAAAAAAGGATTAGACAGTTATGTGCCTTTTGCGATTCATGATATCAATGAAGAATGCCATGGTGTAAAAATCAGAGGAAAGATCTTTGAAACAGAAACACGAACGCTTCGTAATGGAAAAGACATACAGACGCTTTGGATTGCGGATGATGACGATGCAATTATTATGAAACGTTTTGAGCGTGGGGCAGTTACCAAAGAAGTATTAGGAGAAATCAAAGTAGGAGATTGCGTCATTGCATATGGTAATGTAGAATACGATACATATTCTCGTGAACTTGTTTTTATGCCACATGTGATTGATAAAATCGCTGAAGTAAAACGCTGTGATGAGGAAGAAGAAAAACGTGTAGAGTTACACGTGCATACCAAACTATCCGAAATGGATGGGGTATGTGATATTACAGAATATATCAAAACTGCAGATGAATGGGGAATGGATGCCATAGCTTTGACTGATCATCGTGTAGTACAGGCATTTCCTACCGCACAAACGTGTGTGGATGGCATCAATAAAAAACGAGATCCAGAACATCCAATGAAGATTTTATATGGTGTAGAAATGAATATGGTCGATCCAATTCTGCGAATCGTTCGTAATGCAGATGATACCAAACTAGAGGAAGGAGAATATTGTGTATTCGACTTGGAAACCACAGGGTTATCACCTAGATTTGATCATATCATAGAATTTGGTGGACAGATTGTAAAGAACCGTGAATGTATCAAGTCTTTACAGCTGTTTATCAAACCACCTGTACAGTTAAGTGCATTTACAACAGAACTAACCAGTATCACAGAAGATAATGTACGAAATGCCAAACCATTTGAAGAGTGTGTAGATGAGATTTTAGATTTTATCGGCGATCGTATCTTGGTTGCACATAATGCGACATTCGACTATGGCTTCTTGAATGAATCATTAAAACGAATTGGACGCAAGCCGCTTATGAATCCGGTTGTGGATACGCTGGATTTGGCACGTAGTATGTTAGATCGTAAAGCATATCGATTGGGTAATTTAGCCCGACAGTATGGTATTCCATATGAAGAAGGCGGTGGAGCGCACCGCGCAGATTATGATGCCAATGTTCTAGCACAGGTTTTCATGCATATGATGAATGAATTAAAACACATCGCTACCTTAAAAGATTTACAGGATATGCAGGATGAACAGTGCTTTAATAAAGTAAGAGATAAACATGTGACGATATTGGTTAAAAATATGGCAGGGTTAAAAGAGCTGTTTGAGTTGATTACCTTATCCCATACAGAATATTTAAGCTATAACCATAAAAGTACGGCGAATGTTGTCGCAGAGCCTAGAATCATACGTAAGGAAATTGAAAAACGCAGAGTGAATGGTAACTTGTTGATTGGTTCTAGTTGTGTCAATGGTGAAGTGTTTGATATGGCGAGAACCGGTAGTGAAGATGATTTAGAGCGTGTGATGCAGTTCTATGATTATATCGAATTACAGCCACTTGCTAACTATCGCTTCCTAATTGATCAAAACTCTATTGAGAGTGAAGAACGATTAAAGGAAGTCGTACAGGCAATCGTGGATATGGCAGATAAACTAGGAAAACCAATCGTCGCAACCAGTGATGCCCACTATGTAGATCCTCAGGAAAAGATGACACGGGATATCTATATCAATTCACAGGCGATTGGTGGTGGACGTCATCCATTGTATCTATATGATCAGGAAAAACGCCGTCGTTTTAAAAGCCCGGATCAGCATCTTCGTACCACAAAAGAAATGCTGGATGAATTTGAATGGCTGGGAAGACAGCGCGCTTATGAATTCGTGGTAAAAAATACGCGTGCAATTGCGGATCAGATTGCGATTATACGCCCAGTTAAAGATGCTTTGTATCCACCGGATATCGAAGGCTCTGATCAAAAACTAAGAGAAATCTGTTTTGAAAATGCACATAAAAAATATGGTCCGGTATTACCAGAAATCGTTGAAAAACGACTAGTAAGAGAATTAGACAGTATCATTGGCGCAGGATATTACGTAGTCTACTATATCTCCCATCTGCTAGTAAAAAAATCATTAAATGATGGATATCTGGTAGGAAGTCGAGGCTCCGTTGGTTCCAGTTTTGTTGCGACCATGTCGGAAATCACAGAGGTTAATCCATTATCTCCTCACTATGTATGTCCAAAATGTCATTATGTAAATTTCTTTACAGATGGCAGTGTATTAAATGGATATGACTTACCAGATATTGAATGTCCAAATTGTGGAGAAATCATCCGTGGGGATGGTCATGATATCCCATTTGAAACCTTCCTTGGATTCGAGGGAGATAAAGTTCCCGATATCGACTTGAACTTCTCCGGTGATTATCAGCCTAACGCTCACGCCTATACCAAAGAAGTTTTCGGTGAAAGCCATGTATATCGTGCAGGAACCATTGGTACTGTTGCGACACAGACAGCCTTTGGTTATGTCAAAGGTTATGAAGAAGAAATGGGTATTGAAGGCAGCATGCGAAATGCCCAGGTCTTACGTTTAGCAAAAGGCTGTGAAGGGGTCAAACGTACAACCGGACAGCATCCTGGCGGTATTGTCGTGGTACCACTAGATATGGATGTACATGATTTTACGCCGGTACAATTTCCTGCCAACAACCCTTATGCAGAATGGAAAACCACCCACTTCGATTTCCATCAGATTCATGATAATATCCTGAAATTTGATATTTTAGGACATGTTGATCCTACAGCAATGAAAATGCTAGAGCGAATGAGTGGCATCGATGTTCGTACAATTCCAATGAATGATCCAGCAACCATGAGTTTATTCTCCAGTGTGGATGCCTTGCATATTGATACATCCCGTTATGATGAAGTGACAGGTGCTGCTGGTCTGCCAGAGTTTGGTACACCATTTGTACGTGGCATACTAGAACTAACTAGACCAACGACCTTTGATGAATTATTAAAGATTTCTGGATTGAGTCATGGTACAGATGTATGGTTAGGAAATGCCAAGGACCTGATTGATGAAGGCATTTGTACTTTAAAAAGTGTTATCGGATGTCGTGACGACATCATGGTATATCTGCTTCATAAAGGCCTTCGTCCAAAACTTGCCTTTACCATCATGGAATCTGTACGTAAAGGAAAAGGCTTAAAGGATGAATGGATACCAGAGATGAAAGCCAATGGGGTAGAAGACTGGTATATCGAATCTTGTAAGAAGATCAAATATATGTTCCCAAAAGCCCATGCCGTTGCCTATGTTATGATGGCGATTCGTATTGCGTGGTTTAAGGTACATCAGCCTCTATACTACTATTGCATGTTCTTTTCCATTCGTTGTGATGCTTATGATATTGAAACGATGATCAAAGGGGAAAATGCTATTCGCCAGCGTATGTCACAGATCAATGAAATGATGAAAAACAACGATTACAAAAATCAGGTCACAAAGAAAGATAAAGATACCTACAATACCTTAGAACTAGCCTTGGAAATGGTATTACGTGGTTATTATTTTGAAAATATCAACCTGATGAAATCATCATCAAAAGAATTTATTGTGGATCCTGATGAACCAAACCGCATTATTCCACCATTTACCAGTATTGATGGTCTTGGAGAAAGTGTTGCGGATACCGTAATAGAAGCTAGAAAAAGTGGACCTTTCTTATCCAAAGAGGATTTACAACGTCGTACATCTTTAAGTGGAACGCTAATTAAAAAGCTGGAAGCCATGGGTGTATTAGATGGCCTGCAGGATGAAAACCAAATGTCTTTATTCTAAGCAAACATACCATTTTCTGAATAAATCAGAGAATGGTATTTTTTTGAAGATTTGAGATTATGTATAGCTGTGCTATAATTTTACTGCAAATGAAAGAGGGATATTATGAAAGCAAAAAAAGGTTCAACGATTCATGTGATTGATTCCGCCAGTAATTTTAAATATATGTTGATACTGGAGGGATTAGCGACAGGTCTTGTTGCTGGGGTCATTGCGGTAATTTATCGTATCATATTGGGTTATGCAGAAGAATTTGTCAGTTTTGTATCAAATACACTGCAACAGCATGCGATTTATATCTTAGGCTGGTTTGTGGTATTGATTATAATAGGTGTAATCGTATCCAGACTATTAAAATACGAACCACTCATCAGTGGCAGTGGAATTCCACAGGTGGAAGGAGAAATGATGTCTTTCATCGATCAAAAGTGGTATAAAGTATTATTGGCAAAAATCACAGGTGGTGTTTTATGTGCATTTGGTGGTCTTTCTTTAGGCCGAGAAGGTCCAAGTATTCAATTAGGTGCCATGGCAGGAAAGGGTATATCTAAAATATTTCATAAAGTGAAAATGGAAGAACGCCTGCTTTTAACATGTGGGGCGGCAGCCGGCTTATCTGCGGCATTCAATGCACCACTTGCGGGAGTTATGTTTGCTTTAGAAGAAATTCATAAAAACTTTAATGTATCCGTTTTGATTTCTGTGATGTGTGCATCCGTTACAGGGGATTTTATTTCGCGTAATGTATTTGGTTTATCTCCAGCTTTCCATTTCGTGGTAGAAGAAACCCTGCCACTTCAATATTATGGAATGATCTTATTACTAGGCATCTTATGTGGAATTGGTGGTGTGCTTTATAATAAATCAACCATGAAGGTGCAGCAGTTATTTTCAAACAGTCGTTTTTCAGCTTATGGTGTCATTGTGCCATTACTTGTCGCAGGGGTACTGGCACTTGTTTTACCAGATGTATTAGGCAGTGGACATCGCATGATCGAAATGCTAAGCAATAATCATACTTTTGTAATTCAGACATTGCTGATGCTGCTGGTATGTAAATTTGCATTTTCATTAATCAGCTTTGGTTCTGGAGCACCTGGTGGTATTTTCTTCCCATTACTGGTTCTTGGAAGCTTTGTCGGCGCAATTTTTGGCAGTATCGCGATTCAGATGTTTGATTTTCCAGATATGTATTTATCCAATTTTATTATTATGGCAATGGCAGGCACCTTTGCGGCGATTGTTCGTGCACCGATTACAGGTATCATACTGATTGCGGAAATGTCAGGAACATTAACACATTTATTACCATTGGCCCTAGTTTCTTTGGTGGCTTATCTGTGTGCTTCTTTATTAAATTGTGAACCGATTTATGAAAGTTTACTGCATAATCTGCTTGTGAAAAACGGTGTGGATCTTTCTGCATTTGGTGGGGAAAAACATATTGTACAGGCAGTTGTGGAGCTTGGCTCTCCTGTATGTGATCAAGCAATCAAGGATATCAAATGGCCAAGCAAGTGTTTGATTATCAGCATTGATCGTCAAGGAAAAGAAATCATACCGCGAGGTAATACGATTTTGCATACTGGTGATACATTAATTGCGTTATTAAATGATGAAGATGCACCATATATCCAACATGAATTAGAAAAATGCTGTACCCATAATTGGGATTAAAACGAAGATGTAAAATGTCTTCGTTTTTTTATATAGGGAAAAACTGGAAAATAAGATGATATCATAAAATAAAAAGGCGAAGAATGTGGAATCTTCGCTTTTTTAGGGCGAAAACAGATTAATGTAGGGTATTTTGATGAAATATGTGAAATCAAAAATTTCACTTTTTCCATGTACAAAGATAGGTAAAAGAGGTATAATAGTGGCAGTTAGTAGCGGAAAGTGGTAGAAAGTGGGGCGATTAACATGTTCATTGGTGAGTACGCACATAATATTGATAAAAAAGGGCGTATCATCATTCCTGCAAAATTTCGGGAAGAACTTGGAGAACATGTCATCGTAACACGCGGCTTAGATGGATGCCTTGCACTTTATACAACCAAGCAATGGGAAATTATCTATGAACAGCTGATGAAACTGCCATCTACTAAGAAGGATGCTCGTGTATTTGTACGTATGATGACGAGCAAGGCCGCTGAATGTGATATTGACAATCAGGGCAGAATACTATTACCGGCCTCATTAATCAAAATTGCCTCTATACAAAAAGAATGCTGCATCATTGGTGCTGCAAATCATGTAGAAATATGGGCAAAAGAATCATGGGAGCCTATGGAAGAAGAAGGAAGCGAATCCTTTGAAGAAATCGCAGAAAATTTAACGGAGTTCTTGATGTGATATGAAACACTATAGCGTATTATTAATGGAAAGCATTGAAGGTTTAAAAATCAGAGAAGATGGTATTTATGTCGATGGTACGCTTGGTAGAGGCGGTCATAGTTCAGAAATACTAAAACGGATTCCAAAAGGACATTTGTATGCGTTTGACCGTGATGCAAGTGCAATTGAAGAATCCAGGACAAGATTATCTGAAATATCAGATAACTTCACATTAATACATAATCGTTTTTCCCAGATGAAAAACGAACTGGCACAGTATGATATAACGGCTATTTCGGGTATGGTACTTGATTTAGGCGTTTCCAGTCCACAGTTTGATGAAGCGAAGCGAGGATTCTCTTATCGATTTGATGCGCCACTCGACATGCGTATGGACCAGACACAGGCGCTGGATGCATGGACGATCGTCAATACATGGGATTATCATGAATTGGTCAGAATCTTCTATCAATATGGTGAGGATTCTTTTTCTAAACAAATTGCAAGAAAAATTGAACAAACAAGAGAACAAAAGCCAATTGATACAACATTTGAACTGGTTGACATCATCAAGTCAGCATTACCGGCAAAGGTTTTAAATAAAAAAGGACATCCTGCGAAAAAAATATTTCAGGCTATCCGTATTGCGGTAAATGATGAATTAAGGGAACTACAGATTGTATTGGATGATGCACTTGATATGTTGGAAGTTGGTGGAAGACTTGCAGTCATCAGTTTTCAATCATTAGAGGATCGTATTGTAAAAGATACCTTTGCTTCAAGAAGCAAAGGACCAAAAATTGATAAACGAATTCCTTTACTGCCAAATGAAATTGAAGAGGCACCATATCGTTTGGTAAATCGCAAGCCAATTCTGGCAAGTGAAGAGGAACTGGAAGAAAATAATCGCAGTCATAGTGCAAAACTTAGAATTATAGAAAGGGTCAGATAGGGTGATGAGAAAATGGCGAAGGCAAAACTTGTAAAAAGAAAAAAAAGATTACGTATTGATCGTTTGGCATCCATGATGATGGTGCTAGCAATCTGTTTGTTTTTAGGCGCAAAATATGGTTTACAAAGTTATAACTATTCTCTGTCTTTGAAAAAAACGCAGATTGAAGCGAAAAACAAAGAACTATCTCAGGCTGTCGCAGATTTGCAATCTGAAGTAACCAACTTACAAAGCCGTGAACATGTTTTAAGTGTAGCGGAAAAAGATAATATCAAAACAAATCAAAAAAACGTTACATTGATTGGGGATTCTAAAGAGTAATACAGAGGGCAAAATAGATCATGAGGGACTTGTTGCGGTAGATATCGTGACCAATGTCCTTTTTACTATGTTTGGGATATAATGAAACATATATGTTCTTACAGTGCATAAACAAATTTTACGAAGATCAGTAAAGGTGGGATGATACATGAATACAAGAAGAAGTAATCGTACGTTAACGATCATTGCGATGATTATGGGGGTTGTGGCAACAATCATTATCATGAATGTGTTCTATACAATGATCACCCACAACCATTTTAGAAGTGGTCAAGATATTCTGGCATATAAAGGCGATGATGGCACAAAGGAAACAACGGTAAAGGCAAGTAGAGGAACCATTTATGATCGTAATGGAGAAGTGATTGCCACAGATGAAAATACTTATTCTATCATCGTATATCTGAATGAAGATCGTAAAGGATTAAATGAAACACCAGCTTATGTCAGTGATTTTGATAAAACATCAAAATTATTAAGTGAAAAGCTGGGAATGAAAGCTGAAGATATCAAGACAATCTTAGAAAATGCCAAGGCGAAAGGTGCCTATCAAACAGAACTTGGCACCAAAGGAAAAAATTTAAGTGCCAGTGTCAAAGAAAGTATTGAAGCGCTACAGCTGCCAGGTATTGAATTTACACAAACGGTAGAACGAAAATATCCAAACAGTTATTTTGCTAGTACACTCATTGGATATGCACAATATGATGAGGAACAAAAAGCGATTACCGGTCGCATGGGATTAGAAGAAACATTAAATAAATATCTAACTGGCAAGGATGGGAAAACCACGAGTCAAAAAGATAAAAATGGAAACACGTTGCCAGGTACCACATTTGTGGAAGCCTATAAAGAGGATGGTAATGATGTATATCTGACCATTGATCAAAATGTACAGCTGGCATTAGAGAGTCTGATGAAAAAGACAATGAAATTCTCTGGTAAAGTAAATAAAGCGTGGGTACTAGCAGTGGAGGTAGAAACCGGTAAGATTTTAGGATGGTCAAGTTATCCTTCCTTTGATTTAAATACGCGTAATGATTTAAAACAATATATAGACAATAACAGTACATTCATTTATGAACCAGGTTCCGTAATGAAGGGTGTCACCTATTCCTCTGTTTTGGATGTAGGAAAATATCCATATAATCAGAAATATACAGCCAATGTATTCTATTTTTCAACGACACAGGATGGAAAAATTGTGCGTGTAAATTCAGCCGAAAATGCGTTGGGGACAATATGGGATGCTGAACATCATTCAATGGGTACGCTTACTTTTGATAAAGGATTCGCAAGATCTAGTAATATCGCAATCTGTGAGCTGTTAACCAATCATATTACACCAGAAATCTATCGTGAATACATTGATAAATTCGGATTTTTAAAACCTGTGGATACCCCATTTGTAAAAAATGAAGCGGGAAATATCAATTTTAATTATCCGATTGAAAAATTATCAACCGGTTTTGGTCAAAGTATCAACGTAACGGCTTTACAAATGGTTCAGGCGTATACTGCCATATTTAATGATGGAAAAATGATGCGGCCATATGTAGTGGATCGTATTGAAGATGGAAATTCTCATAAAGTCATTGAACAATATGAGCCACAAAGTGTAGGTACGCCAATCAAAAAAGAAACCAGCGATTATGTAAAGAAATTGATGGGTTTGGTTGTCAATGATCCTGATGGAACAGGTCAGGTATTTAAGATGGATGATGTGGATGTCATCGCCAAAACAGGTACAGGACAAATCTCAACTTCCACAGGATATATGGATGGAAGATGGATAATGTCTGTAATGGCGGCAGCACCTGCAGATGATCCAAAAATCATGATGTATTATGCATTTGAAGGTGGGGATTACACTAACTTTAGTCGTGAATATTTTAAAGATGCTATGCGTGAAGCATTGATTGCACAGGGTATTACTGGTAGTTCTAATGATGCCAATAGCACGAAGAAAACAAATAATTACGCAGAATATACGATGCCTTCTTTGGTAAATCATAGTTTGGATTATGCGAAGAATAAATTATCAGGTATGAAGGTAGAAAAGGTAATTATTGGCAATGGCGACAATATTATTTCACAATATCCAGATGGTGGGGAATCAATCATCAGTAATCAAAATATCTTTTTGATGAGTGATGGCACTAAAATTACCATGCCGGATATGAGTGGTTGGACTATGAAGGATATCACCGCATTCTGGAAATTAACAGGTATTGAAATCCAGATGGAGGGTAGTGGCAGTGTATATAAACAAAGTGTGAAAAAAGGTCAGGCAATCAATGCCGATAGTGAAATCAAAGTACAATTGAAATAGAGGTCATCTTATTGTGGATGACTTCTTTTTTTTCGATATGCTACATACAATGTGGATGAGGTGTATAATGTGCTGCGTGGAAAAGTAAAGAAAAGAATCAGTTTGATATTTCTTTGTACAATCATGATTTTTTGTTGTATCTTGGGAAAATTAGGCTATGAACAAATATTCCATCATGAAGATATTATGGAAAAAGCATTATCTTTATGGGAACGTGAATTTACAATTGCAGGATTAAGAGGTTCTATTCTTGATAAGAATGGCAATGTTTTGGCACATGATATTCCAAGTACCAGTGTCATGGTGGTCCCTGCACAGATCAAAGATCCAGATGCAACAGCTGAAAAATTAAGTGAAATTCTGGGTGCGGATAAGGCTAAAATCAAGGCAACGATTAGCAAGCATGTATCTACGCAGAAAATTCAGCCGGAAGGACGACTCATCAGTGATGATAAAGCAAAAAAACTGGAAGCGATGGATCTGGATGGTGTATATCTGGTACAGGATAGTTTACGTAATTACCCCAACAATAACTATTTGGCGCAGGTGCTGGGATTTACCGGTATCGATAATCAGGGACTTGCAGGTTTAGAATTACAATATAATGATATCTTGACCGCAAAAAGTGGGGCATTGCATATTCCTTTTGATGCCAAAGGTCATAATGTAGACTTATATCAGGAAAACTATGAAGCACCTGGCAGAGGCATGAATGTAAAATTAACAATTGATTCTAACATACAGGATGTATTAGAACGTGAAATTAATAATCTAGTAAAAAAATACAGTCCAAAAAGTGCATTGGCACTAGCGATGGATCCGAATACTGGAGAAGTGCTTGCGATGGTCAGTAAACCGGATTTTGATCCTAATCATTATCAGGACTATTCCAGTGATGTATATAATCGAAATCTACCAATCTGGATGAGTTATGAGCCAGGTTCTACTTTTAAATCCGTTATATTTTCTTCTGCATTAGAGCTGAATCTGTTTGATATGTATAAAGATACGTATATGGATAAAGGATATGAAATGGTTGGCGGTGCACGAATCAAATCATGGAAAGCTGGCGGCCATGGGCTACAGACATTTCTTCAGGTATTGGAGAATTCCAGTAATCCGGGATTTGTGGAAATATCACGCAGAATGGGATTAGATAATGAGTATGCATATGTGAAAAAGTTTGGCTTTGGGGAAAAAACAGGTATTGATTTACCAGGGGAAAGCAGTGGGATCATGTTTAAAAAAGAAGCTATGGGAGAAGTAGAACAGGCAACAGTGGCCTTTGGACAGGGGTTAAGTGTGACGCCCATCCAGCTGGTTACAGCCTTCTCTGCAATTGTTAATGGGGGAACCTTATATAAACCATATATCACAAAAAGTGTGAATGATCCCATCACCAATGAAGTCATCATGGAACAAAAACCAACCGTTAATCGGCGTGTTATCAGTGAGGATACCAGCAAGAAGATGCGTTATGCACTAGAAAGCGTTGTTGCCAATGGGGGAGGTAAACCAGCTTATATGGAAGGGTATAAAATCGGTGGTAAAACCGGTACAGCACAAAAGGCAGAAAACGGAGTATATTCCAGTACCAATTATGTCTTGTCCTTTTTAAGTGCTGCCCCAATTGATAATCCTAAAATCGTATTATATATCGCCGCAGACAGTCCCAAAAATGATGTTTTGTATGGTGGTACCGTCATTGCGCCTATTGCGAAAGCATGTTACGAAGATATACTTCCTTATCTGGGGGTAAAGAAAACCAAAGATCAGATACCAAAGAAACTGATTTGGCCAGAAACAGAAAATATTAAAGTTCAGGATTTTGTGGGAAAGAAAAAGAAAGATGTAACACAGGAAGGTGTTACTTTCACCTTTATTGGAGAAGGTGATACCGTTATGGAACAGATGCCGGAAGCCGGCACCACACTGGGTGAACAAGGGGAGGTCTGGATTTATCTTGGAAATGACAAAATTAAGTGAGCTTATGGGAATGTTGCATATCGATTGTGAAGATGAACGAGAAATTCTTGGAATATGTGATCACAGTGGACATGTGAAAAAAGATGAAATCTATGTATGCTGGCGTGTGTTGGAAGAAAAAAAACAATCCTATATCAAACAGGCCTTAGCCAAAGGGGCAGTGGTTTTATGTGATAAAGAAAAACCAGGTAAGGATATTTATGTATGTGAATGTGTTGAAGATATCGCACAGGCTTTGATTGAGCTGTATTATGGTGATTTATGCAAAGACATCTTTGTGGCAGGCGTCAGTGGTACCAATGGGAAAACCAGTGTCACATCTTACTTGTCACAAATGCTTCATATCTGTGGAAAAGAAGTTATGCGTATTGGAACGGGACAGGTAACTTTTCTGGATCAGATCATTCCTATTTCAAACACAACACCTGATTGTTTTGAACTGGCACAATTTTTTCATACGGCAAACATGTTAGGATTAGATGGAGTCGTTATGGAAGTCAGCTCGCATGCGATTGATCAAAATCGGATTAACTTCATTCAATATGATATCATTATCTATACCAATATCACACAGGACCATTTAGATTATCATCTGACAAAAACCCATTATCGTTTCACAAAGTTCAAATTAAGGAGATATTTAAAAACGGATGGTTTGATCATCTATCAGAAAGATTTAAAAGAAATGCGTGATTTCGCATATTTATACCATGGTGCCAGTTTGACCATTGGCATGCGTGATGCACATATGGTGTTAGAAAATATTCAGTTAAGTGATCATGATGCCGCTTTTATCTTTGATCATATACCCTATCATACCCACCTGCTGGGAATGTTTAATGTATATAATATCGCAAGTGTCATTGCGGCAGGAAGAAGACTAAATATCGAAGTATCATTAATGCAGAAAGCCTGTGAACAAATAAAGGCAGTTGCGGGAAGAATGGAAGTATTAAAGGGAAAAGGCTATCATATCTGGATAGATTTTGCGCATACACCAGATGCATTATTGAATCTTTTACAATTTGCTCAATCGGTAAAGCGAAGAAATATCATCACAATCATTGGATGTGGCGGTGATCGGGATAAAACCAAACGCGCATTTATGGCAGATATCGCAAGAACGTATAGTGATATAGCAATCTTTACTTCTGATAATCCAAGAGGAGAGGAAATACATGAAATCCTGTACGATATGTGCACAAATGCAGGAGAACATGTAGAAATATTTGAAAATCGCAGCTTTGCGATAAAACATGCTGTTAAATGTGCACGAAATAGTGATATAATAATAATCGCTGGAAAAGGAAACGAAGATTATCAAATGATACAACATCATTACTACCCTTTTTCGGATAGAGATATCGTTAAGAAACGATTATGTGAGGAGGAAAACCATTGAACTTGAATTATATACTGGCATTCGGGTGTTCTTTGATCGTTACCTTACTGGTGATGCCAAAGCTGATCCCGTTTCTACATAAGATCAAATTTGGACAAGTGGAACGAGAAGAAGGCTTAGCCAGCCATAAAGCAAAAGGTGGAACACCAACGATGGGTGGAATGGTATTTGTATTGGTACCAATTCTGATTATGCTGATTTTAAATCCGAAAGCATTCACTTCTATGGAAATGCTGATTGTAATATTTGCGTATCTTGGTTATGCAGTCATTGGATTTATCGATGATTTTTTGATTGTGGTAAAGAAAAATAATGATGGATTAAAACCATCTGTAAAATTTCTAATGCAATCTGTATTAGCAGTGGTATTTTATTTTATTTATCAAAGCATTGCCCAAACAAGTGTAAATATACCAGTTTTGCATATAAGTATTGAACTGGGCTTTTTATACTTTGTGTTGATATTTATTATGTTTACGGCAGAAAGCAATGCAGTGAATTTAACCGATGGATTAGATGGCTTATGTGCAGGAACGTCTTTGATTGCAATGGCACCTTATATCATCTTTGCGCTGATGCAAAAAGAAAGTGATTTAGCAATGTTTTTACTTGCGGTATGCGGATCACTGATTGGATATCTGAAATTCAATCTGCATCCTGCAAAAATCTTTATGGGAGATACAGGTTCTTTGGCAATTGGTGGGCTGTTGGCCGCAACTGCCATGATATTAAAAGAAGAATTGCTTTTGATTATTATTGGTGGAGTGTTCTTAATGGAGGTATTATCTGTCGTTATACAGGTTACCAGTTATAAATTGACCAGAAAACGTGTATTTAAAATGGCGCCTATTCACCATCATTTTGAGATGTGTGGTATGAAAGAAACACAGGTTGTTTTGATGTTTTGGTGTATTGGTTTTATATTTGCATGTATTGGATTATGGTTGGGAGTGATTTAAGATGAGTGAAAAAGTACTTGTCATTGGTGCAGCAAAAAGTGGTGTCGCAGTCGCAAAACTATTGCATCGCCATGGATATGATGTAACCATTACAGATATGTCAAAAATAGAGGCTAAAGAAGAATTAGAAGCATTGGGAATGAGTGTATGGGAGAATGGACATCCGGATACTTTGAAAAATGAAGAATGGGCGTTTGTAGTAAAAAACCCAGGAATCAAATATACAGTACCTTTTGTGAAATATTTTGTGGACCATAAGATTAAAATACTGACAGAAGTAGAAATCGGCTATCGTTACGCAAAAAAATTCCATTATGGAGCTGTAACTGGCACCAATGGAAAAACAACGATTACGACGATGCTGTATGAAATGCTGCAGCATAATAAAAAGGCGATAGTAGCAGGAAATATTGGCTGGCCACTTAGTGAACTGGCTTATGAATATGAAGATGAAGAAAAAGATGTCGCATTAGAATTAAGTAATTTTCAGTTATTAGGTATAGAAACCTTTGCGCCTACTGTAAGTGTTGTCTGTAACCTGGCACCAGATCATTTAGATTATATGCCAAGTGTAGAATCCTATTATGCTTCAAAAATGAGGATTTATGAAAACTGTAAAGCAGATGATTGGTTCTTGCGCAATGTAGATGATCCAACAGTAATGGAATATGCACAAAATATTCCTTGTACCATGATTGATTTTTCATTAACAAGACAAGATGTAGATTTATATCGAAAAGATGGAAAAGTCTATTTGAAAGATGAAATGCTGTTTGAAGAAAAAGAATTTAAAATCGTTGGAGATTATAACCTGAGCAATGCTATGGTCGCCAGCTGTATGGCTTATAAACTGGGTGTATCCATTGAAAATATCAGAAAAACGATTCGTGAGTTTCAGCCAGTGGAACATCGTTTAGAATATATTGGAGAAAAAAATGGTGTCCGATTCTATAATGATAGTAAAGCCACCAATACCCATGCAGTAACAGCAGCGTTATCATCCTTTGAAAAAAATATTATCCTGCTAGCTGGCGGGCATGATAAAGGTATCAGTTTTGATGATTTAAAACAATTTGATGAACGCGTCAAATACTGTGTTGCTTTTGGAGAAACAAAAGAAAAATTCAAGGAAATATTTCAACATGTCATAACACAGGAAACGATGAAAGAAGCACTGGATGAAGCAATTCGCTTATCCCAGGCAGGCGATGTTATCCTGTTATCTCCGGCATGTTCAAGTTATGACCAATTCCCAAATTATGAAGTAAGGGGACGCATGTTTAAGGACATGGTCCATAAATACTTAGATAAAATGTAAGGAATTCGTTAGAAATTAGCATTGTACTTTGTATAGTTTTGGGATAGAATAGTATAGAAAACAAAAAAAGGAGTCTATTATGTTATTTGAAATTATAAAAGCTATCTTATATGGTATTGTGGAAGGTGTGACAGAATGGCTGCCCGTCAGCTCCACAGGACATATGATTTTATTTGAAGAAATTTTACCTATGAAGGTGTCACCGGAATTCTGGAATGTATTTCTAGTAGTAATTCAATTAGGTGCCATTTTGGCCGTTGTCTTATTATACTGGAATAAAATATTTCCATTCAATTTCAAAAATAAAAATCGTCCATTGATTCGTTATGATATCATGAATTTATGGGGGAAAATCATAGTTGCATGTGTACCAGCTGCGATTGTTGGTATATTATTCGACGATATTTTAGAAAAATATTTATATAACTCGATTACCGTGGCAACAATGCTGGTACTTGTAGGTATCGCCTTCTTGTTTATCGAAAATAAAAACAAGCACAAACGTGCCAGAGTTATGACATTGCAGGATTTAAGTTATAAAGATGCAATCATTATTGGCGCATTCCAATTGATTGCGGCAATATTTCCTGGAACATCAAGAAGTGGCGCTACAATTTTAGGCGGATTGATGATTGGTGTCAGCCGTACAATCGCTGCAGAATTTACATTCTTCTTGGCAATTCCAGTAATGTTTGGTGCTAGTTTATTGAAAATAGTAAAATTTGGATTGGCATTCAAAGGATCTGAAATTGCGATTCTTTTGACAGGTATGATCGTAGCATTTATCGTTTCTATTCTTGTGATTCGTTTCTTAATGAGCTATATTAAAAAACACGATTTCAAGGTATTTGGATGGTATCGTATTGTATTGGGTATTATCGTACTTGGCTGTTTCTTCTTTCATGTTATTTAATGATTATAAAAAAGCTTTCTGTATTTATTCAATATGACAGAAAGCTTTTTGTATACGTAAATTAGAAAATTTCTAATCCAACTTTTTTCTTTACTTTATTTACTTTTTTCCTAGCGATATATCTGGCTTTTTCATCGCCTTCTTTGATTACTTTTTCAATCAGACCACTGGAAATGATTTCTTTATACTTATTTTGAAGCTCTGTTAAGAAATCAAATACACACTGCCCAACTTCTTTTTTGAAGTCGCCATAACCTTTTCCATCATAACGAGCAACAATACTTTCGATAGATTCACCACTTAAACTTGATAAAATTGTTAGAAGATTAGAAATACCTGGCTGATTTTCAGGATCATATTGGATAATACCAATGGAATCAGTTACAGCAGACATGATTTTCTTACGCGCTACACTAGGCTCGTCTAACAAATCAATCGTTCCTTTAGGATTGGCGTCAGATTTACTCATTTTCTTAGTAGGATCCTGTAAAGAATAAACCTTAGCACCAACTTTTTCAACCAATGGTTCAGGAACCACAAAGGTATCTCCATAACGATTATTAAAACGTTCAGCTAGATTACGTGTTAATTCCACATGCTGCTTCTGATCCACACCAACAGGTACATAATCCGCATCATATAATAAAATATCCGCAGCCATTAAAGAAGGATAAGTAAACAAGCCGGCAGTAATACCCGTTTCACCTTTGGCAGTTTTATCCTTATATTGCGTCATACGCTGTAATTCTCCCATATAAGAATTACATGTCATGATCCATCCAAGTTCTGCATGTTCATGCACATCACTCTGTAAGAAAATCGTCACACGTTCAGGATCTAAACCACAAGCGATGTATAAAGCAATTAAATCTTTTGTATTGCGTTTTAATTCCGCTTTCTCCTGTGGGACTGTAATGGCATGCATATTTGCGATAAAAATATACATTTCATAATCATTCTGATAATTCACAAAATTTCGAATTGCACCGATATAATTACCAAGTGTCAATCGACCAGTCGGCTTAATGCCGCTCAACATACGTTTCATTGTATTCCTCCTTATAAATAAAAAAAGCACCAACGAAGGGACGCTTTTCTCTTACGTGGTACCACCCAACTTACTTTCCTTAGAAAGTCACTTCTCGATAACGGCGAGTAACCGATCATACGATCCACTCCAAAGTCCCAATTCAAAATATAAACCGTACTGATTTACACCAACCATCAGCTCTCTATACCAGCATTTATATTTCTACTAAATCTTTATCTTCGTGGTTTCCTTTATTATCATACTATTTCAAATTTCAATTGACAAGTCATTTTCAAGAAAATTCATCCAATCCAAAAAAAATACTTTCAATCAATACCACTATCCTATATAATATACATAGATGAAATGAAGGAGGTTCTCATATGATCATTTTATATACATCTCCGGGTTGTGCTAGCTGTCGCAAGGCGAAACAATGGTTGAAAGACAATGATATGAAATTCATTGAAAAGAATATTTTTACAACTTTATTAAAAGAAGACGAAATCAAATATCTTTTACAGCGAAGTGAAAATGGTACTGAGGATTTAATTAGTACACGTTCTAAAGCATTCCAGGAACTGAATCGTAGTTTAGATGATTTCTCAATCAAAGAGTTGGTGGAATTGATTCAGAAAAATCCTAGTATTCTGAAACGACCAATTATGATTAGTGAAAAAAGCTTTGTTGTTGGATATGATGATGACGAAATTACAACTTTGGTACCACCACAGTTGAGAGTTGTTGCGGCTAAGGCATGTAATCCATCCTGTGCAAATTATCCAATCTGTGGCAAAGTAAGAGAAAATAGTGAAAATGCAGCAAACTAAGCTGCATTTTTTATAAAAGGCAATGTAAGCATTTACATGAAATTTTATGAAAAAAAACGAAAAAAAGATAAAAAAAGCGTTGACAGGAGGAAGGATGTTTG
>NZ_QVFL01000013.1:0-95058 GCF_003434225.1 Absiella sp. AM29-15
AAAGTGGTACCTAGTGGGAAATTCACTAGATATCACTTTTCATTGTTGTCAATGCCCTTAACTTATTGGCATTGGAAATGAACAAATCTTCTCTTTTTTACGATGCATTTTTCTGTTTCTTTTCTTCTACCAGTTCTTCATGGTAAAAATAATTGATATGTGGAATCTTATGTTCCATACAATAATCATGAATATCCTTCGCAAGACTTTGCCAATAAGATTTATCTTTTTTGTGATAGATTTGATCATATAAATCCATATATTGAGGGTAATCTGTTTTTATGATATCCAAAATTTCCTTCTTATAGGTTCCTCTCAAATTTAAATTTTCAAACCAGAAACAATCAACGAAATCCCTGCTTTTCTCTATGATGCCTTTCCAATCTGTCAACATGGGAAAAATTGGCGACATAAATAAAATGGTATAAATTCCATGTTCATGTAGTTGTTTTAAAGTAGAAAAACGATCCTCTATCGTACTAGCATGATCCATTTTCCTTCTAAAATCTTCATCTAATGTATTGATAGACATGGATACAGTACAATGTTTACATTTCGTTAAAAGATCAATATCCCTTAAAATCAGTTTTGATTTCGTAGAGATATTTAACGTGCAATCAACATCCCTTAGTTGTTTTAAAATTGAGCGGGTCTTTTCATATTGTTCTTCGATAGGCTGATAACAATCCGTCACGGATGATAGAAACACGGTTTTCCCTATCAGCTTTTTGGTATTCATTAATTTATCGCAATGCTTTACATCCACAAAACTTCCCCACGGCTCTTTATGTCCGCTAAATCTTTTCATAAAACTAGCATAACAATAACGACAGCCATGTGCACAGCCTGTATAAGGATTAATCACATAATCACTATCAGGAAGATTAGATTTCGTTAACAAATCTTTGACCTGAATTTCTTTTACAATTATCTCATTCATCTTTTTCTTTACCCATCATGGAATCTGCGGAAATTAGCCTTCCCCTACCTTCTACCTTCACAACATTTTCCAGTTCTTTTAAAGCATCTTTCGCAATCCATTGCTGGGGCTTACTGCCCTCTTTTAACTCATGTGCCAGCAAAATAGCCTTTTCATTTTCTGTGAAATCCTTCTTTCCAATCTCACGTAATGCCCATGAGGCAGCTTTCTTTACATGATCTCGATCATCATCACTATAATTTTTTACCATATCCAAATACTCATCTATGGTATCTTCTGTGATTTTCTTATTATGAATAACATCTGCGACCATTAAGGTAAAAGCACCGCGTTTTTTATATGTATCATTGGATATGATCCATTCATTGATCAGCTCTGTGAACCCTTTGATTTTCACAATCAGATTCTTACATAAATGATCGCATAAATCCCAGGATATCACATCATCCATTAACTTAGCAGCTTCCTTGATGGTTAATGTCTTTTTATCAAATAAAAGCACTGCCAGTAATCTTGCCTCATGATATCCACTTTCCCATAATGCATATGCCAATGCATTTGATTTTTCAATGGTTTTCGCTAACTTGCGAACTTCTCCTGTTGATACGCCAATGCTATTTGCTTCCGGAATACCCATTTTCACAACATTAGCCTTATATTTTTCATTAGACATACCCTGTAACTGCGTTATTATTTCTTGTACTTCCATTTTCCTCACTCACTTTCCCAAATATTTGTAGTATCATTATACCATAAAAAAACAGGATATATGAACTTCTATCCTGTTATAGTAATGTAATATGGTGTTCTTCACAGACTTTCACCATTTCATCATCCCACTGGCTTACCTGTACTTCACCAATGTGTGCTTTGTTCAATAGAATCAAACAGATACGGCTTTGACCAATTCCTCCACCAATGGTTAATGGCAATTCATCGTTCATCAGCATTTGATGAAATGGGAGTTGTAAACGTTCTTCACAACCAGCTTTTTTCAACTGTTCCTGTAATGATTGTTTATTTACACGAATGCCCATACTACTGATTTCAATAGGGCAATCCAGAATTGGATAATATAATAAAATATCACCATTTAATGCCCAGTCATCATAATCCGGTGCACGACCATCATGTTTTTGACCACTTTTTAATACATCACCAATCTGCATGATAAATACTGTTTTATATTGCTTGGTAATTTCATATTCTCTTTGTTTCGGTGTTAAATCAGGATAACGGTCTTCCAATTCTTGAGAAGTGATAAAATAAACATCTTCCTGAATAAAAGGCTCTAGATTTTCAAATACAATATCCAGTTCTTTTTCCGTTTCCTTTAACGCTTTCATAATATTACGAACTGTCATTTTCAAAAATTCAACATTACGGCTTTTTTCATCAATGATTTTTTCCCAGTCCCACTGATCCACATACGTAGAATGAAGATTATCCAAGACCTCATCACGTCGTATTGCATTCATATCGGTATAGATACCTTTTCCAATATTCATGTTATAGCGTTTTAACGCCATACGTTTCCATTTTGCCAAAGAATGTACGATTTCAATATCTTCATCTTTGATTTCTTTTATATCAAAATCAACTGGGCGTTCAATCCCATTTAAATCATCATTTAAACCACTGCTTTTTCTTACATAAAGCGGTGCACTGATACGCATCAGATTCAAATGATGCGCCAGTCTTCTTTCAAATAAATCCTTGACATATTTAATCGCTATCTCTGTGGATATGATATCCAACTTGTTTTCATAATATTTTGGTATCAATAAATCTTTTGCGGCCATATCATCTCTCCTCACTATACAGCCTCTATTATACCGTATTTTGTTTCTAAAATATATCTTTTTTTGAAAATATTTTCGTAATAATTTTCATTTTTTATCATTCTATAGATTTTATTTCATAAATTTTTAAACTAAGGAAGTATGAAAGAATAAATAATACTAGGGATATCGCTAAAAATACGTAAACATACATATTTAAATCTGTATATTGAAAAGAAATCGTTGTGTATTTAATAATCAAAGCACCACCACCAAAGATTAAAAACATCAAAATCATACACGTAAGCATCGCCATTTCCAGTTTTTCTCCTTTATAATAATAAATACTTGGAAAAAACAATGAAGCATAAAATAATGGCATAAGTAAGGCAATCGCCATTCCTAATTGCAAAGTAAAGTGATGATTTGTTTGTGAAAAATTTGTTATATTCATATAAACAACACCAAATACAAAGGAAAATAATGCACCTATACCCATTAATATAGCAAATGTCAGATATCTTGCGAATACAACATTTTTTGCAGATATTGGTAATGTCATACATTTTTTATTCCATTTTAAAGCTGCATCACATTGAAAACTTCCCGTGATTGAAAATGCAAAGAATACAGGTAAACTAATCACCATAATCATTCCATAGTTAAAAAAGATTGCGACCACCATAATAAAGATAGATGATAATATAATTGACCTTAAGGAAGCTTTTAAATTGATAAAATCCCGATATAATAGCCCTAACATACTTTTCTTTCTCCTTTCGCATACAGCAACATGATATCATCAATACTTGGCTTATCCATAATGATATCCTTATATTTCTTTTCCATTTTGTCCTTATGATCTACCAAAATATCAACTGAATAATCATGTTCTAATTTAGCAATAATATCTTCTTCATCAATCAATGAAGCTTGGTTTTTGCTACAACGCATAATACCAAAGTTCTCTAATAATTCATCTTTAGATTTACTAAAGATCACACTGCCTTCATGAATATAAGTGATGTAATCAGCAATTTTTTCTATATCTGTAGAGATATGTGAGGACAACAAGATAGAATGATGTTCATCTTGTACAAAATCAAGAAAAATATCTAATATTTCATCTCTTGTGACAGGATCTAAACCACTCGTTGGTTCATCCAATATTAATAACTTCGCCTCATGCGATAATGCCATGGCAATCGCTAATTTCATATGCATGCCTCTTGAAAAATCTTTAATCAACTTATCTTCTGGCAATGCAAATCGTGAATGACACATTTCAAAAAATTCATCTGCATGCCAGTTTTTATAAATTTTTAGCATCATCTTATTTATTTGTTGGATATTCATAGTATCAAAATAATTATTTTCATCAAATACAACGCCGATGTCATCTTTTAAAACAGGATCTGTATGTTTTCTACCCAGCACTTCGATTTCACCATCATCCAGTTTTAATAAATTTAAAATGCATTGAATCGTGGTTGTTTTTCCAGCACCATTTTCACCAACAAACCCCATAATCGTTCCTTCTGGTACTTCCATATGTATGTTTTGTAATGTGAATTGAGGGAATATTTTATTCACATTTTTTATAATCAAACTTTGTTCCATCTTTGTGAATCCTCCTTGTCTATTTCAGCGATATCAATTAGATAATCATTCATCATCTTGATAAAACATCGTCAATAGCTCTATCATTTTTTCTAATGAAACAGCACTGCTTCTTCCTAAATCTGCAGCATCCATAAGCTTTTGTTCGATCTGGCGTAAGTGTTCCTCTTGGATAAAGTCCTTGTTTTGCGCAGCAACAAAGGTTCCTTTTCCAGTTACCGTTTCAATAAAGCCATCTCTTTGTAATTCTTCATAAGCTTTTTGGCCAGTGATTACACTGATATGTAATGATTTTGCCAGCGCGCGCATGGATGGCAGCATTTCTCCGGATTGCAATTCTCCACTCATAATCATTGCTTTTATCTGTGAAATAATCTGTTCATAAATAGGCTTACTACTGTTATTACTGATAATGATATCCACATCATCACTCCTTCCATTAGAAAAGTGTAATATAGTGTACTTATTGTACAAGTACACTATATTACACTTCATAAGATATGTCAATCTCCAATCATGATTTTTCTAAAAAATTCGCTCAAACTATATATCTACATTTCATCAATTTCAATTTTATATTTCAATTTTGATCCTTTTTTTATTTTAGATGAAATCAACTTATCCAGCTTACATACAGCTTCATTTTCATCATTACTATTAAACCAATATATCCAATTATCCTCTAAATCTGCTTCATTACTTGTGGAATCAAAAGATATATTTTGAATCTGATCTGTTATAAAATCTATTACATCCACATCGATCATTAATTCTTTTTCTACATCTAAATCATGATTGCCATAATCAAAAAAACATAGTTTAATCATCTTTACCTCCTGCCCTATTCACATTATTTAATTTAACATGATGTGAATATATTTTCAATCTATTTATATTTTCGATAAATAAACAGGTGTTCTATTTTCTCTTTTTGAAAACCATTGTGCTCCAATACTTTCTGACTAGCAATATTTTTTTGATCTACCATTGCATATATACAAAAAACAGGCAATTTATCAAATGCTTCCTTGCATAGTAAAGATACTGCTTTACTCATAATCCCCTTTCTCCAATATTTGACTCCAAGCCAATATGAAAGCTCTGCAGAATGTTCATTCTTCACCTGTGCGCTGATAAAACCCGCAACGTTTCCATCTACGATTACAGCACGATATAAAAAGCGTTTCGGATCTGCATTTTGATAAAAGTAAATCGTACTCATTGCATTTAAAAATGTATCTGGATAAAAATATCGAAATAATCGTTCTTTTGACAAATATGGATGTTTTGATAAAGAATGTAAAGCAAACGCATCTTCCTCATTCCACTCTCTAATTTCAACAAACATAAAAACACCGCCCTTTTCTTATAAGTATGCACAATTATCCATTTTGATATACAAAATAGGTATTCGCATATTCTTAATATTTTTTAGCGCATAGCTTAAGTAACGGTGAAAAATTATTGAGAACAATCATGAAAGCCAAAAATGAGTTAATATAAAACCGTAAAAAACGAAAGAGGAAGATTCATGATAATAATTGATTCTTCCTCTTTTATTAACACCCTTTTCTATAAGTATTAGAAATCACTTATAATATAGAGTTTCATATAGCTTGACTATCCTTTTAAATCGCAATAAACAAGATATAAATAATTAATGAAAAAACATAGGATACCTATCAAAGCCAACATGCCAAATGTTGATAACTGCGACACGTATTGTGTTTCACTATATAACTTTTCTAATTGATAAATATTTATCAGATTGGCATGTTCACTTAAACCAGCAAAGACCATCGCAATCAATAGTGTAAAAATTACCAGCAAACTCAATTCGGTTTTCTTCGCAAAAAATGAAACAGTATGGATTACAATCTCTAATATGCTAATATACAGAATCTGGCGTAATAGAAATTTTATCAGCAGTGATGAAGTTGTTACATATGTAAACACCTGATCAGCGGATGTTTGTACACCATGCAGCATTGTTTGATTCACTGCTACAATGATTGGTTCCCCAACTCCATATTGAATATATGCACATGTAGCAAGGGTCACAATCATCAAGAAGAATAGACCAAGACTCATGATGATCTGCACAAGTAATTTAGATATATAAATACTTTTTCTTTGATATGGTTGAATGAACGCCAACCGATATGTTTGATTTTCAAATTCCGATGACCAGATGTTAAAATTCACAATACACAAGATAAACAGAATCAGAAAAATCGTCGCATCAGAGCCAGAAAATATTTTATATAAGACATAATTGACATCTGGCACATTCTTGACCACTTTCTCTTTGATATGCTGTTGTTCATAACTTTCCCGTAATTTTATGCGATTATTTAAATCTTCAGGTGTATTACGATAAATCTGCATATTCATTGGTTCTATTCGATTTTCTTCTAAACGTAAAAGGTTTTCATCCCGCTGCTTTTCCAAAGATAACAATTCCTCATCAAATCGTCCATCTGTATTATTGTTCCATAGATTCATTTCTTTTGCTAATAATTGATATTCTTTATCATATATATCATATGCTATCTTTAAATCTTCACTATCATCTATTTTCATATTCATTCCATAAATTCTCATCACCGAGCTTACATCTGTATATTCATTTTTTAAATTTACGTATTCTTTTTCATAATATGAGAGATAGCTTTGATGGTAATAAAATTCATAAAACAATACGCAACAGCCCATCAGACATAAGAATGCACAGATTTTTTTTCTTGTAAACCACCTTCGACACTCATTTTTTATTAACTGTTTCATACGCTATTTCTCCGCATTTCGATATAAATTTTTATAATACTGTTCCAAATGGTCTGCACTATTCACTTCTATGATATCAATATTTTCACTTACAACAGCCTTAAAGAATGCATTCAATATCTGTGGAGTATCAAAACGAATGGATACATGTGTACCTTCTTCTCTTATTTCTAAATTCATTTTTTTACATACTTGTCTTGCTTTTTCAATAGGTTGTAATTGAAATGTATAATATTGCATTTGTTGTAAAGCTTCAGTAGTAATAGAATTCACGATTCTGCCATCTTTTATAAACACGATACGATCACATATCTTTTCTACCTCATTTAATTGGTGAGAAGATAATAAGATACTTGTATTTCGTTTTCTTAAATCCAATAGTTTTTCTCTAAACTCAAACGTCGCCTGTGGATCTAATCCATTTAATGGTTCATCCAACAATAGCAGTTTGGGAGAACCAATCAATGTCAATGATAGCATTAAACGTTGCTTCATTCCCATTGAATATGTACGTACTGGTCTTTTTAAAGCTTCCTTTTTTAATCCACTTAATTCATATAACTCCTGTAGATTTTCTTTTTTCTCTTTTCTCCAATTTGCCACCATCGAAAAATGATCATATCCATTTAAGTCTGGAAATAAAGCAGGTGCCTCAATACTTGCTCCTAAATACCGCAAAGCTTCCACATGGTGATCATACATATCTTTTCCCATAATATATACCATATCTTTAGGAACTTTGAATAAACCTGTTATACATTTCATGGTAGTAGATTTACCTGCTCCATTTGGCCCCACAAAACCTACGATTTCATTTTCAAATACTGAAAATGAAATATCATGCAAAATTTCAGTTTTCCCAATCTTTTTTTTCAGCTTTTTTACTTCTAATATAGTTTCCATCTCATTTTTCTCCTTATTCAATACTGCATTTATCTGAAATGATTTTATTAAACACAATCAATACCAGCCATGTTGCTATTAAAATCAAAATCGCATGTAAATAAGTAATCGTAGCTCCTCCACCAAGTATCTTGAATCCATTTTCCATACTAAATGGATTTATTGACAACGCATGTGGATAGAACAATTGTGAAACAAATAAATATCCTACCAATACAGAACCTGTCATAATGATATAAGGAACCTTTCGCAACCAGAAAGTAATACTTACTGTGACTGTAATAAATGTTATTATTTTCATAGTTAACAATAATACAGCTAAGCTCATATTATTTAAAAAAGTTGTCATTTGTACTTCTGATGGTATTGACACTTCAAGTGTTTGTCCAAGATTCTCTTTTGTCGGAAGATAAGACAATCCGACATAATTTATTACATCGCCATGATCAAATAATTGAAAGCCTGTTAATCCATCTTTATACATGAATACTGGTTGTCGCAATCCATCAAAACCATATTGAACCCCTAGTAATAAAACAGGTATCAATAAAGACAATACAATAATAAGCAAATAAGTTAGAGCTATCATCATGACCTGTTTCATCACGATTCGAAATAAAGAAGTTGGTTGAATACACATCAGATACAAACGATGATCTTTTCTTAGCATCATCACACAGGAAATCGTATATAACATGCCAATCATCACAATGACTGTTTCTGCGTAACTCTGATCTCCTAAATGATAAATCAGATAGCTCCAAGGATTTATATCTTTTTCTGTTACTTCCACCATATCTTGATCTAACATTTTAAAATAATACTCTAATTTCTGACAATTAGCTTTATATTGAATATCCTTTGTTGCGACACCACCAAGTTTTGATAATCTTTTGGTATCAAAGCCAAAAGCCTCCTCATTGATAAAATCTTTATGATTTTCTATTTCTAATGAGTATTTTTCTTGATAATAAGGATAAACTGTATTTCCATCTGCATAAAGATTGATTTCCAACAAAGTTTCTAATATATTTAATTTTAATATAATTTTTTTATAATCTTTTAAAGTTTTATCCTCATCCATTTGATCGTAGGCTTGATGATGGAAATTAGCTAAAGCCAAATTATTCTTATAAAGAATTTCAAATACCTCTTTGTATTTTGGAGAATCTGTTGATTCTACATATGATGTCAATCCCATATAAAATAATTCTAAATCCTTCATTTCCTGTTTGATCGATTCTTTTGTGACAACATCTTCTCTAGTTACAAAATTGTATAATTGAAACATATTGAACATCAACAAAATGATAAAACAAAAGACTGTCGTTTTTGTCTTTAAAATGTATTTCATTTCTTCTCTCATAATCAATATCCTTTCTTTTAGACTTTTTAGCTAAACGATGATATAAATTTAAAAATCACTCAATACTATCTTGTATTCCTACTACTCCTTGTTTTGTAATGCTCATTATAATTTAGTGATAGATTGAGATATTTTTCTAAAGAAAGATAATAGCTAGCTTTCTGATACCTTTAGTATACTATATTAACATAAATTATACTATATGAAATTATCAAATACAGGAATCATAGTTTATATTAATAAGTGCCTTATTTAATAGAAAGTCTCAAAAAAAGAGCTTTACTAAACATCTTGCTTAGCAAATGCCCTATCTTTTTTGTTAACTGATTCTTTATAGTATAAAGTACTTTATTGAAAAAAACGATGTTGATATTTCAAAAATTATTAAACAAAGTTTTCTTAATTCAAAATATATAATACAAGCATTTCAAGATAAAAATACAAAATGAAAAAATGATTATCAATATGTCTTGAGAAATACTTCCTAAAAATCTATTTAATATGAAAAATACAGAAATGATAATTGAAAAATATAAAAGGGTTATTCCTAATAAAATTTCGCCACAAGCTATATAATTTAAAATGCATTGTGAAATACCTAGTAAAACGAAACAATATAATATTTTTTTCAATAACAATGTATAATAATAATCTTTACTTGATCTGATTACTATTTCATTATACATTTTCACATAGTAGTATATATTGTCAATCAAGAAATAACCATTTGCCAATATAAGAGTTAATGTGAAGACCAATTCAATCATTCTTTTCGGAACAAAATAAACCATAAGAATATAGTTATCTCTGTTGAAATAAAAAACAAATATTAGCGTAATAAATATGGCGGTTATTATAAATCTATACTTTAATATTTGTCTTTTCAATTAGATGTCCTTCTTCCATATCATACAATTTATTAAAATTTATATTTGAAACACCATCATGTGCGCATATTATACATGTTTTTCCCATTTTATTCAATTCAGAGATTAGTTTGTCAAATGATTTCATACTAGCTTTATCAAGACCTCTAGTTGGTTCATCAAATAATATAAAATCCTGATCTTCCATTACTGCTTGAATAATACCTAATTTTTGACGCATTCCAATACTATATTTTTTAACTATAGTTTTATCCTCAATATCAAGTTGAAAATCTTTAAATAATGAAGAAACCAGTTCTTTATCAAAACTTCCTGTTAATTCCATTAGGAACTTCATATTATATAGAGCTGATTCATTCTCAATAAAATTAGGATTTTCAATAAAAGCTCCAATTTTGAGCGGTTTTTCAAAAATTATAGAGCCTTTCTCATAAGACATTAGCCCAGATATAATTTTTAAAAGTGTTGATTTCCCACATCCATTAATGCCTTGTATTAAAATCAAATCACCCTTATCTATACAAAAGTCTAAATTCTTTATCACCTGTTTATCCTTGAATTTCTTTGACAATCCTTTAATTTCAATTAACATTTTACTTCCTCCTTTTTTATATTTGAAAAAATAATATCGGAACAATTACATAATGGAATACAATATTAAATATAAAAGGCACTATAATATAAAGAGTACTTTTTTGTTCTATGATCATATAATTAAAGAATACTTCATATAAAGAGAAGATCACTAAATTAAGAATAATAAAGACGAAATATGTAGAAACTATAGAAAGGGTATTTATGAATAATAAAGAAAGAAAAATATATGTTGTGAAAAAATATAATGTCAGACCTTTGAAAGACATCTTATAAAGTTGAAAATAAAAATTGTTCTTTCCTATTCTAATTAAAACCATATCTCTAACATTCTTTAATACACCCATTTTCTTTACTTGTAATAAGAGAAATGCATTATTTACCAAAATAGTTATAGTGTTATTCGTTATTAACCATTGATCGATTGGCGTGGTATAATTACTTTCTATAAAATATCGCCTAAAATAAAGTTGTATCAAAGATAGAAAGAATAACAAGAAATAAGGCGATTTAAATAATCTTCTATATAAACTAACCATTTTTAAGCTTCTTTCTAATAAATACATTCAGTAATAAGCTAGTCGCTAATGGATATATGATTGAAAATCCTATCATTGAAACAAAAAGCCATAAGACCATAATTCCTCTAAATATATATTTGTTTTTTATAAAGTATATAATTGAGAACCAAAAGCAGCTAAATACACCTGTTCCTATAGAAGAAGTGATTATATACGCTAGTAAATTTACTAAGGCTTTATCACCAAATATTGCATGTGTTGATACTGAAGAAGTGAAATTTATATTAGATTTTAAAAAATGTATTTCTAAAACGAATACAATCTCAACTATAATTCTAAGTAAAAAAGTCAAAATCAATATTTGAAGAATAGCTCGTAAATAATATTTCTTATATCCTATTCTTAATAAACAAAGATTATCGTGTTTATTATGATAATCATCATAATAATAAATCAATAGCAATGATGGAATAAGTATTATCAAAAAAATTGTATAAAATATTTCTCTACTAGAATTTTGAATTGAGAAATAGATATTATAACCTAAATTAGGTTCTGTAGGAACGTCCGCCAACATTAATAATATATTTTGAATAATTATAATAACTAAGGCAAGGAGTAGACCTCGCTTTACTATCTGTTTATATTCAACTTTCATTTATAAATCGCCTCCTTTTATATGAAAGGAAGCAAAACATAGTAGCATTACTTCCATGATGATATACATTACCCTTATGAATTACATAAATGTAAGCAAATCCAGTATCCAGTAGTATCTGTTTTTCAGATCATGCTTACAAATGAAATACATAACAGGTAAACTAACATCAAAGCCACAGCAATGGTAAGTAATACCTTAATTCTTCACATTTTTGCATACTGCATGTAATGTACATGAAATTCTACTAAGTTCGCTTTCATTAAACAAATGAGCATCCTTTGTTTATGGTCATAGTATATAATATGTAAATAGAACAATCAATACAGGTCTAATAAAAGCAGTTAACTCATTTTTGAAATTTTTTTTATATTTGATGAATAATATTCTTTATTTGATTTACGCCTCATATAATTTGATTTTTTCTTTTAAATATTTATTAGAAAGCTTGTATTTTCCAATTTCTTCATAATACTCTATTAATTCATCTAAAACAAATACCCTCAAATCTACATCATATTTTAAATTGTCATTAGAATGAGTTTCCAAAAGAAGATGTAAATATTCTTCATTCTGTTTTTCGTTATTTATTTTCATATGTAATATTTTAGTTTGCTGTTTAAAAAGAATTGTCTTTATATTATTAATATTACTTTCATAATACTCATTAAAATCTTTTTTGTTAGATAATTCATAATAAACATATAGTCTCATAAATATAACATTATCATTTACTATATTAATTTCATCTAATATATGTAAAGCTTCTTCATATTTTTTTAAACTAATGTTCGATTGTGCCAAATTAATAAGGAGTGTTTTTTTAAAATTCTCATTTAACTGATAATTATTCAATATTTCTTTTAGAACTTTTTCAGCTCTTTCCAATTCTCCACATCTCCCTAATATTATAGCTTCTTGTGCTTGCGAATATATTATGCGTTTAAAATTCCCATCACATTTAAATCTCAATATTGATTTTTGAATATTAAGTAAAGCAATTGCTACACTGTTTTTTAATGATTGTGTTATTGATAATTGATAATATGTTATTCCTGTTATATCCTTAAATTCACCAAATTTTAAAGATTCTAATAAAAAAGATTCACTTTTATCACAATTTGATTTTTGTCTATAGTATATACCTACAAAAGTATAGCATATACTTCTGTCTTTTATCTCAAATATATTAATGTTATCTAACAATGATTTCATTAAATAATCTAATTCACTATCTGTTTGGTTATTCATGGAAACATTATAGACAAATTTACTTAGGCAATAACGTGGAAATGCTTTATATGATTTATAATCTTCTTCTTCGTTTCTCATTTTGCTATATAAAGCATCTCTTTGCTCTTGTAAATTATAAAATATATAGTGCAATAAATCATCTACATCTTGCTGCAAGCATAAACCTTTTTCTAGATAATTTTGATAATTTAAATTTAAACAAGTAAAAATAGCGTCAATAGTATTATTTAATTTTTCTGATGGTATTACTCTGCCACTTTCTATTTGACTCAGGTAAGAGCGACTAAAGTTACATTTATAAGCTAATTGGCTGATATTCAAATTACGTCTTTCTCTTTGCAATTTTATATATTTTCCTAAATATACTAAATCTTCCATTTTCAAATCCTCCTATTCTAGAATTATAATTTCCTGTATTTATGAATATATTTGTCGATTCTAAGAAATATTAGATCTACACCATTCTGATATATCTTCCACATTTTTCATAATATTTATCATAATACCATTTATGGTTAAATTTATTCATTATTTTACTTCATTATAACAGAATAAAAATAGTTTTTGTATCAGTTTTTAGAAAGTCAAGCTGAATACAAAAATACTATATAACGTTTGAAATTATACTATATACAAAACAGGTTATTGCATATACTTTAAAATTGTATATACATAACCTGTAATGGAGGTGAAATCATGTGTGATTTTAATAACATATACGATGATGATATATGTTGTGGCTGTTATTACTACAGGGGGCCAAAAGGCGATAAAGGTGATACTGGACCTACGGGACCAAGTGGAAGTACTGGAGCGACTGGACCTACTGGAAATACTGGAATTACAGGCGCTACGGGTGCGACAGGCAGTATTGGAATCACCGGAGCAACAGGTCCAACTGGTGCCACTGGAAATTCAGGAATCACTGGTGCGACCGGGCCTACTGGCCAGGATGGAATTCCTGGACCAACAGGTAATACTGGATTAGCAGGTGCGACTGGACCTACAGGAAACACTGGAATTACTGGTGCTACTGGCCCTACTGGAAATACCGGAGTTACAGGACCAACTGGACCAACTGGAAATACCGGAGTTACAGGACCAACTGGACCAGAAGCTGTTAGTATAGGATGTGTATGTGTTCAACAAATGCGAAATGTCATTGAACAGTTAATTACCTTATATCCTACAGATAACGTTGTTGTTTCTATGGAAAGTGGCAATAATGCAAGCGGTCGTTTAGGTTCATTATTGCCTGCACCAAATAGCAATCCAAATGCTGGTTTATTACAATTAGTCAATGCCCAGGGTGTTCCACAGGAAGCAATATCGCTATGTCGTATTGCGGCAATCAGAATAACGAGTGCCACATACAATGAGGCGATTTCGTATTTACCAGCACCATCCCCACTTCCTACAAGCTGCGATGCAAACTGTGAGTCTGCTGTGCAATCATATCTACCAGTAAATACAACGAATGTATCTATTAATGCAGGTGGTCAGACTGTTGGACAGGGCACAGTTCATGTAAATGCATTTGGTATGGTCGTACTGGTATCCAATGGAAATTCCGATCCTACCTTTGTTTCCACATGTAAAACAGAAATTATCACAAAATAAAAAAATAGAGGCATATGTAAATAAACATTGCCTCTATTTCATTTGTTTAAGGTTTTACCTTTACACAGACACCATCTGGTCCCGGTGTATTATTTAAGTATTCAGCGATTGCAGCTTTCTGATCTGGTTTACATGGTTTACAAGTACCAACGACACTGATTTCACCATTTACCAAAGCTTCAGCAAGTCCGCTACATCCAGCATAACCACAGCTACCACAGTTGTAGTTAGGAAGCATGCTTGATACTTTTTCAATACGTTCATCAACTTCAACACTTAAAAACTTATCAGCGATACCTAATCCCAGTCCAAGAATTGCTCCTAGAACAAGCATCATCGCAATCGCAGTAATTACTGTTTCCATGGATTCCTTGCCCCTTTCTTATTCATCATGTGCAGGGTTGTTACAGCAGGATAGGTCATGACAGCCATTGCACTCTGCTTTTAAATTTTCGCATCCTTTAGGTAAAGGTGTTTTATGATTTAAATAATAAACCAATGCATATAGCCCACCTAAGATACCTAAGTAAATGACAGATTTTAATATGATATCCATTTTATACCAATCCCATCAATCCAGAGAATGCCAGTGCCATGATTCCTGCTACGATCAAAGCAATTGGATTTCCTTTGAATGCTACTGGAGTATCACAAGCCTCTAAACGCTCACGAATTGTAGAGAAGATATAAAGTACCATTGTGAAACCTACTGGAATCGCAATAGAATATGTCAACATTTCAATGAAATTATATCCATTAGTAATATTGTTTAATGTTACGTTTAATACAACACAGTTTGTTGTAATCAAAGGCAGATATACACCTAACGCTTTATATAATACTGGACTTAATTTTTTAATGATCATTTCTACTAACTGAACCAAAGCGGCAATTACCAGAATGAAAGTAATCAAATCCATAAATTCTAGATGCAATGGTGTTAAAATACCATAATACAAACCATAAGTAACGATAGATGCTACAACGATAACAAAGGTAACAGCAGCACCCATACCAATAGCAGAGCTGCTCTTCTTGGAAACACCCATGAATGGACACATACCAAGGAACTGGTTTAAGACGACGTTGTTAATGAAAACAAACGTGATCAGCATAACGAATAAATTACCCCAATCCATACCTTATTTCGCCTCCTTTTCCAGTTTTTTAGCTTTATCAGCCTGATGATTCTTATAGGCAGCAAGTGCAGCTGCCAAAATAGCGAATGTACAGAAAGCACCAAATGGTTGTGAGAACATAGAAATTGTGAATTCCTCTGGAATAATACGAATAGAGAAAATATTCTGTGTTACATCAAATGGATTGTCAAATGACAAGATACCAGTTGCGATAATCTGACGAATTGCAGACATTACAATAATACTTGCAGTATAACCAAGACCCATTCCTAAACCATCTAATGCAGAATCCAGCGGTTTATTTTTGCTGGCGAATGCTTCTGCACGTCCTAAGATAATACAGTTTACAACGATTAATGGAATAAATACACCCAGTGCACTATCCAAACTTGATGCGTATGCTTTGATTAACATCTGAATAACTTTAACCAGTGTCGCAATAATTACGATATATACTGGGATACGGATTTCAGATGGTGTAATGTTACGAATCAATGAAATGATAACATTACTCATGATCAATACCAGAATAACGGCAACACCCATACCAATGGCATTGTTTAAGGTTGTCGTAATCGCTAATGTAGAACATAAACCTAAATAAAGTGAGAATACAGGATTTTCACGGATGAAACCTGCTGTAAAATTTTCTTTACGATTCATTATTCATCCCTCCTATTTCAAATTGTCAGCCTGATATTTGGCTGCTTCCATAATACCTTCAATGACAGGTTTACTTGTAACAGTGGCACCTGTAATCGTATCATTTAAGATATCTTTGCTTGTTGCATCCGCACCTTTTAGTTTTTCACGGAATGGTGCTTCTGTAACCTGTGTACCTAAACCTTGTGTATCGCCATTAGAGATTGCTACATAATCAACTACTTTACCATCTTTATCAAGTGCTACAAGGAAACTTGTACCGTCTTTATAACCTTTGGTCTTCATCTTGAAAATATAGCCTTTTCCTTCTACCTGGAAGATTTTTTCAATGGTATCAGATGCATTATCTGCGACCTTTTTGAAAGCATCATCCGCTACATCAGGATAGATTTCTTTTAATGTTTCTTTTTCTGCTGCCAGCTCATTTGCTTCAATAACAGGCGCTGTCATTTTATTGGCAAAACCTAGTGCAGCACCAGCAAGTGCAGCAATCAGAGCTAAGAAAACAGTTAAATGAATAATTTTTTTCATGTTTGCTTACCTCCTAATTTCCCATTACATTCTGCACTTCTTTAACCAAACGAACGGCTGATTTTGTGGAGAATGTAGCGCCAGTAACAACATCATTAACTTCTACCTGTACATCTTTTGTCAGGTCGGCATCTTTAAACTGTTTTGTGAAATCTTCAGCCAAGATGCGATCTCCAACATATTCTGTATCATTAACTTTTGTAGGAGTTAAAGAAACGATTTTCTTATCTTTTACAATGATTTCAAATTCATTGTATACATCTGGTTTTTGAATAGATGCATATCCTTGTGCTTTTACACGATATGTTGTAGATCCATCAGAATTTACAAATTGTTCTGTAACTTCCGCTTTGAATTTATCAACATCTGCATCTTTTGTAGAAACAAATACCTGTGGAGCAGGTTCTTTTGCTTCCACAACACTGCCGGCAAGTAATGTAGCACCAAGTCCTACTACTGCCACAACGCCAAAGATAATGCTTGCTTTTTTACGTAAAACCAATTGTTTTCCTTCCAATGCTTTTTCAATCATTGGTGTCAACATGTTCATCATCAGGATAGAATATAAACATCCTTCTGGAAGATTTGCTTTTACACGGATCAATACAGTAATGATTGCTGCACCTAATGCAAAGATACAACGTCCCTGTGCACTCGTTGGAGATGTAACAGGATCTGTCAACATAAAGATTGCACCAAATACAACACCACCAGTTAATACATGTAATAATGGATACCAGATAAATCCAGGCAGACCATTATAAGAACCAACTCCACGCATCAAAGCGATAGCCGCTGTCAATACAAAGATACTTCCAAGATAAATCGTTGGTACACGCCAGTCAATTACTTTACGGATAGCAAGTACCACACCGACCAATAAAATGATCAATGCACTTGTTTCACCGATTGCTCCAGGATACCATCCAATAAATAAATCTTTAAATCCACCCAGTTTTTCCATCATTTCCGTAATCATTTCTGGTTTAATGACCAACCAGTTGAATTCAGAAGCAATCATCGTTGTAGGTGTTGCACTTGTGACAACATCGGTTGTTGCGCCCATAAAGGTTGCAAATACGATAGCTCTACCAACGGCTGCCGGGTTGAAAATGTTATTTCCAAAACCACCAAATAACAGTTTTGCAAAGAAGATGGCAAAGAATGTTGATACACCTAATGCATATGGTGTGATATCAATCTTGCACATCAATGTCAGTATAATAGCTGTAATCCAGCCAAAGCTTCCTGACAAATAGTTCTTTAAATATGTAAGATCAAATTTGTTTTCTTTCTTCGTGAAAAATGCCCAAGCTGATTCCGTAACCAGTGCAACCACTAAAGATACGACCATCAGTTTGACAGCCTGCATAGCGTAATCCATACCCCATGCATTATTGTAGTATACCAAAGAGAAGGCGAATACTACCAATAAACCAATCATCAACTCTAACATGATGCGTTTCGTGCTTTGTGCCTGACGTAAGTTAGGTGATGCATTAAAATTAAATTTCATGATGCCCCTCCTTACTTCTTAGCCAGCATCAACTGGCGTTTTGCTGTTCTCACATTTTCTGTAACATTTAAACGTGATGGACAGATATAGGTACAAAGACCACATTCAATACAATCCATGGCACATAGATTTTCCATGGCTTTTTTATCTTTTGTTTTTACTGCCTGTGCAATTCTAACCGGCTGTAGTCCAGCAGGACAATGATCAGAACATTTACCACAGCGTAAACATGCTACAGAATCAAATGGTTTATTTTCCAGAACAGTCAATGCGTTCATATTACGATCGATAACGAATTTATCATTTACGATTGTTTTACCCATCATAGGTCCACCTGCAATCAGTTTTACATCTTCGCTGGTGTAACCACCACATGCAGCAATGACTTCACTTGCTGGAACACCAACAGGTACTCTGACATTTACAGGGTTTTTAACTGCATTTCCAGATACTGTCAACACTTTTTCAGTAATTGGCATACCTTTGCTTAATGCTCTACCAAATGCAATTGCAGTAGATGCATTATTCACAACAGCACCAACTTCTCCTGGCAGTTTATCATATTCTTTATGAATCAATTCTCTTACCAGTGTACGTTCCCAGCCCATAGGATATACATCTGGTACAGGTGTAACTTTAACACCCTCCATGCCTTTGATTGCTTCTTCCACAAATGAAATCAAATCAGGGTGTGTTTTCTTGATAGCAATGCAAACCTCAGGTGCATCTGCCATCTTTTTCATAGCCGCAATACCAGTTACGAAATCTTCCTTATTTGCAAAAATCATTTTGTAGTCTGCAGTGATATATGGCTCACATTCAACTGCATTGATAATCAGTTTTTCAACATTTTTCGCAAACTTGTACTTAATATATGCAGGGAATCCTGCACCTCCTAAACCAATAATACCGGCATTCATCATAAAATCTACCAATTCATCTTTGCTGGCAGTTTTATAATCCAACGTATCGAAAGACTGTTCTTTTCGATATTCCCCGTCATTCTCTATTACAATGTGATCAGCTGGTTTTAATGAAGAATGCATAATCTTCTGAATACCCTTTACCGTACCACTCACACTGGAATAAATAGGAACCACATTGCGTTCATTGCACTCGGCAAGCTTTGTTCCAACGGCAACCTTGTCGCCCTCTTTTACAAACATTTCAAAGTTTTTTGCAGCTCCGGCAACCAAAGGAATATATACTTCCTTGCCTGCTTTTACTTCCTGGATATCACTATGATCCGTCAAATCTTTGAAACCTTGTATGTGCTGACGCATTGGACCTTTAAACAATGACATCATAGTCACCTTACCTTTCTCTAAGATTTTCTATTTATCATGTGGCTGTGTTTTCCACATACAGTTCTTATTATAGCATTATCATGTGCCAAGAAAAAGCAATTTTTTTAATTTTTGTTACAATTCTTATAGATTGTATATCCTGCTGAGAACATATCCCCATTCCTTTCCAATTTATATATATTAATAAGATAGGAAAATGTTTTTCTTGTATTTATAATACAATGTCGGCTATAATAAGGGACGGTGATGAAGAAATGAAAAAATTAATTTGTGTACTACTTGTTTTGTTTACAATGAGCGCATGCAGTGAAAAAGCAGTCAGCAAACATACCACAACCATGACAGATGTTGGATTTGATACGTTTGTTAATTTTACAGGATATACCACAAACGAAGCACAATTTGAAGAATACGCCAGTGATTTAAAGAAAGAATTTAAACGCTATGATAAACTGTTCGATAAATATAATGATTATGAAGGTACCCATAATATCAAAACTATCAACGATCAGGCTGGTATCAAACCAGTGAAAGTAGATAAGGAAATTATTGAGTTACTGAATCTTTCTAAAAAATATTACGAAATCAGTAATCATCAATTTGATATCACGATGGGAGAAGTGTTAAATATCTGGCACGACTATCGAGATGAAGGTGTAAAAGCCAATGAAGAAGGAAAAGAAAGTCGTATTCCTTCCAAAGCAGAACTTGAAAAAGCTGAAAAAGACAGTGGCTGGGATAAAATAGAAATCAATGAAAAAGACAGCACCGTTTATATTAAGGACAAAAACACATCCTTAGATGTCGGGGGTGTTGCGAAAGGATTCACAGTTGAAAAGGTTGCCAAGAAATTAGAAGCTGATGGATTGAAGCATGGCATCATCAATGCAGGCGGCAATGTTCGTCTGATTGGAGAAAAACCAGATGGTGATGCATGGAGTGTTGGTCTTCAGATTCCAAATGCAAACGAACTGTCCAGTGATTCATTATTATCTTTAAAATTCAGTGAATCTAATTCATTTGTGACCAGTGGTGATTATCAACGTTACTATATGTATAAAAATGAAATTATGCATCATATTATCGATCCAGATACCCTCTTTCCTGCAAAACATGCAAGAAGTGTAACTGTAATATGTAAAGATAGCGGTATCGCAGATATTTTATCTACAACTTTATATACCATGACCTATGAAGAAGGAACTGCCTTATTAAAAAACCTTCAGGCAAAAGAAGGTTTCAGTGTAGAAGCAATCTGGGTATATGATGATCAAGTAAAACCTGAAAAAGGTGCAGATACAATTGATGTAAAAGGCTATCACATCGCAATGAGTGATGGTTTAAAAGAACATACCAATATTAAATAAAGCTGTGATGATGACATCTTAATTCAAATGTCAAATATCATAGCTTTTTCTTTACCTTTTCATTCTTATAAAACTCCCATGTACGAAAGTAACCAATATAATCCGTTTTGCGATAACGTAACGTTTCCCAAAATGATTTTAAGTCTTTCCATTTATCAAATTTTCCATCTAAAAGACCAATTTTACCATATGGTCCTTTTGCTGTTTCTTTATAATCTCCCCAGTTCATTCATATCCCTCCCGTTTCTTTCCTTTAAAATAACATAAAAAAGATGGATATTTTATAAACATCCACCTGTTATCACTTTATTTTTTAACAACTCTTGTCCATCCAAAATTATCTTCTACATTACCCCATTGAATACCAGTTAATGTATCATATAATTTCTGTGTAAGCTCTCCTGTTTTGAAATTATTGATTGTTACGATTTCACCTTTATAATTCAATTCTCCAACCGGTGAGATAACCGCTGCTGTACCAGTACCAAATGCTTCTTCCAAATGACCAGTCTTGCCAGCTTCCATCAAATCATCAATTGCAAGATGACGTTCTTCTACTTCATAACCCCAAGATTTTAATAAATGAATAATTGAATCACGAGTTACACCAGGAAGTACTGTTCCATCACATGGTGCAGTCACGATTTTTCCATCAATCTTGAACATAACATTCATAGTTCCTACTTCTTCAACATATTTACGTTCAACACCATCTAACCATAGAACCTGTGTATAACCAAGTTTTTCTGCTTTTACCTGTGCAGCAATACTAGCGGCATAGTTACCACCACATTTTGTAAATCCAGTACCACCTTTTGTTGCTCTGACATATTCATCTTCAACAAAGATTTTAACAGGATTTACACCTTCTGGATAATAAGCACCAACTGGTGATAAAATAATGACAAATTTATAAGCATTACTTGGATGTACACCAACAGCTGCTTCATTTGCGAACATAAATGGTCTGATATATAAGGAAGTTCCTTCTGCTGTAGGAATCCAGTCAGATTCATAAGCTACCAGCTTTTCAATTGCTTCTACAAACATATCTTCCGGCAATACTTCCATACACAAACGACGATTACTATTCGCAAAACGTCTTGCATTCATTTCTGGACGGAATAATAAAATTCTTCCATCTTTTGTCTTATAGGCTTTCAAGCCTTCAAATGTTTCCTGTGCATAATGCAATACCATTGCCGCAGGATCCATACAAATCGGTGCATATGGTTCAATTTTTGCATTGTGCCATCCTTTTTCAACTGTCCAGTCCATTGTAAACATATAATCTGTAAAATATTTACCGAATCCTAAGTTTTGATCCCAGGCTGGTTTTTCTTTTAGTGTTTTTGCTTTTACATATTCGATTTCCATAACTACACTCTCCCTTACACTTGTGGTTTTAGATTACACCCATTTGCTTTATAAGTCAATAAATTTTCATAAACTTTCATAACTTTTTCATTAATATAAGTTTTAAAGTGCATCTTACTTCCCTTTTATGTCAAATAAAATCATTGTTTTATCACATATATAAAGAAATGTAACAAATTACACGATTTTCATATTTTTTCAATTTTATATTGACATCACAAAAAAGCAGGTGTAAGATAAGTGGCGAACAAGGGTAAATGCAATGAACAAGACATATTGCATAGGTTATCCGCCTTACAGAGAGTTTACGTATTGCTGCAAGTAAACAGGTGGAGCTTATGCATCTCACTTGTGAGCAGTAAACAGAACGTAGTCATATTGACTATCAGTAAGGGATACCGTCATTCCACGTTACAGGAAATCATATTGCACACGATATGGTAAAGGGGCATGTATTTGCAAACTAAGTGGTACCGCGTAAACATTCAGGTTTTCGTCTTAGAATCTAAGCGAGAACCTTTTTATTTACCCTTGTATTTAGGAAAGTGAGGAAATTTGTATGAGTGGATTAGCAATTTTAGGTATTGCAATCATTGTATTGGCAGGAGCGTACTTATTATATGGTCGTTACCTGGCAAAAACATGGGGTATTGATCCCAAAGCAAAAACACCAGCTTATGAAAAAGAAGATGGTGTCGATTTTGTACCAAGCAATAAATGGGAGGTATTTGCACATCAGTTCTCAAGTATTGCAGGTGCAGGTCCAGTAACTGGTCCTGTTATGGCAATGATGTTTGGCTGGCTGCCAGCATTTTTATGGGTATTGCTGGGAGGCATTTTCTTTGGAGCTGTACAGGATTTCGGTGCATTATATGCATCAGTTAAAAGCCATGGTAAATCCATGGGTGGTGTCATTGAACAATACATTGGAAAAGCTGGAAAGAAATTATTTTTCTTGTTCTGCTGGCTGTTTACATTATTAGTTATCGCAGCTTTCGCAGACATGGTAGCTGGAACATTCAACGGGTTTAGCGCTGATGGAGCCAAACTTCAGCCAAATGCCGCTGCAGCATCTATTTCCATGTTATATATCGTTGTTGCGATTGCCTTTGGTTTATTCCTGAAGAAAACCAAAATTGGTGGTTGGAAACAAGCATTGATGGGCATTATACTTATCATTGCCATGTTGGCTGGTGGTATCGCCTTCCCATTATATTTCAGTAAGAATGTATGGATCTATGTTGTATTCATCTATATATTCTTTGCCAGTGTTACACCAATGTGGTTATTGAAACAACCTCGTGATTATTTGACAACCTTCTTATTTATCGCAATGATTGCTGGTGCTGTTATTGGTGTATTGATCAGTAATCCAAGTATTACAACCCCTGCATTCACAGGTTTTGTCGCAAAGAATGGTTCTTATATGTTCCCTACTTTATTTATCACGATTGCATGTGGTGCTGTAAGTGGTTTCCATTCTCTGGTATCCAGCGAAACAAGTTCTAAGCAAATCAAAAACGAAAAAGATATGTTACAAGTTGGATATGGTTCCATGTTACTAGAATCATTATTAGCTGTTCTTGTTATCGTAGTTGTTGGATCTTTAACTGCTATGGCAAGCAATGGTACTTTAGATGCTGGCCTTGCTGGTATTGCACTTGCAGATACAGCTACACCATTCACGAAATTCTCCGTTGGTGTAACTGGACTGTTAAGTAAATTCGGCCTACCTCAGGAAGTCGGCATGTGTGTTATGACAATGTTTGTTTCAGCCCTGGCTTTAACATCTTTAGATGCTGTCGCAAGAATCGGTCGTATGTCTTTTCAGGAATTCTTTGAAGTTGAAGAAGGAAAAGAAGCAAGTCCACTTGTAAAATTTGCGACAAACAAATATGTTGCAACTTTAATTACATTAGCTGGTGGCTATTTATTATCACTTGGTGGATATAATAATATCTGGCCATTATTCGGTAGTGCTAACCAGTTATTAGGCGCTATGGTTCTTGTATCATTATCTGTATTCTTAAAAGTCACTGGAAGAAAAGGATGGATGTTATATGTACCTATGACCCTGATGTTAATTTGTACTATGACATCACTTGGTTTATCTATCTACAATATCTGTTTGAAATTATTTGTTAATGGTGGTTTCGTATTTATGACAGATGGTTTACAATTAATCTTCGCTGTTCTACTTGTGGCATTAGGCTTAATGATTACCTTCTGTTCAGGTAAAAAGTTATTCAATGAAGAAGAAAAGCCAGAAACTAAAACCGTTCTGGCAGATAGTAAAGCTTAAACATTTTGAAGATATCATATCCAAATCGGATGTGATATCTTTTTTAGTTTAAATTCAAGACATTTACAACGATACAATGCTTCAATCATTGCCGTATAAAGTATAACAACAGTTGCAAATGGTTCATTAGCACCGGTGCTAATCGTTAGATTCACATTACGCATATAGCATAATGACGAAACAATATATATAGATGGTATTTTTAAAATAGGTTTAAATCCACATTATGCATATAGCATAATGACTCTTTTTATCTTATTAAAAAATCAGGAATAACAGTTTAAATCCACATTATGCATATAGCATAATGACAAAGTAACTGTAAACCAAAAGCAATTAGAAGTAAAGTTTAAATCCACATTATGCATATAGCATAATGACCTTTAAGATGTATAAAAAAAATCTTAATCTTATCGTTTAAATCCACATCATGCATATAGCATAATGACGCTGGCAGTTTGGATTATTTGGTTGGTCTATCATAGTTTAAATCCACATCATGCATATAGCATAATGACTTAACAGCAATTGAAACACCTCTTTGCCATACTTGTTTAAATCCACATCATGCATATAGCATAATGACTTAAATAGTAATCAATGGGGAAACGTATTCGAAGTTTAAATCCACATCATGCATATAGCATAATGACCATGACTATATACAAGTGTGTATCGTACCTAAAAAAGTTTAAATCCACATCATGCATATAGCATAATGACCCTTGGTCGGATGGGAGCGACATTTTTACTTTCTTGTTTAAATCCACATCATGCATATAGCATAATGACAGGCGGCTTTTATGGCCGTCTCCGTCATAGTGTGTTTAAATCCACATCATGCATATAGCATAATGACTTACTTGGTGGCGTTTTAGCATTATTGGTCAAAATGTTTAAATCCACATCATGCATATAGCATAATGACTCTACCGTGCTACCATAATTTCCACCTACTATCAGTTTAAATCCACATCATGCATATAGCATAATGACCGGGGACACCATCTCCTCCGTCAGCAGAGGTTTTCGTTTAAATCCACATCATGCATATAGCATAATGACGCTATGGTTTCTTACGAGTATACAGCTCACGAAATGTTTAAATCCACATCATGCATATAGCATAATGACCTGGACAATCAGGCACAGAAAATTTTAATGACCAGTTTAAATCCACATCATGCATATAGCATAATGACCGCAAAATTGTTAGAATCATACGCTAATGAAACAATTTTTTTTGCTTTTCAACGCATGATTTTAAATCTTTTTTTCATTTCGATACATATAGTGCAAAATAAGATATCTCCATGCGCGAATGTCCTAGGAATATCATGTGAGCTTAAGGTTCGCAAGCGTTTAAATAAGATGATTGTTTAAGCATTTAGTATGATATGCAAGCTGTTGAGATGTTTGGAAATAATGCTCTCCATTCTTCATGACTTGTAAATCACAATGAAATTTGTGAACAACCAATCACACATATCATTCTTTTCTCCATAAAGGATATCCGAATAGACCATATCTAAATTGGTTTATCTCTTGTTTTCTAATTGTGTTTCATCTATATGAAACTATTCCATCATATTTTCTACAATAACCTGCATATTCACAATTGGTGATAGAAACCACGCATGCTGAATTGGTTCATCTGCATATGCCAGCAATGAAAAATAAGTTCCTATACTATATTTATATTTTATCACAAATCTGTCACTTATCCATTGTAATCGCTTCAATTTCCGATTTTTTAATTCTTTTTTTGTAAATAATCTTCTTTTTCGCTGATATTTTCGATATAATAAAATTCTGAAAGTGGGGAGTATCCTATGACGATTACAGAAATCCGACATAACGCCGATATCTTGCAAGATACAAAACAACGTGCAGAAGAAATCTATACAAATTCACGTCTACAGTTAGGTATTTACAATATCTATCAGGGTACAAATATGGGTATCACACATGAAGAAGGCGAAGATGATACAATATTCATTGTATATGTTTTAGAAGGTGAATTACATTTTACATCAACGTTAGAATCTTTCACGTTAAAGAAAGATGACAGCGTTATGATATATGATATCGTGGAATCATATTTTGCGAAGGCTATAACACCATGTAAATTATTGATGATTTCATCTCAAAGCAATCATCAAAAAATTCAGGAAACCAATGCCTGTTTCAACAAACTTGTTGAGGTTGAGTTAAAAGACAGTTATACGAAAGGACATGGACGAAGAGTCAGCACCTATGCTGTAGCTATTGCCCTTGAACTTGATCCTTCTTATGATATTCTCAGTCTTGGTTCTGCAGCTACCTTCCATGATCTTGGCAAATATTATACACCTATTGAAATTCTTCAAAAACCAGGCAAATTGACGGATGAGGAATATAAAATTATAAAACAACATCCAATCGATTCTTATAAGTTGTTACAGAAAACACATGGTGAAGAAATTGCAAATATTGCTTTACAGCATCATGAACGTATGGATGGCAGTGGCTACCCTTATGGATTAACAAAGGATAAAATATGTTTTAATGCACGTATTGTTGCTGTCGCCGATGTCTTTGATGCCCTGACCAGCAATCGTGTGTATAATCGCCAGATGAGTTTTGATGAAGCAATGGAATTGATGATATCACAAAAGCATTTATATGATCCAATCGTTTTAAATGCATTAGTAAGACTTGTGAAAGAAAATAAGCTTGAAACAGTAGATGTTTAAAATCTGCTGTTTTTTTGAATTCTATCGCTTATTATATAAACAAAAAGAAGAAATCACATCATCTCATGATTTCCTCTTTTTTTGATTTATGCTTTTTTCTTCATTTCTTCTAGCTGTTTTTCTACAATAGCATATTGTGAGCGATAGCCCTCCAATTTTTCTTTTTCAGCATTTACTTTTGCTTCTGGTGCTTTATTTACGAAGTTTGGATTACTTAACATTCCCTCTCCACGTTTAATTTCACCAGTTAAACGTTTTAATTCTTTACTTAGTTTTTCGATTTCTTCTTCTACATTGATAATACTAGCCAAAGGTACGGATAATGTACCATTTAAAATTGGACGAGTTACCATTTCTTCACTGCTTTCCTGGGCTGTCCAGCTGGCATGACACATTTTCTGTAGGATCGCGTTGATTTTAGCATCCGGTTTCATTAATGTTTCTTTTTCATCTTTGATCATGACATTGATATCCATGCTTGGTTTCAGGTTATAATCTACCTTGATTGCACGTACTGCTTCTATCATCGTAATCAACTGTTTTACGGAAGCCATTTCTTCTTCACTCATCGTGATTTCTGCTTTTTCAGGCCATGCTTCCTTGTTGATGCTTTCATAAGCGTGAGGCATACTTAAATAGATTTCTTCACTGACAAATGGCATAAATGGTTCTAACATGCGAATGATGCCACTCAATACTGTAATCAAAGTAGATTTCGCAGCAGTTACAGCCTGGGCATCATCACTTTGTAAGCCGGCTTTTGATAATTCGATATACCAGCTACAGAAATCATCCCAGATAAAGCTGTATAATTCATTTCCAACCAGTGCGAATTCATATTTATCCATATTGTTTGTGACATTTTCCAATACTTCATTAAAACGTGTTAAAATCCATTTATCAATGATATTCACATTGCTTAAGTCTACTTCTTCCAACGTCATATCACCAACTTGCATCATCGTAAAACGACTTGCATTCCAGATTTTATTGATAAAGTTCCAGCTTGCTTCTACTTTTGTGTCAATAAAACGTAAGTCCTGCCCTGGTGTTGAGTTTGTCGTTAGGAAGAAACGTAATGCATCTACACCATATTTTTCAATGACATCCATTGGATCAATTCCATTGCCTAATGATTTAGACATTTTTCTACCCTGTGAATCTCTGACAAGACCATGAATCAATACATCCTTGAATGGGCGATTATGCATACAATATCTTGTCTGGAACGCCATACGTGCTACCCAGAAGAAGATAATATCATATCCTGTAACTAACAGATCATTTGGGAAATAACGATTTAAATCATCTGTTTCATTTGGCCATCCAAGTGTTGAGAAAGGCCATAAAGCACTGGAGAACCATGTATCCAATACATCTTCATCCTGTGTCCAGTTTTCGATATCTTTTGGATCCTCCATGCCTACATAGATTTCACCTGTTTCTTTGTGATACCATGCAGGAATACGATGTCCCCACCACAACTGACGGGAGATACACCAGTCTTCAATGTTTTCCAGCCACTGGTGGAACGTCTTTTCAAAACGTACAGGATAGAAGTGAATTTTTTGATTTTCATCTTCCTGATTCTTTAATACATCTTCAGCAAGTGGTTTCATTTTTACAAACCATTGTTTTGATAAGTATGGTTCTACGATTACACCTGTTCTTTCAGAGTGTCCTACTTGGTGCATATGTTTTTCAATGTGATCTACCACACCGGCTTTTTCAAAGTCCTCTACAAGTGCTTTACGACAAGCAAAACGATCCATGCCTGCATACTTATGTGCCATTTCATTCATTGTGCCATCTGGATTCATACAGATTGGCATCTTTAAACCATATTTTTTAGCCAGCGCAAAGTCATTAGGATCATGGGCTGGAGTACATTTCATAACAGCAGTACCAAAAGACATATCGATATAATCATCTGCCATGATTGGTAATTCTTCTCCATTGGCAGGGTTGATGACATGCATACCAACGATATCTTTATAACGTTCATCTTCTGGATGTACAAAGATCGCCTGATCCGCAAACATTGTTTCTGGACGGGTTGTCGCAATGACTAGATTCGCCCCTGTTTCTACAACTTTATAATTAAAGTAATACATTGCCCCTTCGATTTCTTTATGGATAACTTCAATGTTGGATAATGCAGTTTTAGCCTGTGGATCCCAGTTGATGATTCGCTCTCCCTGATAGATCAGACCATCGTTATATAAGTCTACGAATACTTTACGTACTGCTTCACTTAAGCCTTCATCTAGTGTAAAACGTTCTCTTGTATAATCTAATGAAAGTCCCATTTTTGCCCATTGTTTACGAATGGTAGATGCATATTCTTCCTTCCATTCCCATGCACGGTCCAAAAACTTTTCACGTCCGATATCATAACGGCTGATGCCTTCGTTTTTCAAGCGTTCATCTACTTTTGCCTGTGTGGCAATACCTGCATGGTCCATTCCTGGAAGCCATAACATATCATATCCCTGCATACGTTTGTAGCGGGCAACGATATCCTGTAATGTTGTATCCCATGCATGTCCCAAGTGTAATTTCCCTGTAACATTTGGTGGTGGAATAACGATACAGAAAGGGTCTTTGCTTTTATCCCCCGCTGTAAAATATCCTTTGTCAATCCATGTTTTGTAGTGTTCCTGTTCAACTTTTAAATGATCATATTTAGGATCAAGTTCTTTCTTCATGTTTCTTTACTCCTTTCAGCCATTCTTCTCTTAAAATGGAAGTAATTACCATATCGTGGTATTTTCCATCACTTAATTTTGCATATTGTCGTAATACGCCTTCTTTTTCAAAGCCGCATGCCGCTAATACTTTGCCACTTGCGATATGCTCTACATCATATAATGCTTCAATTCTATGAAGTCCGATATGATTAAAGCCAACATATACAAGCTGCTCTACTGCTTCTTTCATAATACCTTTTCCCCAGTAATCCTGATGAAGCAAGTATCCGATCTGTCCGCAATCTCCCTCCACTGTATGAATATTGAGATTACCAATGACCTTTTCATTTTCTTTCCATACGATGACCCAGGTCTGTGGCACCTGTCGTTTTTCATAAGGCAATAAATACTGTTTGATTGCTTTTAAGGTGTCATCCACATGTTTATGGGGCTGTAGTGTTAAATACTTCATAACCGCTGGATCTTTGTAATATGCAAACATATCACAGGCATCCTCTTCTTCTACAGGACGAAGATATAAACGTTTTGTTTCTACTTCCGGCATTGTTAATCGCATAAAACACCTTCCTTCATAAAAAAAACGTCCTAATCAAAGGACGTGATTGACGTGTTACCACCTTAGTTTACATACGATGTATGCCTCATTACAGCTTAACGCGCTTTGACGAATTTTCCTACTGTGTTTTCAGAAAACCAACTCCCAGACTACCTTCCATCTAATTCCATGCCATGTTCCACCAGCCCATGTGCTCTCTATGATTTCCTTATATGTACTCCTTCTGTTCACCGTATTTACCTCATTATTATAAACAAATGGCACTTTTATTTCAACTCTTTTTTGAAATTAACCGTTATTATAAGGAAAAGCGACTCCCATATCTTTGGAAGTCACCTGCCTTATGGTAAGATTACCAATGTTTTATGATGGATTTCTTTATCATGATTATTAGATCGAAGTGCTGCTTCATCCACATCATAGCGCTTTGCAATGGATGCATAGGTATCCTGTTCCTGCGCCACAATCATACGATAACTGGTATAGGTGGTATCTGCGTCTTCAAATAAATCTTCAAATTCATCAAAAGTATCTGTTATAGGTGCTGCATCTTCCTGTGACTCCTCTTCTTCAGCAATCTCTTTATCTTCCATTGTTTCTGTTTTACTTACAGCTTCCTCCACAGGTTCTATAGCTGTCGGTTCTGGTTTTATTTCTTCTATTTCAGGCTGTTTTGGTACTACTGGCTGTTGTAAGATGACATTGGCATTTGTTTCCTGATGACTGTTTATATCCTTCTTACTGACTTCCCCCTGAACATCCTTTTGATCTTCTTTTAAGCCATGAATACGCATGGTAATATATAAATGTATGGAATCATTTTCAGGAATACCCTCATAATCCTCTATCTGAATAAAAAACTCCCCATTGCCTAATTTTTCAGATGGTGCCATGATATCCATATCCAGCACTTCCTGAAAGTTTTGGATACTGCCATCCATTCCTTCATATTGTCCTTTGATAAACAAAGGTCCAATTGCCCGTTTGCCATCCTCTTCCATCTGATATTGCAAGCCATCACGAACCTGCAGCTTCATCACCTGTTTTACACTGTCCGCAAATAACAGCTGTTTTTCTATCTTCATTGTTTTCATATCGTTATGCCTCCTAATGGTATGTATGTTTCAGAAGTGACAAGTATGATAGAAAGTTGTATGTGAAATTAAAAACTTTTTTTACGTATGCCAAAATAATTTTCTATGATACAATAAATGCAAGCAAGAAATGAGGTAGATGAAATGATTAAAATAGAACGTGACGCTGTCATGAATTTTGAAAATGCCATCCGTGGCGCAAGAAACCCGATGAATAGCTGGAATCGTATGGATTCTTATTATGATGAAGATGGAAAATTCATTATGGGACCAAATGATTTAAGTTTAGCACAGCGTTTGGCTCGTGCAGGAAGTGATCATCGTAAATTTATCCGTCAGATTTTTGTATCTGTAGATTTTACAGCTCCATTATACTGGTGGAAAGAATATGATACATATAAGGTGGCAACGGTTGCTAATTCTACAAGTACCATGCATAAAATTGCCAGTAAGCCTTTTGAGTTAGATGATTTTTCTCACGATCATATGAATGAAAAAGCTTTAGAGAGTTTAAAAAGTGTGATTGCGGTATTAGAAGAGCTTCGTCTAGAGTATGTAGAAACAAAAAATAAAGATGTATGGTACAGTATGATTCAGTTATTGCCTAGCAGCTATAACCAGATGCGGACATGTACTTTGAATTATGAAACATTAATGAATATCTATTATGCAAGAAGAAATCATAAACTTGAAGAATGGCACACTTTATGTGATTGGATCACAACGCTGCCTTATGCGAAAGAACTGATTTTAGCAGTAGAAGAAAACAAAGGCGAATAATCTTCGCCTTTTCTTTATATATTAAAATTTCCATACATGATCAATATATAAATACTGAAGCATGTGAATAATAATGCCAGTAGAGATATTAATATCCACTGTCTTTTTACATCCGATTTCTGATAGAAAAAGATCAACAGGACTTCAATTACAGCCATCAAGGCAATCGCATAAAGCTTTGGAAGTGTATAATTTACATCCCCCTGATAAGACAGCTGCATAGGAAATGCATCAGGATAATATGGATATAATGCCAGATTACATATGAAATGTGTTAAGGGTATCAAAAAGATTGCCTTACGTACTTCAGTAAATGGGTTTCTTTTGTGGTACTCGATATAAGAAAGAATGGATGGCACAAGTACCAGACCTGTGATCATTGTAATCAAGCCCAGGTATTGTTTGTCTAAGATATACATGATCATCATGCATACAGCACTGATAATGCTGCAATACCCTACCATACGATGCGTATAGCGCCAAGAAGCTTCATCTTGTATACACCAGGACAAGCGAAGTCCTAACCGCCTGTTAAAAGGGATACGAGGTGCCTGATTACCAAACATCAACATAAAGAATATAAACAGAAAATAACGGGCATTTTTTAGGCTTTCCTGATATTGTGGCAGAATAGATTCCATGATTAGGGAAAGTAACACCATCAGCATCACAAATATATTTAGAATAACCATACTGCGATATACATCTACTTTGCGATTTTGCTTTGATAATTGGGTTGTCTGTGGTGCATCTTTGTATAAGAATATATTCGTGATGATAGCGATAACCGGAATCAGATAAGTCATATATTTCATCCATAAACTGCATATGCATAAAAATAAAATGATGCAGCTGCAAGTCAATATAAGAAGATTATTTCTTTTCTGCAGATTCATTGTGAAAAACTCCCTCCAATCCATCAAATACTTCTAAAAATTTTCGATAGATATTTTGTACAGCAGTGGTGTTGATGGAATAAACAACAAACTGTCCCATCTTTTCACAGCTGATTAAGTCACTGTTTTTTAAGATATCCAAATGTTTAGATATCGCAGGTTTCGACATTTGAAAATGCTCCGCTATTTCTCCAGCATTCATATCCTGTTTACTTAACATATTTAATATTTCCCTGCGTGTGGGATCTGCGATTGCTTTAAATGCATCCATTTTATATACCTCCAAGACTTGTGATCATCACAAACAGCTGTATGAACATTAATAAAACAACCACCAGACCTGCATTGTTATTTTCTTTATTTCGATTCCATAATAATAACACGATTTGTAAGCATGGCATGATCCATAAACCAATCATTTTCGGCAATGTCCAGTTTGCTTCCCCATGTATATTAAACTGCATAGGGATATCTTCTGGCAGTCTTGGGTATAAAATCAATGAAATAATAATCAATACAATTGGACATAAAAACCATATATTCTTTTTTTCTAACATATGTGACCCTCCATAATATTTAACTAATTAGTTAAATATATAATAGCATAGGATATGGAATATGTAAAGAAAAAGTGCATCCTTATGGACACACTTTAAGATTCAAATATTGGAATCAGATAATCCCATACAGCTTCCATTCCTTCTTTTTTCTCTGCAGAGAATGGAAATAACGGTTCATCATCATTTAATTCTAATGTTTTACGAATCATCTTTAATTGATTTTTTAGTTTCGTTGTTGGAAGCTTATCAGTCTTTGTCGCAACGATAGCAACAGGAATCTCATAATAACGAGCAAATTCCAGCATTGTGATATCATCCTCCGTTGGTTTATGACGGGCATCTACCAAAATGACAAGACCTTTTTTCTGTTTACGCTGCGCAAAATAATCTTCCATCATCTGACCAAATTTCATCAACTGTGTTTTTGAAATATTCGCATAGCCATATCCTGGTACATCGACAAACATATATTTATCATCCAGATTAAAGAAATTCAATAATCTAGTTTTCCCAGGTGTATTTCCTACGTAAGCCAGTTTTTTTCTTCCACACATGGTATTGATGAAACTGCTTTTTCCCACGTTACTACGGCCCGCAAGAACGATTTCTGGCAAATCTGTTTCCGGCCATGACTTTTTATCTGGTGCAGAAACCACCAGTTCTGCTTTTTGAAACGTAATCATTTATTTAACCAATGCAACATCTAAAACCTGAGAAACACGTTCTACAGGAATGAAGTTTACACTTTCCTTTACTGTCTGAGGTACATCATCCAAATCTTTTACATTTGCCTTTGGAATCAATACAGTCGTAATGCCACAACGATGTGCAGCCATGGATTTTTCTTTTAATCCTCCAATAGGAAGAACATTTCCACGTAGTGTAACTTCTCCCGTCATTGCTAGATTCGCTTTGACAGGAATATTGCTTAAGCTGGATACAAGTGCTGTGGTAAGTGTTACACCTGCACTAGGTCCATCTTTTGGTACTGCACCTTCTGGTACATGAATATGAATATCATTCTTTTCAAAAATGTCTGGTTTGATTTTATATTTCTGGCAATTTGCACGAACATAGTCATATGCAATAGATGCACTTTCTTTCATGACATCACCAAGTTGTCCAGTAAGGATCAATTTTCCTTTACCTTCAAAGTGGTTAACTTCAATTTGTAATACATCTCCGCCAAACGCAGTATAAGCAAGACCAGTAACTGTTCCTACCTGATCTTTCATTTCACGTTTGCCATACTCAAATTTTTCATTACCCAGCCATTCCTTCACAAGTTTCTTTGTGACTTTGATAGAACGTTTCTTATCCTTTAAGATAGCTAAAACACTCTTACGACAAACTGTCGCAATTACACGTTCTAACTGACGTACACCACTTTCTCTTGTATAATAACGAATCAGGAAGCTGATCATATCATCGTCAATCTTTAACTGACTTTCCTTCAGACCGTTTTCTTTTAACTGCTTAGGTACCAAATGGCGTTTTGCAATTTCTACTTTCTCAAGTTCTGTATAAGAAGATAATTCAATGATTTCCAGACGATCACGCAGTGCATTTGGAATATTTTCCAAATAGTTTGCTGTTGCGATAAACAACACCTTACTTAAATCATAGCTTTCTTCAATATAGTGATCTGAGAAGTATTCGTTTTGTTCAGGATCTAATACTTCAAGCATCGCACTGGCAGGATCACCTTTATAATCACTTGCCATCTTATCGATTTCATCAATCAGGAATACTGGATTGATGGTGCCTGCTTTTTTCATTGCCTGAATAAATCTTCCTGGCATACTTCCTAGGTATGTTCTACGATGACCTCTGATTTCAGATTCATCCTTCACACCACCTAAAGAAATTTTTACGAATTTACGATCCAATGCTCTTGCGACAGATTTCGCTAAAGATGTTTTACCAACACCAGGAGGACCTACCAAACAGATAATTGGAGCTTTTAAAGAATTGGTCATCTGTTTTACTGCCAGATATTCTAAAATTCTTTCTTTTATTTTTTCTAGTCCATAGTGATCTGCATCTAAAATTTCTGAAGCTTTATTCAAATCTTCATTATCCTTGCTTTCCTGCCACCAAGGCAAATCCATCAACCAGTCGATATATGTTTTGATCACACCAGTTTCTCCACTTGCAGCTGGTAACATTTCATAGCGGGATAATTCATCTTTTACTTTTGCTTTGATAGTTTCAGGATAAGGATTTTCTTCCAAACGCTTACGGATCGCATCGACATCTTTTTCTGTATCAGGAACATCTCCTAATTCTTCTTTGATGGCGCGCATCTTTTCACGCAGGTAGTATTCTTTTTGTCCTTCTTCAATTCTTGTTTTTACTTTATCATTAATACGATTTTCGATTTGTGAAAGTTCTTTTTCACTTTCGATTTCCTGTAAAATCATGTATAAACGATCATTAATGCCTAAAGTTTCCAATAATTCTTCACGACGTTCCAATGTGAATGGGAACAATTGACAAATCTGATCAGCCAGCTGTTGGGCACTTACACCCTTTGCCAGTTCATTGATCATTTCCTTTGGAATTGTTTGAGAAACACTTTCGATTTCCTCAAATTGTTTGGCAATTTTTCTTACCAAAGCAACTTCTTCCATCGCGTCCTGATGAATATCTTCTTTTACTTCCGCATCTACAACCATCATATTTTCATCATTTACAACCGTATGCAGTGCCACACGTTTGACACCTCTGAATTTCACACGTAAATATCCATCCATGCGGCGGATGTGTTTAATCTGACAAAGAGTACCAAAGGAATATAAATCATTCACATCTGGATCTTCCACCGTCAGATCTCGCTGTGCAGCCAGTACGACTTGACCCTGGTATTGTTCCTGAGCAGCTTCAACTGCATGACAGGATTTAGCTCTACCAACATCAATCACAATTTCCTGGTTTGGGAATACAATGACACCTCTTGTACATACCAAAGGATAACGTACGTTCAGCGTTTCATTTACTTCACTCATAATTCCTACACTCCTTTCTATAGGGCAAAAAAGACGCGTTCTGCGTCTTTTTGCATTACTTGCCTACTGATTCTTTTACAAGTTCCAATGCTTTGCGAATACGCAGGTCATAAGAAACAGCATCTGCAGATACAAGACTTCTTACTTTTTCTGTTTCCATACCATACATGTTTGCGATTCTTTCGATTTCTGCATTTACATCTTCTTCACTGATTTCAATTTTTTCTTCAGCAGCGATAGCTTCCAATACCAAACGTACTTTTACTTTGTTGAAAGCATCTTTACCCATTTCTTCACGAATTGATTCATCGCTTTGTCCAGTGATCTGTTTGAACTGATCCAAAGAGAATCCCTGGGACTGTAAACGCTGAGCAAAATCACGTACTAAGTTATCAGTTTCTTCTTCAACCATAACTTCTGGAATTTCAACTTCTGCATTTTCAGTAATTGCAGTTAAAATATCGCTTTCGAATTTATTTTCAGACTGCTGTACTTTCGCTGTTTCAAGATTCTTACGAGAATATTCTTTATAAGCTTCTAAAGTTTCAACATCTTTGATTTCAGCCTGTTTTACCAATTCATCATTTGCTTCTGGAAGTTCTTTTGCTTTGATGTCATGTACAGTTACTTTGAAGACAACAGGAGCACCAGCTAAATCTTCAGCCTGATAGTTTTCAGGGAATGTTACGTTGATGTCTTTTGTTTCTTCAGATTTCATACCGATCAACTGTTCTTCAAATCCTGGGATGAAAGAACCGCTGCCGATAACTAATGGATAAGCTTCTGCTTTTCCACCTTCAAATGCTACACCATCTTTAAATCCTTCAAAGTCGATAACAGCAGTATCTCCGTTTTCAACTGTTCCTTCTTCTTTTAACACTAAATCAGCAAATCTTTCCTGTAAACGAGTGATTTCAGCATTTACATCTTCATCAGTTACTGTAGTGTCATCTTTAACGATTTCAAGTCCTTTGTACTGTCCTAATTTTACTTCTGGTTTTACAGTTACTAAGAATTTGAAAGTAACTTTTTCTTCATCGATGCTGTCGATATCCAATGATGGACGAGCAACCAACTCTAAATCATGTTCTGTGATTCCAGCAGTTAATGCTTCACCAGCTACTTCATCGATAGCTTCCATTAATATATTCTGTGAACTTATGTGTTTCTTAACCAAAGCTTCTGGAGCCTGACCTGGACGGAAACCTGGCAGGTTCACTTTCTTAGCAAGTTTTTTGAATGCTTTCTTCTGAGCTTTCTGCCAAACATCGCCTTCTACTGTTGTCTTTAATTCACCTTGTGATTTTTCTTTTAATTCCCATGTTGAACTCATTGTTCATACCTCCTACAATCATGCATTACATTTCATGCCTATTTAATAATAATTCATAACCTGCATACTGTTTTAAATTTTTATCCTGTAGGAATGCATCCATTCCTTCACGATTTTCACTAGCAATAAATACATAACATACAATTGCTACAGCAAGCGCTAAAGCTTCATCTTCTTCTACATTGAAAGGTAGTTTCAAATAAGCTTCCTTGACCAAAGATTCCACACACATCATCAAGAATGTCGGATCTTCATTTTCAAACCATTCACGTAAGTAGTCAATCGCTTTGATTACCCCATCGCTTTCCATCACTGCTTCGATGTAACATGGCGTGAACACAACTTCTAATCCATCGATCATTACTGTGATTTCATCTGTAATGTTCTGTTCCATCATCGCTTCCATGAGAAAGGAGCGTACAAGATAATGTGGCTCATTTTTCAGGTATTCCTGTATCTCTGTCAAATGATTACGAATATTACTTTTCTTTAATTGTTCAATCGCCAGAAATGCTTCATCCAGACTTCCATTTAAAAGATCGGCTATATCATCCTCATCATAGACTTTTGCTTTACGATTCTGGCGAACGACACTACGACATTCATTGTAGTGATCCACAAGCTGATCTTCATATTCCTTTGGAATATATGGCATAGAAAGCTCTTCTTCCAGGATTTTTAAACATGCATCATAGTCCTCATCCTGCTTCAGATTTTCTACTTTTTTCAGAATATCTTCATAATAAGTATCCATGGCTTCTCCTTTACGACTAAACATACATTAATATAGCATATTTCCTAGGTTTTATCAATTCTAAAGTACACAAACCTTTTTTTTCACGATATTTTTGAATACTTTCACACATTCCTGCCGAAATCGATTTCTTAAAAAGGAAAAAAAGTTCCTTTTCAAAAGGAGAAAAGTGTATTAAAATTGATAAAGTACAGGCAATTGAGGTGATAAAATGAAGATGCAGGATATTTTTGGAAACACTGGTTATCTGGCAGGGGCAGTTCCTTTATCTATACAAGAATTAGGATTTGCATATCTGAATGATATTGGACTTTGGAACATTACCATTAACAACAAAAACGTAGAATGTATCAATGGAACCATACGTGTTTCTCAGCTATTAGATATCTTTGAACATCATTGTAGCTGTTTTCATAATCAAAATGATGTTTTGATACAGGAACAGCAAAAAATGATAGATAAAATCAAAGCTTTTGATCCAGATGAAATCATAGAATTAGTACAGGAATAATCTTCCTGTTTTTTTATTGTCGCAGGTTTTACAAGCATGAAAAAACTCGACAATGTCGAGTTATTTTCTAAATGGCGTCCACAGCAGGATTCGAACCTGCGACCGCACGCTTAGAAGGCGTGTGCTCTATCCAGCTGAGCTATGTAGACAACTAGGCGTTTTGTTTTACCGCCTAATTATAATAGCAAACTTCCTTAACAATTTCAACCACTTTTTTGATTTTTTTCATTTTTCGTTTCTATTTCATCCCTGAATAGTATATAAGGAATAGAAATATCCTTTTTGTTCATACAGTTCATCAAAACTTCCCTTTTCAATAATGGTATGTTTGCCAATCACCAAAATCTCATCATAGCGTGACAGTATTTGTTTTAACAGTTTATGTGTTTCACAAGGGATGTATTAAAGTTAACTCTGGGTTGTATATCAAATAAAAGAATCAGGCACTGTGAAACAGCACCTAATGTTTTTGATATAAGAAACAATCTTTTTCATGAGAATTCACAACACCAATTGCCTGCAGATAGGCATATATGATGGTAGTTCCAACAAACTTCATCCCACGTTTTTTTAAATCATTACTGATTTCATCAGACAAAGGCGTACTTGTCGGTATTGGTTCATCATGATCATATACCACTTTATTATCTGTAAAATGCCATAAATAGGCATCAAAGCTGCCAAATTCTTTCTGTATTTGTATAAATACGTTCGCATTGATCTTAGCGGCTTCTATCTTTCTTTTGTTTCGTACGATTGCTTTATTCTGCATCAATGTTTTTATTTTATCTTCATCATAATCTTTGATGATCGTTGCATCAAAATGATCAAATGCTTCACGAAATGCTTCTCGTTTCTTTAAAATGGTTAACCATGATAACCCTGCCTGAAATCCTTCCAAAATCAACATTTCAAACAGATGATGATCATCATGACATGGGACGCCCCATTCTTCATCATGATATTTTACATAAATCTCTGGTACATCACTTGCCCATTTACATCGTTTCTTTTCCATAATAACCTCACTTTTTTTAATTATATCACATATTCCTATGTTTTAACTGTTGGATGATGGTTTCCATTTCTTTTTCAAGTCTTTCTTTTTCTTGATCATCCCTTGTTTGATAATGTTTAGCACTCGCATGACTTAATCGCATTTCCAATATACTTTTTTCAATTTTTACTTCTTTCTTTTTATTTTTTTGATCTATGAGATATTCTTCATAATTTCCTTGAAACATGAAAATTAGTTTATTTTTCAATATCCATAATTCCTCAGCAAGTTTTCGCAACACTCGTTCATCATGCGTGATTATCAGCATACATCCTGGATATTCTTTAACAACGTGAATAAATGCATCAACACTATCGCTATCCATATAATTGGTTGGTTCATCCAAAAGCAGGACATTTGCATTTGATACAAGCAATTTTATGATGGATAAGCGTATTTTTTCGCCACCGCTTAAAAGTGATACCTGTTTCTTTAAGTCATATGTATCAAATAGTAGTTGGTCACAGATTCTGCGTAATACCTGATCTGATTGTACACAATCCATTTTGGCATTTTCCCAAAGTGTTCTTTGCTTATCTAAATTTCTAAAATCCTGATCTAGTTTCGCAAATACCGGATGTCCTCCATACCAAAACTGTTCATTCATAGAGGCAATATTGTTCATTAAGGTTGTTTTCCCACTACCGTTTTCCCCCAAGATACAGGTACACCTTCTATTATATAATGTAAAAGATGCATGCTGAAATATGATTTTTTGATCATATGCAAATGAAAAATCATGCGCTGATACAACGATATTCGATGGTAATTGCTGTATATTTGATAAATCAAATTGAACAGTTTTCTTTTCATGTGGTTTGTTTTTTACTTCCATATGCTTGATTCTTTTTTGTAAAGCCTTAATTTGTTTTGCGGCCTTTTTCTCTTTTCCTTGAAAACTTGTACGTAAAGCGACATATCCTCGCATCTTAAATTCTGAATGGGACATATGTTTCGGCTTTTTAGATACCTTTGCCATTTTCTTTCGTTTGTCATCTATCATATGTTCAATTTGCTGTTTTTGCTGGATGTATGTATTATATTCTTCTTGTATCTTTTTATTTTGTTTTTCCTTTTGTATTTGATATGCTTCATAATTTCCTTCATAAATCTGTACTTGATGATGGGAAATCTCGATGATTTTTGTACATTCTGACAATAATTGAGGATCATGTGATACGATGACATAAGTATCGCAGTGATGAAGGAAATAGGATACCTTTTGTATCCCTGCATTGTCCAGATTACTAATTGGTTCATCTAATAGGTAAACAAATGCATTTGATTGTATCGTTTCCTGCAAACGATTTCTGAGTGCTTCTCCACCACTGATATCATCATATAGCTGTTCATCAAATTGTTGAAAGTATTGATATGTCGCATACCAGGTAACCTTACCTTCATCAGGCATTATTTTATTCGTCAGGATATTTAATAAAGTGGTCTTTCCACAACCATTTTCTCCTACAATTCCTATATGGTCATGTTGTCTGATTTCAAAGGTAACATGCTGAAACAATATCTTATTGGAAAACGTTTTATCGATATGATCGATTTTACACAACAACAAAAAAAATCCCTCCTTTACTGGACGGGAAAAATTATCATATTAACATATGTTTATCATATATATTTCATTAGATAATTTCACCGTGCATGACAAAAAACATATTTGTTTTCTTTTATTGTCCATGTGTTGATCAAATTATCTAGTTTGCATGTGTTTTACCGGTTTCCTTTCTTTATATTTTCATTCTAACAAGTCTCACTCACTTTGTCAACGCAAAAAAAGAAAGCCTTTTCAGACTTTCTAGTTATTTCTTTATTCTGTTTCAATCAAACCATAACCACCATCATTACGTTTGTAAACAACAGCGATTTCTTTAGTTTCATCATCACGATAGATGAAGAAACTGTGATTCAACATTTCCATACGCATGATTGCTTCATCTAATTCCATTGTATCAGGAACGATAGATTTTGTTTTTACAAGTTCATCTTCATCATCATCTTCATCATCAGCAACTTCAAAATCTTCTTCAATAAATGCATATGCTAATTTTTCTTTATTCTTTCTTGTCAGACGTGTCTTTTGACGACGAATCTGATCTTCTAATTTATCAATAGCTTTATCGATGGCTGCATATAAATCATCATCCACAACTTCAGTACGTAATACTGCATATTTGGTAGGAATTGTAACCTCGATTTTCTGTTTGTTTGGATATACACGAACCACCACATTTGCTACCACGTTTTCATCAATTATGAAGTATTTTTCTAAGTGAGATAACTTCTTCTCAATCTTTTCGGCGATTGCCGCAGTAACTGTAATATTTTTTCCGTAGATTTGGACTTTCATATAAAATCCCTCCTTGTTGTTCTATACCTATATTATACGTAAAAAATTCCAGATAAACAGTCTTTCATTTTAAACGATACTGTGATAAACTATTGATGTAAGGGCGATGTCAAAAATTGTCCTTTTTTTACTAATTTTGCCAGAAAGAAGGTATTTCCTTGGAAGATTTGAAAAAAGCTTTAAAAAAGGAACAATTAACCTGTATTGTTTCCTCTTGCGGACATATTTATAAAGAGAAAAATAAAGGTATTCTTCCTTTACTGCATTTTATTGAGCAGGGGGTGCTGCGTGAGGGCATCGTGGTAGATAAAGTCATTGGAAAAGCTGCTGCCATGTTAATGATTTATGGCGGTGTTAAAAAAGTTCATGCCTGTATGATCAGTGAACATGCTTTAACGATGTTTCGTCAACATCATATCCCAATCAGTTATGATGTACTTGTGCCTTATATTATAAATCGAAGTGGGACAGGGATGTGCCCCATGGAAGAAAGTGTATTGGCTTGTGAAGATATAGAAGAAGCTTATCATATCCTTTGTAAGAAAGCAGAAAGTATGAAAAAAGCCGGCTAATGATTATAGCCGGTTTTCATATGCTTTTGAAACTACATGAATTGCATTTTTGAAACAGATTTGTTCAACTTGTGATGCATCAAAACCTTGATGATATAATTCATCTACAAAGTTTTGTGCCTGTGTAGCATTTGATAAATCTGTAATGGCCCCATAAATATCCGCGTCATCATAAAAATCCATAAAATCAAATCCAACGGCGATATGCTCGATACCAATACATTCTTTTAATGCTTTCACATGCGCTACGAGATGAGGAATATCCTGTTCCTCTTTTTTTGTGGACACAAAGCCTGGCGCACACACAACACCGATGACACCATCTTGTGCAGCAATTGCCTGCGCCTGTTTTTTCCATAGGTTTCTTGGATGATCACATAAATCACGCAAGTTGGAATGTGTCGCAATGACCTGCCATGGGTTTGCATTCATGATATCCCAGAAAGTTTTTTCATTCGCATGGGATACATCCACAATTATATGCAGTTTGTTCATTTCATCAAGTGCTTCTTTTCCCATATCTGTTAATCCTCGTGTTATGGTTCCCTTTACACCAGTTGCCAGTGCATTTTCATCATTCCAGCAAAATGAAGCGATTCGTACACCCTGCTCATACATCCATCTGATTTTCTCTCTTGGTGCATCCTTAATGCCACACATACCTTCCACACTCATGACTGCTTTTTTATGCCCATTGTCATTTAATAAATCTTCTTTACTTAAAACAAGGTCAATATCAACACATTCTTCGATCTGTTTACGAAGGCTTTTGATCATATCCTGCATATATGTCCAGTCTTCTTTGCCTTCAAAGAAACTTGCCATTGCCACATAGGCGATTTGCCCCTGATCAAATTTTTTCGCATGGGTGTTTTTCACCACATGAAAATCTCCTTTTGTTTTTTCCTCCATGACATCGTATCCAATGTCCGCATGTAAATCAAAAAGTTTCATTACTTACCTCCATTTTTCACGGGAACATTTATGCTTTTTCTTCATATATGATATCAAAGAACTGCATCTGCTTTCCCTGTGCCATACCAGTATCATATGCTTGATCCTGTAAAATATCCATCACACCATCTATACCCGCATCATATTCGATACAGCCATAGGCTTTTTCTATGACAGAAATGGCAGTGAAAATGCCTTTATCAAATAATTCCAAAAAACTTTCATTTGAACTGATATGATCATCACAAGGATGATACCATACACGTTTTTCTTCATTTAATACATCATAACGATCATCTATCTTACTTTTTACAATATTGCCAGAAATTGCCCATGGTTTACGAATAACACCTTCGATTCCTTTTAATATTGCATATTTCACATGATTTGGATCATATAGTAATTTTTGTACATCATACCATGAATTCAAGGTTTCTCTTAGATCATGTACTTTTACCTCCACATGGTATACTTCTTTTGCGGCGGGTACATAAATACGTGAAATTGCCTTTAAAATACTTTCGTTATATTCACATATTTCATAGCTTCGATAATCTTTAATATTGATATTATGGTATTTTTCCAGCATCATGGTATCCATCATGGATTCAAAACGATGATGATATCCTGCACTGACACCTTTACAATTGCCGGTACGATAAAAGATATATGGATGAGTGGTTTTATCTAATGCCCAGTGGCATAAATGCCCAAACAGATATGCCATCATCATTTCTTTTACTTCAACATTTTTCTGTCGTTTAACTTCGCGAATAGCAACTTCATAAAAGGCATTGACTTTTCCTGCATGCATGGCACTTCCTAAACGATTCAAGGTATGACTTTTCATTGCTTCCCATGGTTTCGCATGTTGAAAGAATAAAAAATCCGGTCCATTGCTTCCAATATAATAAATCTGATGATAACGCTCGATAATATCTTCAATATCCTTTTTTGATATTTTTTTCAAGACTTCTTCTGCAAAAATTTTATGTGTGATAATATTTGGCATATGAAATTCCTCCTAGTTCTTTTATGGCTATTATATCATTCTTCAAAGGTAAGTGGCAACGTCAAAAAACGAAAAGGCGCTGTATGCACCTTTTTTAGCATTCTTTATTTTCTTGTGTTTCCAATAATGGCTTACGGTTTAATATTTCCATAAACTGCTCTCCAGTAATGGTTTCTCTTTCATACAGGAATTTCGCAAGCTCATGTAATTTGTCTTTATTTTCTTCTAATATCTTATACGCATTGGCGTAAGCTTCTTTAATCAGTTTGACAACTTCTTCATCAATCTTGGTTGCTGTTTGATCACTGCACGCAAGGGAAGCATCTCCCCCCAGATATTTATTATTGATAGTTTCCAGTGCTGTCATACCGAATTCATCACTCATACCAAGTCGTGTTATCATACTGCGTGCAACCTTGGTTGCCTGTTCAATATCATTGGCAGCACCACTGGTAATGGAATGGAAGATCAAGTCTTCTGCTGCACGTCCACCACAATATGTAACAATCTTTGTGAACGCCTCTTCTTTGGTGATCAGATTAGATTCATCTTCTGGTACCTGCATTGTATATCCAAGGGCACCACTGGTTCTTGGCACAATCGTGATTTTGGTTACTGGCATACTGTTTTTTGATTTTGCGGCTACCAGTGCATGACCAATTTCATGATAAGATACAATCAATTTTTCTTTAGTGGAAATCACTGCATTCTTACGCTGATAACCAGCGATTACCGTTTCTACAGCTTCTTCTAAATCTTTTTGAATGACCTGTGTACGGTTATCTTTTACCGCAAGCAATGCGGCTTCATTAATGATATTGGCAAGCTCTGCCCCACTGGCACCAGCTGTTGCTCTGGCGATACCTCTTAAATCTACATTCTTGCTTATACGCACATCTTTCGCATGTACGGCTAATATTGCTTCTCGTCCTGCTAAATCTGGTAATTCTACTGGTATACGACGATCAAATCTTCCAGGTCTTAATAATGCCTGATCTAAGGATACGGGACGATTGGTTGCGGCTAAAATGATAACGCCGGTAGATCCATCAAACCCATCCATTTCCGCAAGCAGCTGATTTAATGTCTGTTCACGTTCATCATTGCCACCATATCCTGCACCGTCACGTTTTTTACCGATTGTATCCACTTCATCAATAAAGACAATGCATGGTGCTTTTTCTCTGGCCTGTTTGAATAAATCACGCACACGTGCTGCCCCACGTCCTACAAACATTTCCACGAATTCAGAGCCGCTGATGGAAAAGAATGGAACATTTGCTTCTCCAGCAACCGCTTTTGCTAATAATGTTTTCCCGGTTCCTGGAGGACCTACTAATAAAGCACCTTTGGGCATCTGTGCACCGATTTTTTTATATTTTTCCGGATTCTTTAAGAATTCCACCATTTCCTGTAAAGCTTCTTTTGCTTCTTCCTGACCAGCTACATCTTCAAAAGTCTTTCCACTCTGGCTTTTTACATAGACCTTTGCATCGCTTTTTCCAAAGTTGCCAAAGCCGCCTCCACCAAAGCTCATGGAATCGCCGCCCATCTTTTCCTGCATTTTCTTAAAGGTACGATTACCCAGCCACCACAATAGTAATAATGGGGCTACGACTGTTAGAAACAGATACAGCCATGGATTCATTTCCTTGGCATGCTCTCTTGTGAAAGTAGCACCTGCCTGATGCAGTTTATCTATTAATGTTGTATCATTTTCCATGGTTTCCGTCTGATAAGCCTTTTTTTCTTCACCTTTGATGGTATAGGTAATATCTTCATCGCCTATATTGACCTTATCTATTTTCTTTTCATCAATGGCAGTTAAAAACTGATCATAACTAACACTTTCCATATGTTTATCATACATATAATTACTCAAAAGGTAATTACCAACCAATATCACGATCAATATGATAAAGTAATAAAAATATAAAGGTCGCTTTTTCTTATTTGTGTTCTTCATGTTTTACACCTCCTACGATTGCCTGATTCAGCATTTGTAAACATTTTATGATATCATCCTTTTCTTGTTGTTTTAATGGTGCTAACAAGTCAAAATGGCGATGTAGATCTTTTTGCATTTCTGCCATACAGTGTTTGGATTTTTCACTAAGTGATACCATCACGATTCGCTCATCCATAGGATTTCTTCTTCTGATCAAAAGATCATGGCGTTCCATCCGTTTGATGATGGCAGATAAATTGGAATTCCCCATTTGTAAATGCTTCGCAAGTTCACTTGTACGTATCTCTCCACCATTTTCTGCGATTTCCATCATCACCTGACATTGTACCCCTGTGATTCCATATGGTTCATAATAATGATTCATGATCGTAGACAGATTACACATAATGTTTCTCAACAGGCGTATGACTACTTCATTCTCTTGCATGTTACACCTTCTTTTACCAAAATATTTCATGCGTGAAATATTTACACAAGAATAGTAATGCTAAATAAACATTTCGTCAACCTAACCTTGAAAGTTTACATAATTCTATAAGTTTATCCCATAATTCACATAAACAACAAAAGCCATAACGCACTTAGGCATATTCCCAAGCGAAAACAGGCGTTTGACATAAGGTAATGTAGGGGGTGAAATTATCGCTACAGGTTATTTAAAAATTATCACAGGCATTCATCGTATTGGTCTTTATATCCCTGATGTCAATGTTCGTATCTATCGTAAACAAGCTGATATTGTAACCTATGAAGATTTCTTTTTAACAGATGAACATGGGGAAACAATGGATATTCCCTTGTATGTAGATGAGGAAATCAAACATTATGCTGTCGAGATTACAAAGCAGGGCTATCAAAAAATACAGATAGAAAATATCGAAATCTTTGATCATATACATGCCTGCTTAAAAGTTTCCTTGCGCCCTTTGTTAAGTGATGAAACAAACATAAAGCTGAAGATTATTTCGTCTATGGAAAAAAAGCCATGTAACATGCAGCCATGGCAAATCAAGAAATTCACATTTCCGGCTTATGTTGCTTTCAAAAGAAATCATCAACGCGTGTATCTTGATGGAACATCATATCTAAAAAGCATCGCAAATGCGAACGTGAATCCTACCTGGCCTTTAGATATCCTTAAAACAACAATCAGTGAATTGTTGTTTACTACATTTCAACAAGCTGCCGCAAAGGATAGCATACAGGATCAAATTTATGTAATAGATGAAACATGCTCCTGCATGCATGCGTCCATTCAGCTGTCTTATGATATTGTGGACAAGCTCTTAATGGATATATTAGAGAAACATCAAAATGAATGGATCCTGCCTGTAGATGATAGCTTTCATTCTTCTATTCGATCAATGGAAGATATTATCTATCATAAACATCTAAAGATTTCTTCCATTCAAGGGTATGGCACACAGGGAGATATCATGAGCGATCTACAAACCTGCCTTTCCTTTCTTGCGAATTTTTATGAAGAACTGCCACCACTTCGTGTCACGCATATCTTTGATAATGAAACCAAAGATGCAATCATTGCGTTTCAAAATTTAAGCCATACACAGGTGAGTGGCCTCCTTGATTCAACAACACAGACAAATCTGATATCTGTCTGTACACGTATTTTAGAATTAATAGATCCTCAAAATCAACCAATGGATTATCCTGACAGCCTACAGGACATGAAAACAGTCTGTATGATACAGCGTGCAATCAATACAGTCGCTTCCATGTATCCAGCCATACCAAACATCCTTGTGGATGGTATCATGCATGATCGATGTGTAAATGCAATCAAAGTATTTCAAGAGCTATTCCAAATACATGGGGATGGCATAATTGATCAAAACACATGGAACATGTTGTTTACCACTGCCTCCAAGATCGAATCGGGCATCTTTACGACACAGGGAATGCCTCCTTTTCCTAAAAAACCACTAAGCCTTGGCGCTAGTGGAGCCTCTGTCTTACTCATACAAAATCGCTTACAAACCATTTCTAATTTTTACTCCTCCATTCCTTTTATTGACGCTGATGCCTGCTTTGGCGTAGCAACGCATCAATGTGTCCTTGCATTTCAAGATCTTTTAGGCCTGAGAAAAGATGGTGTCGTTGATCATTTCACATGGACACTGCTTCATCAGGTATATCAGGAAGTAATACGCATTTAAAAAAACAGGTCACATGGACCTGTTTTACTGTTATAGAAAAGCTTGTATCATATCCCATACAACCGGTGCACAAAATACTGTGATCAATCCACTGACACCAATCGCTAAAGAACTCATGGCACCTTCGATATGACCAAGAGATAATGCCTTGGTTGTGCCAATTGCATGGGCACTTGTTCCAAGTGCTACTCCTTTGGCAATAGGATGATCGATATGGAAAATACGAAATACCATATCTGCGACAACCGCTCCCATAATTCCCGTTACCAGAATTGTTAATACACTCACTGCCTCAATACCGCCAAGCTGTGCGCTTAATTCAATTCCAATTGGTGTAGTAATGGATTTTGGCATGATACTGGCAATGATTTCACGATCAAAGCCCATAAGCATACTACATAACAAAGTAGAAGTTAAGCCACAAACAACTCCTGCACAGATACCAATCATGATCGGCGCAAAATAGTATTTCAGATTATGTGCCTGACGATATAATGGGATTGCCAATACTACCGTTGCTGGTCCTAAAAACATATTGATCATATTTCCGCCCACCTGATAAGATGATAAAGGAATATCACAAAGCAATAGTAAAACGATAATCATTGTAATTGCCAGCAATAAAGGATTCAATACCAATAATTTGGTTTTCTTCTGAATCCACAGACCAATTTCAAAAGCCACTAAGGATAACAGAATGCCAAACATTGGCGAAGTAAATAACGCCTTCATTTAATCACGCTTCCTTTCCATCAGCTTTTGTATACAAAATCCACTGCACCCCATGGTAAGAATCGTTGTGATCAAACATACCAAAAGGATTTGAAACCAAATGCTTTGAATATGCATAAAATTCGCCATTAGCGCGACCCCAGCGGGAATAAAGAAAAATGGTAGGTGCGCAAGTAAAAAATCAGCAGTATCTTCCACTGAAGATAATGGCAGTATATGTAACTGTAAAGCACAAAACAATAAAATCATACCTACAAGTGAGCCTGGCAATGGTAAATGAAACAAGGTAGATATCCATTCTCCTCCATAGTAAAAGCCAAAAACGATAATCAACTGACGAAAATATTTCATCGTTTCTTCATTCCTTTACGCTCATTCCCCTTTTTCGCATATGGCTTACCTTGATCACGTCTGGATGGGAAATGCCCTGGTTTCTGATATGGAATCAGACATTTAGGTCCATTGCCCACCAGATCCATACGACCAGCTGTTTTTAATGCTTTATACACTAAATCATAATTTTGAGGATAGGTAAACTGCATCAATGCTCTTTGCATGGCTTTTTCTTCATGTGTTCTTGCCACATAGACCGGTTTCATTGTTTTTGGATCAAGTCCGGTATAATACATGCAGGTCGCCGGTGTTCCCGGCGTTGGATAGAAATCCTGTACCTGTTTTGGGGTATGATGAATCTTTTTCAGGTAGCACGCTAATTCAATCGCACCATTTAAATCACATCCTGGATGGGAACTCATCAGATATGGCACGATATATTGATCCTTATGGAACTGTTCATTTTTCTGTTTAAATTTTTCAACGAATTTCAAATACAATTCTTTACGTGGTTTTCCCATTTTATCCAATACTTCCGCACTGATATGCTCAGGGGCAACCTTTAACTGTCCACTAATATGATGCTGTACCAGTTCATCAAAGAACTCATCATTTTTATCATACATCAGATAATCATATCGAATACCTGAACGAATAAATACTTTCTTTACCCTAGGCAGCTCTCTTACAGCACGAAGGATATCCAAATAACGGCTATGATCAACAATCAGGTTATTACATGGTTTCGGGAATAAACATTCTCTGCTTTTACATGCGCCAAATTCTCTTTGTTTATCACATGCTTCTCTTGAGAAATTGGCAGTAGGCCCTCCCACATCATGTATATATCCCTTAAAGTTAGGCATTTCCGTAATACGTTTTGCTTCCTCCACAATACTTTCCTTACTTCTAGTAGAAATGACTCTTCCCTGATGATGGGTAATCGCACAGAAAGCACAAGATCCAAAACAGCCTCGATTTGATACAATGGAAAACTGTACTTCTTCAATTGCTGGTATGTATTTATATTTAGGATGATACGTTCTTTCATATGGCAGTGAATACGTAAAGTCCATCTCTTCCTGTGTCAATGGAAGTGGTGGTTGATTTTGTACCACATACCATCCATCATATGGTTCTACCAATACCTTTGCTGCAATCGCATCAATATTTTCATGCTGGATATGAAAGCTTTTCGCATACGTACGCTTATCTTTACATACTTCCTCATAACTTGGCAGCATGATATAATCTGATACATATTCAATGGATTTTGTTTTCCATACGGTACCTCTGATATAACAAATATCCTTTGCCTCTAATCCACTTGCCAAAGCATCTGCCACTTCCACGATGGTGTTTTCTCCCATGCCATACATCAATAAATCGGCTTGGGAATCCATTAAAATACTTCTTCTTACTTTATCATCCCAATAATCATAATGAGATAAACGTCGCAAGCTGGCCTCGATTCCACCAATCATAACCGGCTTATGCGGATATAAACGTTTCAATATCTGTGTATATACAATGGTAGGGCGATCTGGTCGTTTTCCCATAACCCCCTCATCACTGTAGTAATCTTTATCACGTCGTCTTTTATTAACAGAATAATGATTCACCATAGAATCAATATTTCCAGCAGATACCAAAAAGCCAAGTCTTGGTTCTCCAAATTGTGTAAATTCATCGTCGTTATGCCAGTCAGGCTGTGCAAGAATGGCACAGCTATATCCATATGCCTGCAGGACTCTGGTGATAATTGCACATCCAAAGCTTGGATGATCCACATACGCATCCCCACTCACATATACAAAATCCACCTGTTCATAGCCCTGTTGCAGCATTTCTTCTCTTGTTGTAGGTAAAAAAGCCATATTCTCAACTCCAATCAGTATTAGTTTACCATAAGTTTGCCATTTGAAAAAGAAAAAAGAAAAAGGAACGCATGAGGAAATACGTTCCAATTTAAGAAGTCAGATAATCTTGTTGGTTGTAAAGTTATGAAAGGTTTAAAGAGGATTACATTTTGAGAAAGGAATGTTTATGCAAGCTCTCATGTTAGTTAAATCTAACTTCAAACATACTATATACCAAAAGTTAGCCTTTGTCAACAATTTGTACTAATTTCTTAAAATATTTTCTGGCTGATTCTTGCGAAAGAATATAACGCTATATATCATCGTTACCAAAACAACAATAACAAATAAGCTCACATAGAAAATCAATTGTGCAATTCCATCAATTTCTAATTTCATAAGTCCACTAACTGATAAAGCCATCCACACAATGCCACTGACAATCATCGAAATTATCAAGGACAACATAATCTTTCCTACAATTTCCATCAATGATAATTTATGCAAATCACGATGAGCCAGCCCATTTACGCTCAATAATGCAAATTCTCGCTTCCGTTTATAGAAATAATTGATCTGTAAAGCACTCAACATCAAAATGAATACGATTAAAAAACCACCTAATACAAGAAAACGTAAGTTCTGGGTTGTATGTGCTAAAGTATTTAATGCATCCAGATTGACCTGTCCTTCATTTACCCCAAACCCTAAAGCTTTTGCCACATCTTTATTCTTCATTAACGACTGTAAATTATTTGAACATAAAATATATCCTCTTGTATCCTTTTGTAAGCTATACTTTTGATACAACGCATCGATTTCTTTATAATACATATAAATAAAACTTTTCTCATCTTTTAAGTATGGACAATGAATATTTTTATCCAGTACCCCTTTCACAAGGAAGCTTTTTTCAAAGGGATGCCCCATATCTTCCCCATCTTGAATATCAAATACCACACCACTTGCGTCAAAGCGATTATCCACAAATGCCATATCTTTCATATCCACATACAGCTGATGAGAAAAATACACACCCTGATTATCCCCTAAATCCATTTTTCTTAACATCTTATCACTAAAATCCTGTCCATCAAAATAAGGAACCACACTTACCCACAAGCCATTCACAGAAATCATCATCTTATGATATGGATATAGATTATCCCCATCTTCCAGCTTCAGCTTTTCCATGTCCTTCATCACAGGTAATTCCCCATTCATATACATCTGACCCTTATCATCAGTGATAAACAACTGTTTATCCGTCAGTCTTTCCAATGCCTCATAACTGGATTTCGCATGTGCGTCAATAAAGCCAAGCGATAAGGTAGATGCCATCATACACAAAATCATGGCAGTAATCATCATAACATTCAAACTTTTATATTTTTGAAAGAAATAACGGATATAGTTTGTGAAAAAAGATAAAGAAAGCTTCTGTTTGTCATCTTTCCATGTAATACTTGTCCCCTGATACTGCTTTTCACATATCAGTGTTTTCTCTTTAATTGAATAAATCTGATCCGCATATTCCTTGGCTAGTGCACTATGGCTTGCCATCACGATGCACTTACCTTCTTCATGTGCTAACTGTTTCAATACTTCCAATACGATTGTTTCATTCTTTTTATCTAGGGCACTCGTTGGTTCATCTAGTATCAATACTTCCGGATCTTTACATAATGCGCAAGCAATTGCTAATCGCTGCCGTTCTCCACCAGATAATGTTTCAATACTTTGATGCATTGGAACCTGTAAATGCACAAGCGACAACAAATGCAAATAAGCTTCCTCACTTTTTTCCTTCCCCGCAAAAGAAGCATACAACTTCAAATTTCCTAATACATCATATTGTTCATAAAGACTAGCATCCTGCATTACATATCCAAAATGCAATCTTCGATATTGACTCTTACATTTTTCATCTCTTAAATCAATCGCTTTTCCATTGATTTCATACTCGTAATCACATTGATCAGATATCATTCCAACACGATATAATAACGTACTCTTCCCTGTACCACTCAATCCGGTAATTAATGTCAGTGTTTTATCTGGTATTTGCATACTGCCATTTTCTAATAACACCCGATCATAACTTATCTCTATATTATCTAACTTAATCATCCATCTCTTCCTCCCCGGCAATTGCCCTTAAACAACATATTACATCACTCACAAAATACCCATCATCTTCTTCTACTAATAAACTGCCCATATATAACTCAGCAATTTTTCTTGTATTATCCAATCCATGTCCATGATGTTTTATATCTTCTTTCTTTGTTTTCAGATCAGGATTATCCTGTAACACACTTTGATCTATCGCATTTTTAATGACTACACGCAAAGCATTTTGTACAATCCATGCTTTCATAACAATTCGCTTTTCCCCACTACAATTTTCTATCGCATTATCCATCAAATTAGATAAGATACGATATAAATCCATCTCCTCCATCGCAAGCGTTTCAGGTACACGTATATCATAATCAAATTGTATTTTCAAATCTTCCATCTTTGCGATACGCTCATTTAACACCATATTGAATATCGTCTGATTACTAAAACGATAATACTTCCATGTATTTACCTCATCTACTCTCTCTTTTAATGCTTTTTTTAATGCTTCAATATCCCCTTGTTCCACCAGTTGATACATATAGGAATATCGATATTTTTCATCATGCCTAGATTTTCTAATTGCTTCTTCCAATTCCTGCATCTGTTTATATGCTTCCATATCATTATGAAATAAAGCAAGTTTCAACTTATCATCATACTTTTCTTTACTGCTTTTTTGTAAATTATAAAACATGATGAGTACCATAAAGGCGGTAATCATATTGATAAATACCATGAACATTGTATATTCAAGACGAATACTTTGATTTATCAAAACAGAAAACAGGATATTAAATGAAAACAGTATACCATAACTTAATACAATCATTGGCCACCATTCTTTAAAACGATACTCAGAAAATTTAATAATGGAATCTCTGTAATGGTAAATCAGAATACCTAAAATTAAAAATACACTTTTCGTAAGACACGCCACTAAAACATAATATTCAGATAATATAGTAATAGCTGGTCGTCTTAAAACAAATGAGATCATAAAAACACTTACTGTCACAATCACATTATTGATGATGGATGGAACAATGGATATCATCAATATATATGATTTTCGATTATATGAGAAAATCGACGATAACACGCATATCATCAATATCGTAAGCGGTTCAAGTAAAATATCATAAGCCTCTAAATGATTAGAAACCAGGGTTAAAACAGTTAATGTTCCCCATAGCAATAAGAAGAATGGGCATTCTTTTTTTGCTTTTATATTAATTAAGCTAAACGTAATAAATGCATATATTGCATTTTCTATGATTGTTATTCCTATGTCAAACATGTACTCCCCTCACTTTTTTAATCATTTAATCATTTTTTTAATTCTATTACCATTGGTATGATTGCTTCAAATATCAATGATAAACATAAAATTATCACTACCATTTTCACACTGTATACAGTATATCCAATATGCAATGCATTTAATATAAACATCAAAGCAGTAAATATGATTATTGAAAGAATCGCCACAAAGATACTTTCCTCAATATATTTCTTACGTTTTATTTTCTTAATTTCTTTCTCATGAAACCCTATATTCTTGAAATAATCATTTGTTTCTTGTTCAACTTTTCGATTGTTATATTTCATCACGATATACATTAAAAAGATGATAACACTTAAAATCATTGATCCAATTCTAATCGCTGTTTGCATATCTTTCGTGTTTTGACGCATAGCGCTATAATTCATATATCCATTTTCTACATCTAATCCTATCTCATTGATTGCTTGTATTACATCTCCCATATGACTTATATCATCTACGATTACTGAGTATCCAGTAGGTGTCCATGGTGTTTCTTTCACTTCATGAACTACCTTATCTTTTTCATCATCAGGACAATCATTGATGTAATATTTTTTATATTCCGTATCCATACCATGAATAGTTCTAACTGTGTCATCTTTATATTGGTTGATATAATTTTCAATGATATCTCTATCCATGTAAACTACATCCTGATAATCATTGGTAATTCCCATATTTGAAGCGTATAATACTCCTGCAATTGGCATTTTTATTTTCACATACTTTACATTAGGACAATTCAAGTAAATTTCACTATCATCTTTAGCATATGCCCATGCCTTCCCATATGCATTACTGATAGGCACTGGATAGTAAAATTCTAGCCATTTATCTTTTAATGATTTAATATTTGAAGAAATTTTATTAGCTAAAGGTTTAGATAAAAATAAACCTTCTTTTTCAAAATCTAATTCAATATCTTTTTCATAGTTATTTTTTGTTAAATAAGAGCATATTTTAAAATTGAGGGGATCTCCATTATTAACTTTTATCATTTCTTGTTTTTCATTTAACACAACAGCATTATCTGGATCTCCTCCTGATGAAAATTTTTTATCCGTCACTGGGTAATATGCTGAGCATTGACTTGATAAATCTACTCTCCAATCAACAGATTTTACATGCGGTATTTTTTTTATTTGATTGATTTCGTTTTCTTTAATTAAATCATTCATTCCCCCAAAATCATAAAATGTATCACCTTGCCGATCAACGCCTTTATACACCAATAATTCATTTGAGGCGATTTCATTCATTTCTTGTGTCTGAACAGAATACGCAATATTATTAAATTCAAAGCCAAAAGCTGAAAATCCTATACAGAATATTGTTAGCATAGCCATGATTCGATGATATAATTTTTGATGTTTCTTCATCTTACGAAAATAATAATTGATGCCTTCCAAATGTTTCTTTGTCACATGTTGTGTTTTATTATTTTTTGTTTCTTTTTTATTGTCATCTTTTATTTGATACAGTTCTTGATTTTTTATCTCATATACAACATCACTTTTTTCTATCAGATGACTGTCATGAGTAGAATATAATACGATATTTCCTTGATCTGCATATTCTTTCAACACTTGAATCACTTGATTACGATGATACTCATCTAATGATGATGTTGGTTCATCTAATATTAAGATATCTGGTTTATGAATTAACGCCAATAGTATTGCACAACGTATCTGTTCTCCGCCTGATAATTGATCTGGATATTTTTCTAATAATGCTTTTAATTCTAATGATGATATCCAGTCTTGTATTTCTTCATCTTCCTTTATTCCATATAACTCTTTCATCATTTCTATGTGAAGTTTTATGGTTAAATCTTTTAGAAATTCTGATTGTTGATGAACGATTCCCATATGTTTAAAGATAAATGCTTGCTGTTCTTCTTTTGTCGCTTTTGCATAATCTTTTTCTTGATATATAAAGCTTTCTAAAAAGTCATTTTCAAAGGTAATGGAATCAATGATTGTGGATTTTCCACTGCCACTTTCTCCAATTAAAGCGATTAGATTTCCAGAAAACATTTCTAATTTTGCCTTTTTCACTATGCTATTAGAATGAAATTGAATATCTTTTAGTTTCACAATCATTGCTTCCATCCTCCTTATTATTTTTTAGCTTCTATTAACATTGGTATGATTGCTTCAAATATCAATGATAAACACAAAATAATCACTACCATTTTCAAACTGTATACGGTATATCCTATATGCAATACATTTAATAAAAACATGAATAACGTATATACAATCATTGCAATGATTGCCACAAAGAAACTTTCTCCTATATATCTCTTTCGTTTCATATGTTTTATCTCTTTCTCATGAAATCCAATATTCTTAAAGAATTTATCAACTTCTTGTTCAGATTTTCGATTATTATATTTCATTACAGTATACATAAAGAAAACTATGATTAAAATAATGATTGCAGATATTCTGATGGCTGTTTGCATATCTTTCGTATTTTGACGAATCGCTCCGTAGTTTGCATATCCACTTTCTACATCAAGTCCTAATTCATTAATCGAATGAATTACTTCTCCCATATTGCCAATATTATCTACCATAACTGAATAACCAGTTGGCTTCCATGGGGATTCCTTAACTATATGCACTACTTTATCTTTTTCATCATCAGGACAATCATTAATGTAATATTTTTTATATTCAGTATCCATTCCATAGATTGTTCTTTCTGTGTCATCCTTGTACTGATTGATATACTTTTCTATGATATCTCTATTCATATAGATCACATCTTGAGAATTATTTGTTATTCCCATGTTTGAACTTTTTAATACCCCTGCAATTGGTAAAGTTACCTTTATCATTTTGACATTAGGATAATGTAAATAGATAGTATCTCCATCTTTAGAAGTAGCCCACACTTTTCCATATGCATCACTAACAGGTATTGCTAAGCTAAATGATAATTTCTTATTTTTTAAATCGTTAATATTTATCCCCAGTCGTTGCGCAAATACTTTTGACAAATAAACACCTTCATCTTGAAATTTCATTTCAATATCAGAACTATAATCTTTATCACCTAAATAAGAACATAAAATTACAGAAGAAAGCGAATCTGTATATTCTACTTTTTTTAATTCTTTTCCATTCTCAAGCAACATCAAAGGTTCTGCTTTATAATCTAAAGAAGAAAAGCGTTGATCAGTAACTGAGAAATTAAATGAAGAAAACAAATCGATATCATATCTCCATTCAACATCTGTCACATGTGATAATTGTTTGATTTTAGACAATTCATCATCACTAATCACATCATTTGAACCGCTAAAATCATATTCAAAATATCCTTCTCTGTCTACGCCTTTATATGCAAGTATTTCATTAGAAGCAATATCATTCATTTGTTGCGTTTGAACAGAATACGCAATATTATTAAATTCAAAGCCAAAAGCTGAAAATCCTATACAGAATATTGTCAGCACTGCCATGATTCGATGATATAATTTTTGATGTTTCTTCATCTTACGAAAATAATAATTGATGCCTTCCAAATGTTTCTTTGTCACATGTTGTGTTTCATTATTTTCTGATTCTTTTTTACTATTATCTTTTATCTGATGCAATTCTTGATTTCTTATCTCATATACTACATCACTTTTTTCTATCAGATGACTATCGTGTGTAGAATATAATACGATATTTCCCTGATCTGCATATTCTTTCAACACTTGTATGACTTGATTACGATGATACTCATCTAATGATGATGTTGGTTCATCTAATATTAAGATATCTGGTTTATGAATTAACGCCAATAGTATTGCACAACGTATCTGTTCTCCACCTGATAATTGATCTGGATATTTTTCTAATAATGCTTTTAATTCTAATGATGATATCCAGTTTTGTATTTCTTCATCTTCCTTAATTCCATATAACTCTTTTACCATTTCTACATGAAGTTTTATGGTTAAATCTTTTAGAAATTCTGGTTGTTGATGAACGATTCCCATATGTTCAAAGATAAATGCTTGTTGTTCTTCTTTTGTGGCTTTTGCATAATCTTTATCCTGATACATAAAGCTTTCTAAAAACTCATTTTCAAAAGTAATAGAATTTATAATCGTTGATTTACCACTACCACTTTCTCCAATCAAAGCAGTTAAATTTCCATGAACTATTTCTAAATTTGTTTTTTTCACTATGCTATTAGAATGAAATTGAATATCTTTTAGTTTCACAATCATTGCTTCCACCCTCCTTTTTATTTTTTAGCTTCTATTACCATTGGTATGATTGCTTCAAATATCAATGATAAACATAAAATAATTACTACCATTTTCAAACTGTATACGGTATATCCTATATGCAATGCATTTAATATAAACATTAAAGCTGTAAATATGATTACTGAAAGAATTGCTACAAAGATACTTTCCTCAATATATTTTTTACGCTTAATTTTCTTTATTTCTTTCTCATGAAACCCTATATTCTTGAAATAATCATTTATTTCTTGTTCTGCTTTTCGATTGTTATATTTCATTACGATATACATCAAAAAGATGATAACACTTAAAATCACTGATCCAATTCTAATTGCTGTTTGCATATCTTTCGTGTTTTGACGCATAGCGCTATAATTCATATATCCATTTTCTACATCTAATCCTATCTCATTGATTGCATGTATAACTTCACTCATGTTTTCTGTTTTATCAACTACAACTGAATAACCATTTGGTTTCCAAGGTGTTTCCTTTATAATATGCAAAACTTTACTTGCATCTTTTTTTGGACATTCATTCACATAATATTTACTTTCTTTATCATCCATAACATATATCGTTTGGTTAACATCTTGCTTATATTTTGAAATTAGTCTTTCGATAACTTTCCGATTCATATAAATGACATCATTAGCTAAATTTGTAATCCCCATATTTGCATACTTTAAAACACCGGCTATTGGCAAAATAATCTTAATCGGAATTAAATTAGGTGTATTAAGATATGTTATTTCATTATTTTTCGAATATGTCCATGATCTACCATATGCATAATTAATCGGTACCATATAAGTAAAACTAATTGACTTTCCTTTCAATTCTTCAGTATTTTTTGTGATTTTATCTGCAAAGTATTTGGCTAAATAAACACCATCATCTTGAAATTTATATAGAATATCACTGCTATAATCAAAATTTTTATTATAAGAACATACATAAATTCCACTAACATTATGATTATCCTCCATAGCATCACCCAAATTAAATTCTACTATACTTTTACCATTATCCATTACTTTCAAACTATCTGGTTGAGTAAAATCTTCTAAAGAATCATTTGTAATTGGAAAATTGTGCGTATCAAAAATATCTACATCTACACGCCATTCAATTTTTTTGACATGAGGGATTTCTTTTATTTTTGTCAATTCTTCATCTGTGATAAATTCATTTGTTCCATCGAAATCATATTCTCTATATCCTTGTCGATCTACTGCTTTGAATACGAGTAACTCTTTTGATGCAAAATCATCCATCTGCTTTGTTTGCACTTCATAAACAATATTATTAAATTCAAAGCCAAAAGCTGTAAAGCCTATACAGAATATTGTCAGCACTGCCATAATTCGATGATATAATTTTTGATGTTTCTTCATCTTACGAAAATAATAATTGATGCCTTCCAAATGTTTCTTTGTCACATGTTGTGTTTTATTATTTTTTGTTTCTTTTTTATTGTCATCTTTTATTTGATACAGTTCTTGATTTTTTATCTCATATACAACATCACTTTTTTCTATCAGATGACTGTCATGAGTAGAATATAATACGATATTTCCTTGATTTGCATATTCTTTCAACACTTGAATCACTTGATCACGATGATACTCATCTAACGATGATGTTGGTTCATCTAATATTAAGATATCTGGTTTATGAATTAATGCCAATAGTAAAGCACAACGTATCTGTTCTCCACCTGATAATTGATCTGGATATTTTTCTAATAATGCTTTTAATTCTAATGATGATATCCAGTTTTTTATTTCTTCATCTTCCTTTACTCCATATAGCTCTTTCATCATTTCTACATGAAGTTTTATGGTTAAATCTTTTAGAAATTCTGGTTGTTGATGAACGATTCCCATATGTTCAAAGATAAATGCTTGTTGTTCTTCTTTTGTGGCTTTTGCATAATCTTTATCCTGATACATAAAGCTTTCTAAAAACTCATTTTCAAAGGTAATGGAATCAATGATTGTTGATTTTCCACTGCCACTTTCTCCAATTAAAGCAGTTAATTGACCATTTGATAAATGAATATCACATTCTTTAAGCACAACATGATGGTCAAACAAAATAGATTGTATATGGATTTTCATCATTTTTTCATCCCCTTTTATTATAATTTATATACTTTTCTGATATAAAACAAGTAGCTAGGGATGTTTGGTCGCATAAGAGGGATAAGTGGTCAGCGATAGCTTAAACATCTTAGATATTCTTGATAAGCATTGGACACGTTTTCTTTTTTTCTTCTGCTGATTTCAATGCTAGTTCCATCATCCATCAAAAATGATGCATCCTGTTGTAACATCACAATATGCGCAAAATTCACAATAACAGAATTATTGATTTTATAGAATCCAAATAATCCTTGTTCTTCAATTTGTTTTAATGTTATATGAACTTTTAATAGGGATTGATCTTTAAGTTTTATTTCACAAGTGTTATGAAGTTTGGTAAAATACAAAATTTCTTTCGCTGACATACTTAAGTGTTTCCCATTTTTCGTGTAATTGAAAATAGCCTGATTATTTTTCAATAAAGGAATCAAATCATCCATACAAAGTTTTAATTCTACTGCCAGTTTATCTTTTCTGATGAAATAGAAAGGATGTACCGTAAAACAATCATTGATATATTCGTTATGATAGCTAACAAATATGATTGGAATGATTTTATCTTTTTTGCGTATTTGTTGTGCGAGGACAATACCACTTTCTTCTTTCATATCGATATCTAAGAAAATCGCATCAAATGATAGACAGCATTCAAGAAAGGGCTGTATATGTTCAAAAGTTTCATAAGTTACATTTGCGTATTTTGATAATTCTTGTTTGATTTTCATAACATCCTCAATATGATCTTCTACAACAGCCAAATGCATAGGATTCCTCCTTTCTCATGTTTCTTTAAAAATTATCTTCCTTATTATTCTAACATTTTCTAGTGGTATATACCAGTGTAAACGCTTAATTTATAAAAAAAATACGCCTTTCTTTTGATATACGAAAGACGTTGTATTGTTTAATGCTTGATTAGATATGGAATGATAAATTCTAATATAATGGATAATAATAAGGTGGTAGCTACAAGCATTAGATTGATCTGTATGCCAAACCAGTTAAATGCTTGATCTAAAAGCAGGATACATGCGATCAAAGCCATTGCATAGATACATAAGTGCACTGTATTGTCCGTATAGCTTCTTATCATGATTTCCTGTATTTCTTTTTTCTGATATCCCATTATAGTAAAATAATGAATTGTTTTTTGCTGGGCTTCTCGATCGTTATATTTCAACATGGTAAATAACACAAGAATGATAAACATTGATACTAAAGAACCAATACGTATCATAGATTGCAAATGACGGGTATTTTCCGTAATGGTATGGTATTCTTTTCCACCCTGATAGACATTATATCCAAGTTTTGTGATTTGTGAGATGACATCAGATACATGATTAGCATCATCCACTTCTATGAGATAGCGAGTTGGCTCCCATGGTTCATAATCAATTGTATGAAGTAATAATCTGGTTGTATCCTTTGGTGGTGTGGTATCGAAATGATAGTTTTGATAACTGCCATCATTTGCGATTTCTACTGTGGTATAGAGTGTTTCTGAATGAGTTTGCTTTGTTTGATCGATATAGGACATCATTTCTGTTTGTTTCATATAGATTGCATAAGGCAGATCATGTAGTGGTGTAATATCCATTTGATTTCCTTTTAAAATGCCTGCGATTGGAGTCGTGATCGATATAGGTGTACATGCAGGATAAGTGATAGGGATTGCTTGATTTGTGGCACTGACATATCCATCTGACAGGTATTTTGGTGAAAGAAATGAGAAGGTAATGGTGGTTTGTTTTAAGGTATTTTCATCTGTTGAGATACTGTTGGCAAGTGCCTGGGATATAAAGATGCCATTTTGATGAAAATCATTTTTTATGATATTGGCATGATCATCTGCTTCATCATAACAGGACACTAATGCATTTTCTGTGATAATCTTGTTTGTTTGATTGAGATAGTTTATTTTCATTTCTTTTTTATAGGAAGATGCTTTCTCTTCATTGCCATATTGATCTTTGTCATATAACGCTAAATCATCGTGTAATTCTATTTGAAACCATGGTTTTGCGCTTTTCACATGTGCAAGGCTTGTTACATGCTGTATTTGATTGGATGAAATGCCTTTGCCGGCACCATAAAACTCATAGCGTTGATTTTCCATTCCCAAATCAGGTGCATAGATCAAAAATTTTGTATCATCCAATACTTTTTTATTCTGAATATAATCATAATGAAAGTTTTGTAGCTGTAAAGATACTGTGCAAAATGCCACACAAAGTACCGCAAGGAAGGTAAAGATACGATGATATGTTTTTTGATACTGATGCGTATGGCGTAATTCTGGTAAAAGGGCTTTTATGTCTTTGTGGTGAGATATGGGATATACTGCATGATTATTTGTTTGTTTTTTACATACTTTTATACCTTGATCCACCTCATATATTTGATCTGCGATTGCTTTTAGTTGCTCATCATGTGTTGCGATGAACAAAGTCTTTCCTTCTTGTTTTAAAAGCTGAAACAAGCTTCGCATTTGTTCACTGGCAGCCTCATCTAAGTTAGCTGTTGGTTCATCTAAAAATAAAATATCTGTTTGACGTGCAATGGCGCAAAGTAGTGCAGCACGTTTTCTTTCTCCACCGGATAACTGATTGGGATATTTGTTTAATTGTTCATGAAAATTTAAAATATCATTATAGGCATCCATTGATACAGGTGTCGTATTTTGTGTCTGTATTAGTTGGATTTGTTGTTGAATTGTAAGATTTTCTAGCAATTGTGCGTTTTGGTCAAGAAAAGATATATGTTCAAAAATAAAATCCTGTTTTTCTTTATCTGAAGTGATGTTAACTTGTATATTTTGATATTGGAAAGATGTTAAAAAAGCATTTTGAAAACTTAATGTTTTCATTAGTGTTGTTTTCCCACTGCCACTTTCTCCTAAAAGCAAAGTCAAGCCTGATGGGATATCGATTTGTCCTGCTGATAGGATGATGCGATCATGAAATTGAATAGTTTTAAATTCTGCGTGTAACATGATATCCACCCCTTTTTGATTATTGTCATGTAAAAGTCATTATTTTTCAATATGAAAGGGATAAATGGTTAAGAAACAGGGATAATTGGTAAAAAAAAGAAAGCGACTTGCTTTCTATTTCAATAATTTCTTCCTTTTGAAAAACCAGAAACATATAACAACGATGGCGATGGATAATACGATTACAAATGGATAACCATATTTCCATTCTAACTCCGGCATATTATGGAAATTCATACCATACCATCCAACAATCAATGTTAATGGCATAAAAATCGTTGTGATAACAGTAAAGAAATACATGATATGGTTAAGATTCATATCTACCTGTGTAGAGTAAGCATCCTGTATTTGTACCATATAGTCCTTCAAGATATGGATATTTCCATTGAAACGATTGATACGATCAGAGATAATACGCAGATGATGCAAATGTTCTTCCTGAAAGAAATCATTTTCATCCTGAAGCAGTTCTTCACAGACATCGAGTAATTGTTCATAATAATGTGTCAGGTATAAGATATTGCTTCGTAATGGTCTGGTTTTCTGATTGAAATCCGACATATGATTTTCCATGATTGCTTCTTCAATCGTAGATAGATCATTTTCCATATCTTCTAACATCTGGGTATGGTGTTTTACAATGGTGTGCAGCAAAGTCGCAATCATATGCTCTAAGGAAACCGTATGGGCATTGATGTGCCACATATCTGATAATATTTCAGACTTCATGGCTGCATCATCACAAATAATCAACAGCATATGTTTGGTAATATAGACACCTAGTTTAATGGAAATAAAACTTTCCTGTTTATGAACGGCATGCAAGATACCAAAATCGTATCCATAATAAGAATCCATTTTATGATTTGGTTTACGATTCATCTGGTTGTATTCTTCCATGGTGACAGGATCAAAATGAAACTGAGCAATCAATGATGGTAAATCTTCTTTTCCAAAGATGCCAAGCTTCATAGATTCTTGTGTCATATCAAATTCCTTTATTTCTACCGGTTCTTCTTTAAATTCATAAAGCATTTGTTTCATCTCCTTTAGATGATTTTGTGACTCCTATAATACCAGCAAATATGCAGATGATACCTGCAATCTGTAAAGGTGTACATGGTTCTTGTAGAATGAAAATGGATAGAATGATTGCTGTACAGGGATCAAGATAACTACATACCGCAACATTTGTGGAGGATAGTTTTGCGATGGATGTAAAATACAGAAGATAAGCAATTCCTGTATGCAGGACTCCTAGTAATATGATCCATGGAAGTTGTGCCATGGTGATATTAGAAATCTGTATGAATTCCTTTTGCCATAAGACATAAGGCAGAATGATGCATGCGGCAAGTGACAGCTGAAGAAATGTAAAGCTTAATGACTCCATATGAATATGGCGATTGGTTAAAACAATACCGGCATAACCACAGGCGGCTAATAAGCCAAAGAAGATGCCCATGATATCAAAGCTTCCACTTTGAAAAGATATCGCCACAAGTCCTGCCATACTGCATAAAAGACATACCACTTTTTGCTTTGTGAAAGCTTCATGATATAAAAACCAAGATGCAAATGCAATCATCAGTGGCGCACTGTAATAGACAATGGTCGCATTGGAAATACTGGTATAGCGATAGCTTTCAAATAGAAAAATCCAGTTACAGCCTAAAAAACATGCGGATAATAGGATATATTTCCATTCCCCTTTATTAATGTTTATTTTCTTTCTACGACTTAGTAGGATCATTCCTAGAATCATGGCGCCAATACAGGTTCGTATAAGCGCAAGTAGTGCACTAGGCAGTTGTGCATTTCGTACAAATAAACCAATGGTCCCAAAGATGAACATCGCTAAAAGATTATAAAATAAATACATCAGGACTCCCAGGCGATTTTATCCAAAGCATGGTATACGATATATTCTGCATAGGTATCCATCGAACAATAGGCATCTAATTGTTCTCTGATTACTTTGGCATCTGCTTCATCACATTGTGATAATTCACGATATTTTTCTACAGCATCCATACCATAGGAGATATCCAGATCCTGATAGTTATAATCTGAGAAAATCGGTACTAACGTTTTTAAAGAGTAAAAGCCTGCCATACGATTATCATAGACATTTCCAGTAGAAAACGGTAAAGATAAATCTACCATTCTCTCCCAAATACTTTCTAGTTGTGATGCATATTGTGGAAACTGTTCTGCCAGTTGTTTTAATCGAAGTTTTTCTGCACCTTCCATGTTGTATACCAATATGGTACCTGTTGCTGGTACATGTTTGAGTAAGGATTCTATAAAAGCAATACGACAATCGCCTGTTTCAATGAAACAATGATGTGTCAAATCTTTTTGATTGGCCTGTTCCACATGTAAAGAATATTCAAAGCATACAACATCAAAAGGCTTTAAGCCCTTATAAGGTGGATATGCATAGGTTTCCCATTCAAAATCAAGATAGCTGATTGGATAATGAATATGTTCCTTCAACCAGCAGCGAAGTGCTGCCTGATCCACATATCGGCCATATTTCGCGGCCATAATCTGAGCATATTGATGTCTGGTACCCTCTATTCGTTCTACATCCACATCTTTGATATCCTCAATGCCTTCCTCTTTCATAGCATATTTATGACAAGATTGTACAAGATTCAAGATACTGGTATGATCTGGTTTCTCTGGAAAACACTCATCAAAATAAGGACATTTTACACCACGTGTACAGGCATTACTTCGTACGATGGCTACATCTTCTCTAGCTTCACAACTGCGTAAATCTTCCAATAATGGCAAGATATCACGACGATGTGAGGCAATTAAATCTTTGATTAATTTTCCTTCATGATTTTTACTGTTATATAAATGCTCTGTAATGATGAGTAATGCTCTTACATCAAGCTGTTCCCCACGTACATAATCAGGATTTAAATGAATGACATAGACTTCATCAATAAATATTCCTAGTAATTCCAATACAGATAATGTATCTGCCATTTTCTGTGCTTCTCCCTCTTTTGGATAGCAGCTGGAATATGTAAAATATACGATACGTTTTCCATCTTCTTGATACATAATAGGAATCTTCACACGTAAATCTTCATGAGCAAAGCGAGCATTCAATAGCCATGCATGGGTAGATAAAGCAGCTAAGGCAAGTGCACCATCATCATTGGCAGCCCCTTCAAAAGGATCCTGGATCATCAACAGCTCCTTGCATAACTCTATCATACTCATATTATAATTCACAAATGGAATCATCTGTTTACGTTCTTTTCTTGACAGCCAGAACATTCGCTGGCATCGTTCATACTTCTTAAAATCGGTTACATGATACATGTTTTTCACTTCTCTTTCTTAATGATTATATCAGAAAATGCGGTATTGTTATAGTTTTCCATCATATCCTGTAAAATTTTTGTGATATCTTCACATATTTCTTTTGGCTCTATGACCTTACACTGTGCGCCTAAGGACAATAAAAAGCTGATAATTTCCATCTTGCCTTCCATAATCGTATGATAACGCAAGGTGTGATCATTGATCCATTCCATTTCCGGATGTAGTCCAACCTGTTTTTCTGACATCAGTAATGCTGTTTCATGATATAACATTAAATCTAATTCATATACTTCATCCTGAATCAGACCAATATTTCCTACATGCTCCTTGATTTTAAAGTTGACATCTCTTGTGAATACTGTATCCGTGATGACAACATTGCGCATTCGTTTATCACTGAATTTATAATTACGAAAATCTTTGGCTTTCATGGAATATGCCAGACAATAATAGCTTCCTTTATAGTTTAATATTTCATATGGATGAATCATGATTCTTTCAAACTGTTTGGCATGCATGCTTTTATAGTCCAGTGCTATCGCAAGGGAATGTTGTTTTGCGCTTTCGCACAGATCCATCATTTTTAATATTTCTTTAGAAACCACTGGTTTACTGTCATTTAAATACATACCCCCATTTGTTTCACTTAATGAAGAGCTTGCTAAGATTTTATCCATTGCCAGACGATAATCTTCATATAAATAAAAATCCGGATGAACTTTTAAATACGTTAGGGCATCAGATAGTGCTTTTTTCTCTTTCGCAGTAAATCCCTGCATAGGCAAAAGGGTACCTCCATCCAGAGCGTACCCGCCATATTTTCCACTTGTTGTGATAATATCATATCCAGCTGCTTCCAGCTCTTTTCGATACTCTATGATGTTTCTTGGATTCACATCCAGTTCTTTTGCCAGTTCTTCTTTACGCATAAACCCTCTGGCCGCAAGCAATTTCAACATTTCAATGCAATAAGCACTACGATTCATAAGTAATCCTTTCTAGTGATGTAACAAAGGCTGATAATCTAGTGGTGCGTAACGATCTGGATAGAAACCAAAAGCGATGTTCATATATTCGTACTTTGGTACAGCACCATGCTTCGTTAATAAAGGTACCATACTGCTGATTCCACGATCCTGAGCGAATGCCAGCGCACTGTCAATTTGTGATGCGCCATAAGCAATCAATAGATTGACCATTTTCTTATTGCGTATATAAACCGCATGATGTAATATTGGATATCCATTAAAGATCCAGTTGGCATCTGCGCCAAAGTCTAACAGCTCCTCTGCACGCTCCACATCTTTTTCCCAAACAGCATTTAATAATTCCCTTGCTAATCTACGTTCATTGATCATAAAATTCATCCTTTCCTTTTGATGACTTTATGATATACCATATTGTTACATCATTTATGTAAGAATGCAATATTTTTTAAATTTTTTTATATTCCCATGAATGATGAAAAGCTATGGAAAAACGCCATAGCTTTCTTTTAATATTTTTCTAACAATAGAAAATCCGCAATATGCATCGTATGAATACCTTCATAGTTTCCTTTAGCCCATGTATCTGTAGAATTCCTTTTTGGCGTAATTGTTCTTTTATCATCAACATGATTGTTAATTTTCCACTTCTTCTCACTCCAGTTAATATTTTTACGAATGGTTTATCCATATATTTCATGATTTCATTCACATATTGTGGTCTTTCAATCATAAATATCACCTCATATTACAATATAACATATTTTAGCGTATAAATTCAGATAGTTTATCTGATTATACCCGTATAAGCAAAAAGATCTGTGAATTACACAGACCTTATGCTTTTTCAATATATTCTACAATCTTATCTCCCATTTCATCACAGAACAGCTTTGTTTTACCCTCTTCCATGATATCTCCTGTACGATAGCCATCAGATAATACATCTGCGACAGCTTTTTCGATGACCGCATTTTCTTCATCCATATCAAATGCATATTTCAACATCATCCCAGCTGCCAGAATGGTACCAATTGGATTAGCGATATTTTGTCCTGCGATATCTGGTGCAGAACCATGGATTGGTTCATACATACCACGTTTACTTTCGCCTAAAGAAGCACTTGGAATCAAACCGATACTTCCTGTAATCATACTAGCTTCATCACTTAAGATATCCCCAAACATATTTTCTGTGACGATCACATCAAACTGGGCAGGATTTTTAACAATCTGCATGGCTGTATTATCAACTAACATATCCTGTAATTCTACATCTGGATATTCGTTCGCCACTTCATGCATAACTTTACGCCATAAACGGCTGGTATCTAATACATTTGCTTTATCAACGGAAATCACTTTGTGATTACGTTTTCTGGCTGTTTGAAACGCGGTGTGGGCAATGCGTTTGATTTCATGTTCATAGTAACACATGTTATCCGTTGCATATAATTCACCATTTACTTCATATGTTTTCTTTTCTCCAAAATATACACCGCCGATTAATTCACGTACGACCATAAAATCAATACCGTTTTCTACAATATCTGTACGAAGTGGTGAAGCTGCTGCCAGCTGAGGAAAAATCTTTGCTGGTCGTAAATTGGCATATAATCCCATTTCTTTACGGATACCCAACAAGGCTTTTTCTGGTCGGATGCTTGGATCTACATTATCCCATTTTGGGCCACCTACTGCTCCTAACAAGACAGAATCACTGTCTAAACAAGCCTGTAAACTTTCTTCTGGAAGTGATTTTCCATACTTGTCAATGGCACATCCTCCTGCACATACCTCTGTATACGTAAATTCGTGCTGATATTTTTTTTCAATTGCCTTTAAGACTTTGACTGCCTCTTTTACAATTTCTGGTCCTATGCCATCTCCTGGGATGACTGCGATATTTTTTTTCATTCCTTGTTCCCCTTTCGTATAGCGTTCATTAAGCCGTTTTGTTTCATAATATTCTGAATGAATGGTGGGAAAGGTTCTGCCTTGTATGTTTCATCTTTTGTAATATTATAAATTTCTCCCGTATCAAAATTAATTTCTACTTCATCCCCATTTTCGATTGCATTGCTGGCATCTTCACATTCTAGAATTGGTAATCCGATATTTATGGAATTACGATAGAAGATACGTGCAAAGCTTTTCGCAATGACACAGCTGATGCCACATGTTTTAATGGCAAGTGGCGCATGTTCTCTGGAAGAACCACAACCAAAATTCCATCCTGCTACGATGATATCATCGGTTTTAATTTTATTCACAAAGTCCGCATCAATATCACACATACAATGACTTGCCAACTCTTTTGGATCACTGGTATTCAGATATCTTGCGGGAATGATAACATCTGTATCGACGTTATCCTGATATTTATGTGCATTTCCTTTAGTTTTCATCTTGTGACCTCCCTAATCCTGTGGTGCCGCTATCTTACCTGCAATGGCACTGGCGGCTGCGACTGCTGGACTTGCCAGATAGACTTCCGATTCTACATGTCCCATACGTCCAACAAAGTTACGGTTGGTTGTGGCAACACATCGTTCCCCTTCCGCAAGGATTCCCATATATCCACCTAAGCATGGTCCACATGTTGGTGTAGATACGACGCATCCTGCGTCAATGAAGATTTCCATCCAGCCTTGTTTGATACATTCTTTATAAATGCTTTGAGTTGCTGGGATAATGATGGCACGTACGCCTTTAGCAACGTGTTTGCCTTTTAATATTTCGGCAGCTGTTTGCATATCAGACAAACGACCATTCGTACAAGAACCAATGACAACCTGATCGATTTTTACTTCATCGATTTCATCAATGGTTTTGGTGTTTTCTGGTAGATGTGGGAAAGCTATCGTTGGTTTAATTTGTGATAAGTCAATGTGATATTCATTGACATATTGTGCATCTGGATCTGCCTTATAGGTTTGATAAGGGCGATGAACACGATCTTTGACATAGGCTTCTGTAATTTCATCTACTTCAAAGATACCATTTTTTGCGCCTGCTTCAATTGCCATGTTTGCCATACATAAACGATCATCCATAGAAAGAGATGCAAGACCAACACCGCTGAATTCCATTGATTTATAAAGTGCACCATCCACACCGATCATACCGATGATATGCAAAATAACATCCTTGCCACTCACGTGTTTATTTAATTTTCCTCTTAAATCAAATTTAATAGCTTCTGGTACTTTAAACCAGCATTTGCCAGTTGCCATACCTGCTGCCATATCGGTACTTCCAACACCAGTAGAGAAAGCGCCTAATGCACCATACGTACAGGTGTGGGAATCCGCCCCAATAATACATTCTCCAGGACCTACGATACCTTTTTCCGGCAGTAAAGCATGTTCAATGCCCATTTCCCCTACATCATAGAAATGTTCAATATTTTTCGCATAAGCGAATGTTCTACAGGCTTTACACTGTTGTGCTGCCTTGATATCCTTGTTTGGTGCGAAATGATCCATAACCATTGTTACCTTGCCAGGATCAAATACCTGATCAAAACCATATTTTTCAAATTCTTTGATAGCGACAGGAGATGTAATATCATTGCCAAGTATCATGTCCAGATTCGCTTCAATCAGCTGTCCAGCACTTACACTTTCAAGTCCTGCATGCGCCGCTAAGATTTTTTGTGTCATTGTCATTCCCATAAAATTATGCCTCCTCACTGGCTCTTCTTTGTGATACGGCACGGTTTAATGCCGCAAACAGAGCTTTCACACTGGATGTAATGATATCCTCATGGATACCTACACCCCATTGATCAATATTTCTACAATCGTTGATTTTTACATAAGATACTGCTTTTGATGTGGAGCCTTTGCTTAATGAGTGCTCCTTATAATCCATGATATCAAAGGATACCTGTAAGTTATCACGTAATGCGTTGCTGATGGCATCCAAACGTCCATTTCCTTTACCAGTAATGGTTTGTTCCATACCATCCGCTATGACATTTATATCACAGATATAATTTTCACCATCCCGTTTGAAATGGAAATCCTGCATTTCAAATGGCGCATTGATATTACGATATTCTTTTTCAAACAAATCCTTCACTTCATTTGGCAACAGTTCTTTATGTTGTTTATCTGATACATCTTTCATAAAGTAGCCGATTTCCTCACGCATTTCATTTGGTAATTCATATCCATAGTATTCTTCTAACATGAAGGCAACCCCGCCTTTACCAGATTGTGAATTGATGCGGATGACATCAGTTTCATATACACGTCCAACATCTCTTGGATCAATTGGCAGATATGGTACGGTCCAGTGTTGTGGATCATGCGCATCACGATAATGCATGCCTTTGGCAATGGCATCCTGATGAGAACCACTAAATGCCGCAAATACCAGTTGTCCAGCATATGGCTGACGCATACCAACCTTCATTCTTGTGACATTCTCGTATACTTCTACAATATGAGGCATATCATGGAAATCTAACTGTGGATCAACACCCATAGAATACATATTCATCGCAAGAGTAATGATATCCACATTTCCTGTACGTTCTCCATTTCCAAACAGTGTTCCTTCAATACGATCTGCCCCAGCTAATATACCAAGCTCTGTATCCGCAACGCCACAGCCACGATCATTATGTGGATGTAAGGATACGATGACGTTTTCACGATAATTCATATGCTTGCACATATACTCAATCTGGCTTGCGTAAACATGTGGCATGGATAATTCCACTGTGACGGGCAGGTTGATGATGACCTTTTTATCAGCTGTTGGTTTCCATATATCTAATACAGCATTACATACATCTAATGCATAATCGATTTCTGTACCAGTGAAACTTTCTGGCGAATATTCAAAGCGATAATTGCCGCCATCTTCTTCACTTAATTGTTTTAACAGCTTCGCACCTTCGACTGCGATATTCAATATTTCTTCCTTAGACTTTTTGAATACCTGTTCCCTTTGCGCAAAAGATGTAGAATTGTATAGATGAATCACTGCATTTTTCGCACCCTTAACGGCTTCAAATGTCTTTCGGATAATATGTTCTCTTGCCTGTGTTAAGACCTGCACTGTGACATCATCTGGTATCATATCTTCTTCAATCAAAGTACGTAAGAATTCATATTCTGTTTCTGAAGCAGCTGGAAAGCCTACTTCAATTTCTTTAAAGCCTACATCTACCAATAATTTAAAGAATTCAATTTTTTCTTCCAGACTCATCGGAATGATCAAGGATTGATTTCCATCACGTAAGTCTACGGAACACCATGCTGGTGCTTTCTCTATATATTCTTTCTGTGTCCAATCCATGCAGTTTTCCGGTGGCATGTAATATTGGCGCTTATACTTTTCATAACCTTTCATTTGTTCTCCCTTACCTTTCTTATCTTAAACAAAAAAGCTTTCGCCTCTAAAAAAACTCATAGAGACGAAAGCTTATACTTCCGCGGTACCACTCTGATTGATGATAAAAAAATCATCCTCTCACATATCCTACGAATATGTTCTCGCTTGATAACGGACGAGTAGCCGATGACGTTTACTTGCGAAAGCTTTCAGGTCATAGCTCACGGGTGAGTCGATTTCTTTGTCCACATGCCTTTCACCAACCGGCAATTCTCTACGCTGCAACATCCAAAATCTGATCCCGATCTTTGCTTTTTGCTGTTGTTATTAGAATAATGCAATTTCTGAAAATTGTCAACCCATTTATGAAATTTATTCAAATTTTATTTCTGAAAATTTCTTACATCCGAATGTACTTGCAAATTATCCGCAAAATAAGCAATCACTTCTTGAGGTGTTGGTTTATCCTGTGCGTGAGGAATTTTTCTCCATTGTTCTCTTATAGAGGCATCTTCATGATCATATGCACAATCTATGGCTTCACACATATCCTGATAGACCTCTTCTTCCCTACGGTTTTCATCTTTAGCAATGATATTTACAATCTGCTGCATGATAACATCTTTCATTTGCTTATCTCCTTCCTATTATATTTATACCTTATATCGTATATTAATACCTTTCACGGTACACGATACTATTATATCGCATTTTACTTGTTATAATGTAGAAAATTAAGAAAAAAGGTGAACAAATATATGCTGACATTTTACAAATTATTTGATTTAATGAATCGAAAAGATATTAATAAAACAGAACTTAGAAGAGGCGCAAAGATTTCAAATAGTACGATGAATCGTCTGGTTCATAACGATATCGTACAAACAGATACCATTGAACGTATATGTAAATTCTTGAAATGCCAGCCTGGTGATATCATGGAATATGAAAAGAAAAAAGCCAAGAACGAATAGTTTCTTGGCTTTCTTTTGCTCTATCCACATGAGGAGGGTTGGGAGTAGAGGATGAGCTTATTTTACAGAACCGATCATACCTTCAACAAATTGTTTCTGCATCACGAAGAAGATGATTGCTGTAAGTAAGGTTCAAATAACGATTGCACACATGAAATATCAGGATATAGCTCTTCCTATATTCATATTTTTCATGCTTTGATAATTCATGACATCTTTTTAATAACTATTTTAGTGCTTTAATGTAAGCGATATGAGATTTTAGTAAGTCCTAGTAGTCATTCTTATAAATAAAAGCACACGATTTGTGTGCTAGTTCTCTTTATAATATACTCTTGTTTCATATGGGCGAAGAACCATGGTTTCTTCCATATCAGCATGTGGATAATTGCTTAATATTTCTTTATACCCTGTTTCTGATAACTGTACCTTAGTTTCTGTATCATAGAAATTATTTAATACGATCATAGAAGTATTCTCATATACCCTTTTATAAGCAAAGACACTTGTGTGCTCAGGAAGTAATGGCTCATAACTTCCTTTCGCAATGATTGGATATGCTTTACGTAAACGAATCAGTTCACGATAATATTCTAAGATACTTCCTTCCTTATGAATTTGATTCTCTACATTGATTTCCTTGTAATTGTGAATGATCTGAAGCCATGGAGTCCCTTTAGTAAATCCTGCTTGTGCTTCTTGATTCCATTGCATTGGGGTACGTGAATTATCACGGCTTCTTTCCTGTAAGATATGATAGATTTCCTTTTCCTCTTTTCCTTCTGCTTTTAAGATATTGAAATAATTGATACTTTCTACATCTCGGTATTCATGGATATTCGTAAAATACGCATTGGTCATGCCAATTTCTTCTCCCTGATAAATATAAGGTGTTCCACGCATCATATGAATTGCTGTCGCAAGCATTTTGGCGCTTTCCACATGGTATTGTTGATCATTTCCAAAGCGTGAAACCACACGTGGCTGATCATGATTACACCAAAATAGTGCGTTCCATGCATTATGTTTCTGCATGCCAATCTGCCATGTATCAAACAGCTGTTTTAATTCCATGAAATCAAATGGTTGAAGCTCCCATTTTTGTTTGTTTTTATAGTCTACTTTTAAATGATGAAACTGGAAAACCATGCTTAATTCATGACTGTCTGCACCTGCATATTTCACACAATTATCAAGTGATGTAGAACTCATTTCACCTACCGTGATGATACGTTCATCCTTTCCAAATGTACGCTCGTTGATTTCCTTTAAGAACTCGTGTACATGACGTCCATCCGTATAAAATCTACGTCCATCCCCTTCTTCATCATCTTCAAAACATTCAGGTTTACTGATCAAATTAACAACATCAAAGCGGAATCCATATACCCCTTTATCCATCCAGAATTTTAGAATATCCACAATTTCATCACGGACCTCTGGATTTTCCCAGTTTAAATCTGCCTGTGTTTTATCAAATAAATGTAAATAATATTCATCAAATGCTTCTACATATTCCCAAGCATTCCCACCAAACTTACTGATCCAGTTGGTTGGTGCATTGCCATCTTGTTTACCTTTACGAAAATAGTAATAATTTTTATATTTTTCTTCTCCAGCCAATGCTTTTTGAAACCATACATGTTCTGTAGAGGTATGATTAAATACCATATCCAGCATGATATCAATGTTTCTTTTCTTTGCTTCTTTGATCAGGTTTTCAAAGATTTCCATTGTACCATATCTTGGGTCAATGGCACGATAATCTGCGACATCATATCCATTATCACGCTGAGGTGATGGAAAGAATGGAGTCATCCAGATGTAATCTACACCTAAATAATGTAAATAATCCAGTTTCTCAATGATTCCCTGTAAATCACCCAGGCCATCATTGTCACTATCATAAAAGCTTTTTGGATATATCTGATATACGACTTTGTTTTCAAAATTCATGTATGTGTCCTCCTAAATAAACGCTATAAATCCTTTTTCATTTTTTGCGATTGTTTCATTTTTCTTGTGTAATTTTACCTTTTCACCACTTGTGAATACCACAGGTGATACTAAAGATTTCCCATGTGAGGTAAGGATATCTTTATTTACCTTAACCAGTACATCCCCTTGTTTTACACGTTGTCCAGCCTTCACTTTCACATCAAAGCCTTCCCCATTTAATTCCACAGTATCCATACCAATGTGAATTAGTATTTCTTTTCCATCATCACTTTTAATGCCATATGCATGCCCTGTAGGAAAGCTCATAACAATTTCACCGCTTACTGGCGCAACAACTTCATCTCTACTTAATTCAATTGCAAATCCATCCCCCATAGCCTTTGATGAGAATGCGGCATCTTCAATCTCTTCTAATGGAAGAATTTTTCCATCCATCGGAGATGCAAATATTTCTGGTTCTGAAGAATGTTGATATCCACTAACCAAGGAGTTCGCTTCTCCAAACAAATCTTCTTCACTTAATTTTTTCTTACCAATCACATAGGTTAAGGCAAATGGAATGATAATGGCAGCTGCCATGGCTAATGCGAAGAATCCCCAATATTCTGCGAAAATAGATAAGATACCAGGAAGTCCGCCAACACCGATACTGACAGCTTTTACGCCAAAGCCAATGGATAACATTGCCGCAACACTGGAGCCAATCATACCACTGATAAATGGGAACATATATTTTAAGTTAACACCGAATAATGCCGGTTCTGTGACACCTAAATAACAAGAGATACAGGCAGGTATATTAACCTGTTATGCACGTTCATTCTTTTTCTGTAAAGTGATCATCGCAAGTACCGCACTTCCCTGTGCAATGTTGCTTAAGGCAATCATTGGCCATAAAATCGTGTAGCCATATGTGGAAACTAACTGCGTATCAATAGCATTGGTCATATGATGCAATCCTGTGATAACAAGTGGTGCATAGACAAAGCCAAATACACCCGCAAATAACCATTTTACGTTACTGGATAAGCCTGCATAAACAACCTGTGAAATCATATCACCAATTTTCCAGCCAATTGGTCCCACAATCGTGTGAGCAATGATGACTGCAGGTATCAAGGATAAGAAAGGTACCACGATCATAGAAATTGCTTCTGGGCAGTGTTTATGCCAGAATTTTTCTAAATATACTAGTACAAATCCTGCCATCATTGCTGGAATGACCTGTGCCTGATAACCAATCATCTGAATAGAGAAAGAACCAAAATTCCATACTGGAATATCTGCGGCTGCAGTAGAGGCAACAGCATAAGCATTTAATAACTGAGGGGATACTAGTGTAATACCTAAGATGATACCTAGAATTTGTGTTGTGCCCATCTTCTTTGTGATAGACCATACAATACCAACTGGCAAGAAGTGGAATACAGCTTCGCCAATCAACCATAAGAAGGAATCCACACCACTCCAGAACTGAGATATTTCAACTAATGTTTTTGTGCCATCTTCAAATAATTTGATTGCGTCAATGATATTACGAAAGCCTAAAATCAAACCTCCGCAGATTAATGCTGGAATAAGTGGCGCAAAGATTTCACCAAGATTGCCCATCAAACGCTGGATCCATGTCTGGTTTGTTTTCGCTGCCTGTTTTGCGGCATCCTTACTGACACCCTCTATGCCTGATACCGTGATAAATTCATTGTAGAATTCCTGCACGTCATTTCCAATAATGACCTGAAATTGTCCGGATTGTGTAAAGGTTCCTTTTGCACTTGGAATAGTTTCAATCTTTTTTACATCTGCTTTTTTATCATCTATCAATACGAAACGCATTCTTGTGACACAATGTGTTACTGCTGAGATATTTTCTTTTCCGCCTACATATGTTAGTAAATCTGTCGCATCCTTTGTATACATTGCCATAAAGTTCTCTCCTTATCTAATTTATGTACGTACATATTTATTACATCTATACTATAATATGTACGTACATAAATGTCAATAACAAAATAAAAAAAGAGTGAATTTTTTTCCACTCTTAAGAAAATGTATTGGTTCTTCTTGCGAAGTCATTAAAGCGAAACTTATCCGGACGATGTCTAGAACGGGTAAACTGAAAGATACGGGTATCCGTTAAATAAGTATATGAATCAACATTGACCACCATATCATACTCTTTAAGATCTAATAATCGCTTATCATTTTCACTTACTTTCTGACAGGTGATTTCCTTATTCGCATAACCGATTTTCAGGTTTAATTCCTTCTCGATATAATCATACAAAGAATGCTCGGCAATTTCTTTTGTGATTCCCGGTACAATCGTCGCATTTAAGAAATCAAGATCCAGGATAATACTCTCCCCGTCAATTTTTCTTACTCGTTCAATCATCCATAATTTATCTTTATCAGAAAGATTCATTCTGACTTTCATTTTTTCATCAGGTTTGATCAGTTCACAACAGGTCACAATCGTTTCCACACTGCCATGCATCGTAGAAGCCAGCTCTTTAAAACTAATAACACCACTGACAGGAAATTCATAGCGTGTACGATCCAAGACCACAGAGCCTTTACGTTTCGTTTTTTGGATATAGCCATTTTGTGATAACAGCTGCAAAGCTTTGCGTATCGTATCCCTTGAACAAGCATATTCCTCCATCAAATCAAATTCTTTCGGTATCGTTTCACCTACTGGAAATTCCTCCTGTTCGATTCGATTCAATAAAGACTGATATATTTCTTCATATTTTGCAGCCATAACCATCACCTCGTTAAAATTATAACATGTACGTACAATAGTGTATATAGAAACTTATAATAATGAAAACAAAAAGATTGTTATCCTTTCACGATAATGAAAATAAAAGATTGCTTATCCTTTCACAATATATGTTCCTAATGAATGTACTTAAATTTGAAAAAGAACGCAAATCGCGTTCTTTTTAATTAATGAATTTCAATAATATCTTCTTCCATTGCTTCTACACTCTGTCCAGCTTTTTTCACAGTAATGCTTTGTCCACTTGTGAAAATAACAGGTGTAATTACAGGTTTTCCCTGACTTGCGATAAAGTCCAAATCAACTTCCATCAATAGATCACCTTGTTTAATTTTCTGACCTTCTTTGATGTGACTTGTAAAGCCTTCTCCATTTAACTCTACGGTATCCATACCAATATGAATTAAAATTTCTGTTCCATCTTTTGCTTCAATTCCAATCGCATGTTTGGTAGGAAATGCTGCTTTGATCACACCGCTGACAGGTGCATAGATTTTTCCAACTGTTGGATCAACCGCAAAGCCATCCCCCATCATTCTTTTCGCAAATACTTCGTCTGGAACATTCTCCAAGTTAAGCAATGTACCAGCTACAGGACATGCAAATGTCTCTTTTTTTCTACTAAATAATCCCATGATTTATTCGCTCCTTCCACTTATTTCTTTTTCTAAAAGTATTATAACATTTTTATAAAAGAAAAACTTCCTTTTTACAGGAAGTTCTTTAAAAGATATTAATCCTCATCTAATTTGGAGAAGAATGTTAGTAAATAAATTCCACAAATGCCGACTAGAATATAAATAATTCTTGTGATAATAGAGCCAGCTCCAAATAAGAAAGATACGAGGTTGAAATCGAATAAACCGATTAATCCCCAGTTGATTGCGCCAATGATCGTGATGACCAAAGCAAGACAGTTCCATACTTTCATATCATTACCTCCTGCAAATAGTATGTCTAATAATTCAAGTCTTATACAATTCTCACATTTTGTATACGTTTTCACAAAATCCATAGCAACAAAAAAAGATATGCGATATAATACATTTGGGAGTGGATGATATGATAGATTTAGAAACCCCATTGAAGGGAAAAGGATTAAAGATTGTATTTACAGAAGGGAAAGATATTCGCATGATGAAGGCAGCGGAGCGATTACGTGATAAAAAGCTGCTGATTCCTGTATTATATGGAAACCGTGCTGAATTAGAAAAGCTGGCGGATTGTCATCATATTGGTTTAGCTGGTATGATCATCTTAGACCCTGATGAATTTCAAGATGGTGAAGCTATGGAAAATCGTATGCTGGAATTGCGTAAAGGAAAAGCCGATCGTAAAACTGTAAAAGCATGGATGAAAAAAGATGCTTATTTTTGTACGATGTATGTGGAAATGGGATATGCGGATGGTTTGCTTGGTGGTTCAACGAACTCTACAGCAGATACGTTACGACCAATCATGCGTTTGGTAAAAACTAGTCCGGGTAATTCTATTGTTTCCAGTTGTTTTCTTATGTGTAAACAAGAAAAGGAATACATATTCGCAGATTGTTCCTTGAATATTAAGCCAAATGCGGATGAATTGGTAGAGATTGCTTTACAGTCTGCGCAAAGTGCAAAAACCTTTGGTATGAAGCCCTATGTGGCTTTATTGTCCTATTCTACATATGGTTCTGGTCATGGTGAAGACGTTGACCTGGTAAAAGAAGTAGCTACCCGCTTAAAGCGGCTGCCTTTAGATTATAAAGTGGATGGAGAGTTACAGGTAGATTGTGCATTGAATAAAGAAGTTGCAATGTTAAAGGCGCCTGACAGCAAGGTTGGTGGTTGTGCCAATGTATTGATCTTTCCTGATTTAAATGCTGCCAATATCGGTTATAAACTGGTGGCGAATTTGGGCGGATATGAGGCTTATGGGCCAATCCTACAGGGGGTACGACTTCCTATGAATGATTTATCAAGAAGTGCTACCATTGATGAAATTTATACCATGGCTTTGATTACGGCTATGCAAAAACTGAATTCAAGTAGATAAATGGGATGTGTGATTTACACATCCTTTTGTAATAAATGGAATGAAAAATGCTACAACAAACATCAGTTTCTATGTTAAAATAATGGAAAAGGAGATTTTTATGCAATTTATAACTCCCTCATTACAATCTAGAATTTTTGCGTCTACTGATGCACATATCTATATCAAACCACATCCTCTGTTGCAGCCTTATATTGCTCATTATACTTTGAATTTACAGGGGATTGCCAATAAGAATAAACAGTTAGTTTTGATACCGGATATTGCTGGATGTATGGTGATTACGCCTTCCTCTCATGAATTGGATATCAAATTTTGGGGTGCTACGACCAAGACGGTGATTGTGAATAACAATCATCCCCCTGAACGTTTTTTTATTGAATTTAAACCTGGTGGTTCCTTTCCATTTACTGGTATTCCTCAGAAAGAATTGTTAAATCAACAGGTAGCCATGCAACAGATCCTACCTGAGTGGAAATACAAGATACAGGAATTCTGGTTTTCTTCGGCATGCATCTATGATTTTTTAGAATTGCTAGAGAATTTTTTATTATCAAAACTACAGATATATGAAACACCTGATTTTTTAAATCAGCTTTCCATTTGTTTAAGAGAACATAAAGGACTGGATGAAATATGTGCTTTTTCTGATCGTCATTTACATCGTATCTTACAAAATCAGGTAGGCACAGGAGTCAAGGTTTATCAGCGTTTGATACGTATTAATCAGGCATTGGAGTTTATGTGTGATTTCTCTTTAACTTTAACGCAGATTGCATATCTGTCAGGATATTATGATCAATCGCATTTTATTCATGATTTTAAACAGGTTTGTGGTGTAACTCCTGGTGTCTATCGTAAACAAATGTCTGATTTTTACAATGAATCCTTTAAATTTTAGGATATGATAAAGAAAAAGCAGGAGGTGTGATCATGAGTTGTAGTATGGAATTTGTACAATATGTATGTGAGCAGTTACAAGGCTGTGGGGATATCACTTATCGTCGTATGTTTGGTGAATTTGGGTTTTATGTGGATGGTGTTTATATTGGTGCTGCTTGTGATAATCAATTGTTTATCAAAGTGACAGATGCTGGTAAAAAAATGATGAACGATCCTATTTATGGCGAAATGTATCCTGGCGCAAAACCTTCATTTTTAATTGAAAATCTTCAGGATAAGGAAATACTGGAAAAGCTGATCATTGCGACAAGGGATGCCTTAATGAAAACGAAAAAAGTCTGAGCATTGTATGAAAATACTATCTCAGACTTTTTATATGACTGCATCTTCCAGCAATCCAACTTCCCATTCGATTTTCTTTTGTACTTCAGCTTTACGTTCATCTTTTACTTTTTCCAACAAATAGATCAATAAACGTTTTAATTCATCCATTGTAAACTCGTCTTCTAAGAACACATCCATGATCATATTACATTCCTTATCATATTCTGGTTTTAGATTGGCGTTCACAAGAACAAATAATTTTTCAGCTGTTCTTTCTAAATTTACCATATGCTGTCTTCCTTTCTATTTATGATACCATCCATAGTATTCATCATCTTTTTCTTTTGATATCTCTACATTTTCTGTTTCGTTTTCATAGAGATAAAAAACTTCTTCCTGATATAATTCCTGAAAATTCTCCCATGATAATACATAGTGCGCTGCATCACTATATACATGTAGTTTTTCATTCTTTATTAGAAATCTTGATATGGAGCCATTATTCATAAAGCACATGACTCTGCCTTCTTGAAGGTATGCTTCCACCTGTTCCCAATTATTTACTTTTTCCATTGTTTCACCTTCTTGTAAACGTATGTATAAAAAAACATCAAATCAATTGATTTGATGTAATCAACAAGCTGGTGCCGACTAGAGGAATTGAACCCCCAACCTACTGATTACAAATCAGTTGCTCTACCAATTGAGCTAAGTCGGCATCAAAGCTCTAATATAATAACAAACCTGTTAAAAAAATGCAATACTTTTTTTGATCTTTTTATAAATTTTTAGCATACTTTTTTACATTTGATAAACACACTTCATAACTTACTCTAAAAAGTGCATGACGATTACAATCATTATAAAAAAAGAACGGCATTCATCACGTATGAAAGAAAAGGTATGACTTATAATACTGGAAGGTTTAGTGTCAATGGCAGTATAACAACACCTACCCGACAGGTAATACATTAACTTATAAATACCCCTCCCCTTGAAACAGCAATCATACAGTTTAAGACAACTGTTGTCGGTTAGTTATGTAAATTGGAGGTGCTTTTCTTATAAATATTAGAAAAGGACTGTAATACTCTTATCGAACTAAACGCACAGAATTTTAAAAGAAAACTACATAATGTACATACTAGCTCATAAAAGAGCTAGACCGTTGTCGCAATCCGGAAAGTAAGGAGGCATTAAAATTTAAATCCACTAGCTCATAAAAGAGCTAGACTGTGTTCCTATATAAGCGAAAAACAGAAAAATAATATTTAAATCCACTAGCTCATAAAAGAGCTAGACAGGATTTGCATGGGATCAGCAAACAAACGTATTATTTAAATCCACTAGCTCATAAAAGAGCTAGACCGAATCAAGATATATCCATGACAAAAGATCGAATTTAAATCCACTAGCTCATAAAAGAGCTAGACTTTAAGATATCTCAACCAACATTATCATTATGGGAATTTAAATCCACTAGCTCATAAAAGAGCTAGACAGATAAATTTATCGTTAAAATCACACCTATTCATATTTAAATCCACTAGCTCATAAAAGAGCTAGACAGAGAGTTTCTCAGAAACAAATGATTTTATTCAAGATTTAAATCCACTAGCTCATAAAAGAGCTAGACATTGACTTTCTTGTTTTTTATCGTAAACTATAGTTATTTAAATCCACTAGCTCATAAAAGAGCTAGACTCCATAAGCAGATACCAGTGAAAATATTAAAAAATTTAAATCCACTAGCTCATAAAAGAGCTAGACAAAACTTACTAGGATTTAAAGGTATCACACAAAAAATTTAAATCCACTAGCTCATAAAAGAGCTAGACCGCAAAAGTATATCAAATTTAAACTAATGTAACAATTTTTCTAAAAAATCTTTTTAAATCAGCGTTGATGTTTTCAAATTGTTACATACCGTCCCAAATATAATACATTTTTGCGCGAACCTCCCAGGAGATTCATGGGAGCTTCATATTCGCATTTCTACAAAATCAATACATCTTTTAATTTAAAAATAGATTTTATCATTATATGTTCTACTTTATTTTCATAGTTAAATGAAGGATATTTGTTTAATCATCGTGTATCGTCCTATAGTACATCACAACCTTTCATTATAATTTTTTTATTGCATCTTTATGATAAATTAATTATACCCATATAAATATATATTGTAAATGTAAATTAAAACTATATATTTTTATTCAAATTTAATTTAATATCATGCATCTTTTCACGTATTCCCATAATTAGCTAACACAAATCATTGATTACTGGTCGCTTGTAAGAAGTATCTTTTGTAATGTACACGTCTATATCACACTATGGATACATGCAAAAATATTTGCTGTTTCTATATTATGACTTTGTTCACAGATTTTCTTTTTTGCTTTTGTTAGACGAATTTAGCATTCCGTTTGCTTGTTATCTGCAGGTTTTCTAAAATTCTTGATGAAATGCAGATATTCATAACTTTACTTTTCCTTTATTCTCATTAGTTTCATATATTAGTATAAATGATTTCGAGATTTTTATTTTTTAATTCAAGTGCTAATCTATATGTTTCTAATTGGCTTTTTAAAACAAATATCTTATTTTTAGATTGTTTTCAAATTGCTCAATCAGTCTTTCATTAAAAATATTATCTGTTTATTAAATAAAGTTCTGGGCTTAAAGAATTTGTGTAGGTTCCTATGGTAAACTCCTGTCTTAAGAAATATGTAAACAGTAAAAACAAGGATTTGTCAACAGGACAAAAGACATGAAAAACTTTGCAATCTCTGTATAATTTAAAATGATAATAAATACAATAAAAGGAAGTACCCTTATAATCTATCGTGGCTACAATGAAGTTTATTATGATTTCCTTTTCTTTTTTCACAAAACTTTTTCCTATCTTGGTGAATAGTGCCTTTATCAATCTAACCATTTTCCTATAACTGTCCTTGTTGTTTGATTTATTTTGACACTTAAAAGATTGATTGGATATTTTTCTATTTATTTTTTTCTCATTGAATCCAGCGCTTATCATCGATAGTGGAAATATTTAATATCTGTATACGATCATAATATGAAAAAATGAAAAAACTTCAAATAAATCATTTATGACAAAACCATGCTTTGTATATTCCTATCGTAAAATATCATGAATCTTCTCACGTATTTCAATTATTCGTTGCTTCTCAAATTCTGGATGATCTTTTAACCATTTTCTATTAAGAGGAGAAGGATGTGGCAATACATATAATGGTTTTTTATGAAAAAAATGATTTTGAAAAACAAGGGTTGTGAAATCTGTGTCAGGAAATAGCCATTTTGCTGCATAAGCACCAATGACAATATATAAATCAGGTTCTACCAATTCTAATTCTTTATTTAAGAAAAGTTTTGCACATGATATTGGCGGAGGATTATCACCTATTCTTTTTGTCTTGCCAGGGTAGCATTTAGCAATCGATGCAATATAAAAATTATCAGGATCATAAAATTGTTCCCTTGTAATCTGATACCAATTATCGAGAAGCTTTTTACCACTTGCATCGTTAAAAGGCTTCCTAGTTTCCATTACTGTTCTTGAAGGTGCTTGCCCTATCTGAAATATATGAGAATGTTCATTTCCTTGAAAGATAGGATTAGGATCATGTTCTAATATATCTTTACATGCTTTACAGCTTAATATATCTTTTTTTAAAATCTCTAACTTTTCCATAAGATCACCTTATTTAGTATACAAAGATTATTTTATATTATCAAGGAGTTGCGCCTTTACTTTTGAAATGATATTTCATATCTTATAGTGAAAGGAGCTTAAATATGGCTATAATCAATAAAATAGATAACTCAGCATCCATCACATATGGAGGTAATAGTATAAATAGTAATACAGTCTCAACATTATTATTACTGGCACCAACTATTACAAAAGCTGTAGATAAACCTACAGCTAATATTGGTGATACGTTAACTTATACGATCACAATTACAAATCTTTCTTTATCAGCACTGCCAACTTTACCGTTCACTGATACAATTGCTCAAGGTATGACATTTAATACTGGAAGTTTTACGGTGAACGGAAACACAGCAACACCTACTATTACAGGAACTACATTAGCTTATACAATACCAGCAATCCCTTCCCTTGGAACAGCCACGATACAGTTTAAGACAACTGTTGTCGGTGGGAGTAGTACTTCTTAGAAATCCTTTAGGATATATTCGTGAGCGATGTGGTTGTTTTATGAATTGTAAGGAATATGCAAGGGTATATACTTGCGCATACATTGAATTTGATTGTAGTCTAATTAAAAGCAATACTTTAAAAGAGTGGATTGCAACTGGTATAAAATATCATATGCTTTAAATGCTGTCGTATACTACTTTAATATAAAGCTAATAGCAATAATTAAAAACAATTCAATTTTGAAAATACAATAAAAAAAGTCTTGTTCATGTTTTTCTAGATGAAGGAATCAATACAGACCTTCATCATATTTTTGACATTCTCTTAACCAGTCTTCCATACTTTCCTTAATATTAAAACAAAGATATTTATAATCTTTTTCTTCGATTTTATGATATTTCAGCATGCATTTATAGAATTTTTTTAGACTAGCTGCCGTACTTTTGATCGTTGCAGAAGATGACCACATGCATTTTCTTATAAAGAAATATCCAAAATACATTTCCAGCCCATAACAACCTTCTACCATTTCTTTAGGCTCTTCACGTAGCAAATAGGTATTCAAATAAAATTCCACATTTTGATAATGATTTTTTATTGTTTTATCAGATAATCCTGCCTCTTTTAAATCATCTTCAAAAAATTGCAGGTAGATTTCGTTTTCTTCCTCACGTTTTTTGCATTCTAATTCATATTCTTCATAACTTAATTCTTTCATGATTTTTTCTCCTATTCTATTTACCTATTTACTTTCCAAGACCCTTTTCTAGTTGATCCTATTCGATATAGTTTATTTTGTCACGAAGTACTTTGATGATACGGCTAATTTTTCTTGTGCTGAAACCAGTATGAATACTAAGCTGGTTTATAGTAATCTTTGGATCTTCAGGCATTTACTCGATAATTCCCTCTTCTTCTATCATATTCGTGTCTTTAGTACTACCATGAATACCACCATTTTTATCGCCATTGGCAGTATTCAATAGATTCATACTATCTGTAAACGGAAAATCACTTTTTATAAAAAGATCTGATATTTGAAAAATATCTTTGTCATAAACCCTTAAAATTTAACTCATCTCAGAACCTAACTGTTCCATACGACTTCATTATCAATTAAATCAACTTTATCTGTTCTTGTACTTGGCAACTTTGATAGACAAGCCATTTTCATCAGATAACAAATAAGCAATATAATTATATTTCTCTTCTAGTGTCTATAACTCCAAACTATTAGTAAATTTCTGTTTCAATTCTAAACCTCGTACTTGATAATATATCCTTAGTTTAGCAAACGACAAATCTTGTCGTGGAATGGAATATTATGTAGGGTTGTATGAATTCTTCCGGCATATAAGTCATCAAAGCGGTTGTCATAGGTTGTGTAGAAGTCCCAATTCTTGTAAAACATCCACTAAGTGACACTCCTTGATTTTTGATATAATACTGCTTTTCTAATCCACTAGATACTAATATTTTAATAACACTGACATCTTCAATCACTTCACACACAATATCAAACAATCCTAAAGTAGATGCTAATCCCATTCGACCTTTTCAGTATTAACACCATGTTTTTTTCAGTACACACGATGAACATCAGCAACAATGTAAACTGCACAAGAATTAAAATCTAGTGTTTTCCATTTCTTTTTGGTGTTTGTAGAATTATAGTCAAGGCATTTTTACCGCTAATAGTTCAACGATTCATTTTACCTTTTGTCATTTCGTCATGTATATAGATTGCCAGATTGATTTCATCAATTTCAACAGAGGTAACCTTTTTAGTAATTTAGTAAGTGACATATAATACTCCTTTAGTGGTTTAGTCGCTTATGAAAATATCACATGTCTTTTATATATCAAGTAAAATTGAAAAAAACCTAATCATAAAGCTTTTTTTAATTTTTATAAAAAAAGATTTTCCCACATTTTCTGGCAATGCCTCTATAATTTTACATTAGTAAAATAAATTGTTTCTAGTTCAAGAAACATTTTTTTGATTAATAATTCCTCATCAGAATTTGATTCAACTAACTCTTTAAGTTTACCAAATCCAGTACATGCACATCTCTCAGCTTCATCATAATTTAATTCAAGATTGCAGTATTCATCTATTTCATCGTTATTTAGAGCTGTACCTAGTTTTACAATATTCAATAAAGTTTGATCATAAGTTGTTTTAAGGTCTTTTAGCAAGAACAAACCTTCCTTAGCACCATCAAAATCAGTTGGATCATCTAATCCATATGCAACAGCTAATTTAAACAAGTCTAAATTACTTAAATTATCTAACCCTAATGTTTTAATGTCATGGTCAGATAAAGCTTTATTAAATTGTTTATATTTTCTTGGAAAATATATTCTATCTCTATTTGTCATATTGATTCTTTACCCCTTCCACTTCTGATTCATCTTCGCTTAGATATAATTCAATAATTGATGCTGCTGTATCTTCATATACATTTTTTACTTCACTAGAATATTCATCAGGTGTGAAAAGCATAATAATTTGTTTTTCTTTAGATACTTTTAATAATTCTGTGGCCATTTTTTCTCTATTTTCATCAGATACTCTACCTAAAGGTGAGTCAATTACTAATGGACAGTTTTTTCCTGAAGCTTCGTGAATAGCTAAAGTAAATGAATAAGCTAATGCCATGTATTCAGTAGCACTTAAAGAGCCAATCATTTCCTTATTATTCATATTAAGAACCGAAATTTCATATTTATCATTAATACTTAAAGATTTGAATGTATTTTTTTTCCATGTCATGGCATCGAACATACGCCATGTACTTTTTTCAATCTCATCTTTTACCACTAACATAATTCTTTGTTTTATATTTGTATATGCTGTTGTTATCTTTCTAAGCAATGCAACTTGAACTGATAATTCATCTTTAGCATTTTTTATTTCTTCTTCTTTTTTTAATTTCTTTTCAATATCATTTAATCTATCTCTATCTTTTTTATTAAAAGCGATATTTTGAGATATACTAGCTCTAGCTTCTTGAATTTTATCATCGTAATATTTACTATCTTTTTCCGCTTGAGCAATATCCTTTTCAAGGCTATCAGTTGAATAATTTGATAAATAAGAATGAATTTTATTTAACTCATCTTCAAATTCTTTTCTTTCTTTTTTTAAAAGTATTTCTGTATTAATTAAATTCTTTTTTTCTTTTTCAAAGTTTGATACTTGGCTAATCATTGTTTCTAGACTTGATTTAATCTTCATTAACTGATGTGAAGTTCCTGTTGAGACTGATGTACTTTCTAATAAATCCTGTAGGTATTTAATAGCTTTATCATCAATTTCACTATTACAAACAGGACAATTTTCTAGATGGTTATCTATGATTTCTCGAATCTCTTTCTTATTAATATTTGGTGGTAATTCACTATGTTCTTCTTTATAACATATCATATCATAAGTTTTCTTAATTCTTGGATAAAAACGTAGCAAAATCATATAATCATAAATAAATGAATATTGATCATTTCTTAAATTAACTAAGGCTTCATCATTCTTTTTTAAACTTTTTTCTAAATCTAATTTTCTTTGTTGCTGAAATTTAATAGGTGTATAGTTATTTAATATTTCATCTGCTTTAACCTTTTTCTCACTATATTTATTTATATCTGATTCTAATTTTTTGTTAGTATTTTCCCTTGCTTTTATTTCATTTTCTAAATTTATTTTTTCTTCTAAATAATTTGTTCCACTAGGCTTCTTACGATTTAATTCTCTATATTTGTTCACAGCTAAATTATTAGTTCTCTCTTTAGTATTTTCCAATAAAGTAACTTGTGAAATATTAAAAATAGATGTTTGAATAGTTTCAGATTTACTTTTTGTAAAATAGTTTTTTAAATTTTCACCATCAAAGAAATAATAATCATATATCAATCTATTGAAATAAGTATCTACAACTTGATTACACTCATCAGCATTATCAATGATTCTACTGTTAGTGTTATTAGTCAAATTAGTAATGGCGATGTTAAATTTTTCTTGTTCGAACATTGTTTTTCTATTTTTACTTATAATATTAAAATTCACTTTATAGTTATGCTCTCTAGTAATTACAATAACTTGGTTAGTATCATCATCCTTCATTGAGATTCTAACTGTAACTTTAACACTTCCGTTTTCATTTGTGTTTTCGACTGTTTTTTCATTAGGTAAATTTAAGGCATTTTTTGAATCATCCAAATACTTTTCTTCTCCATAAAGGCACCAAGTGATTGCATTTATGAAAGTTGTTTTTCCCGTACCATTTTTTGCTTTTAAAATATATAAATGACTATTTATATTACGTTTAAATTCTATGGTCACCTTCCTATATTGACGATAATTAGTTAATTCTATTTTTGTTATTAATACACCCATTATTCAGCACCACCAGTCTTTTTTATGTATTCTTTTATTTCCTTTTCAAACAATTGATTATTTTTATGATTCCCTTTGTCTTCGATTTTTAATAACTCTAACAAGAGTTTTTTAAATTCACTATGTACATTTAAATTAGTTATTTCATCAGTAATCTTTTTACTTATTGACATCTAGATCAACCCCTCTCATTTCAAACATCATTTTAACTACATCATAATTCACTGCATTTTGAGCTATCACATTTGCTCTACGACCTTCTTTTTCTAGTATTTGTCTTGAACCTTCACTACCATCATTAGGTGCGACAATAATGTCATAAATTATAGAAATATCTTTATCAGGACTTTGACGTATTACTCTCCCTACCCTTTGTATATATTCTCTGGGATTAGTACTACTCGCTAATAAAATAGCTATCCTTGCGTTAGGAATATCTATTCCTTCATCTAAGCATTTAAGTCCCAATAAGATTTGACATATGCCCTCCTTAAAATTTTTAATAATATTTTGTCTTTCTGTTAAGCCCTCAGTATTAACTTTTTTAGTTGCAGATTCTTCTTCAGTAATTTTTTCTCTTACAATTCCAAAATGTGCCAAAAATTCCATGACCACATTAATTTGTTTATCAGTCACAAAAGTAATAGTATCCATTATTCTTCCTGCTTCTTGAAGTTCATTAATTATATCTTTATATGCATCAATCTTTAATTCTGCATTTTTCAAAATATTAGCTCTTCTTGTGTACAATGTATTTAATTCTTTTTCATCATATTCTTCTTGATTTTTAACATACATAATAAGTTTTTTTAAATTATATATGTCTTTTTGACTATCTTTTTATATCTTCCTAAATGTCCGCAAAGCCTTATTTTATCGGCTCTACGGGCATTTTGCTTTTGTGGTAAACCTCGCATATCTAGGTCTATTTTCTTATATTTTCCCTGTCAATCGTGGTTAAAATCGTGGTAAATACTTCTATGCGATTAGACGCTGAACCTCTGATTTTGCGGTATCTATGGACGCATGAGCGTACCAGTTCATTGTGATACTAATGTTTGAATGTCCCATGATATACTGTAAATCTTTTGGGTTCATGTTCTTGCTTGCCAGTCTTGTGCAGAATGTATGGCGTAGCGTATGCGGTGTGATATGTGGCAAGGGATTGTCCTTGTGGTGCTTGTTATATTTCTTTACCATACGGACAAATAAGGCGTTGTAATCAATCGCAACTTTGGGCTTGCCTTTATGATTGACAAATAAGAAATTGCTCTGTCCGTCTATCACAAATGGTTCTGCCTTTGGGCGTTTCTTCATAACTCGTTGAAATGCCTGTATTGTTTCTCTGCTTAATGGCACTTGCCTTATTCCGCTCTTTGTTTTAGGCGTTTCAATGTAATAGCCTTGTTCCTTGCTCTTTAGTAACTGGTGGTCAATTATCACAACTTCATTCTTGAAATCAATATCGGCTACTGTCAGTCCGCACAGTTCCGAGATACGAAGTCCTGTTTTTAATAATATCAGCACATCATCATAATGCTTGTGATACACATTGTCCGTCTTGATAAATGAGAGTAAGGCTTGTTCCTGTTCCTCTGTCAATGCGACTTTCTCTTTGGTATCATTTTCTAGGACTTCACTTAACTTGAAATCAAAGGGATTTTTCCTTACACAATCGTCTTGTATGGCGATATAGAATGACGCTTTTAATGAGCGTTTATGATTGTTAATGGTATTGTAGGAAAAGCCTTTGTCTTTCATGCGTAACGCCCATTCTTTAGCGTCAGAGGGTTTGATTGTATCAATGCTCCTAGCACCTAACTTGTCCTCTTTCAATAACCGCATGAGTTGTT